>JASGGQ010000039.1:0-20669 GCA_047604965.1 Patulibacter sp. | reverse complement strand
GGATGTGCAGTGCGCCGCGCAGTCCCGGCGCGAGATCGGGTTCCAGCTGGCGCGCGGCGCGTGGCGTCAGTGCGGCGCATTCGAGGCGTTGTGCGCGGCGGATCGCCGCCTCACGCTCCAGCCAGCGCGCCTCGTCGCCGTCGCGTGCGATCAGCAGCGTGCCGGTGGCGTCGAGCAGCGTGCCGGCCTCTAGGCCGGCGTCGCGTTCCAGATCGGCGGCGAAGGCGGGCCAGCGCGCTGCCGAGCGCAGTCCGAGTGCGAGCAGCAGCGATTCGGCGGGGTCGGCTTCGCTGACCGGCGCAAGCATGCCCGCCGCGACGTGCGTCGCTTCGCCGGCCAGCGCGCCGCGCTCATGCAGCTCGACCCGCGCGCCGCCGCGCGCCAGTTGCCATGCGGCCGAGAGGCCGACGATGCCGCCGCCGACGATCGCAACCTGCGGAGCGCCCACCGCGCGAACTCTAGTCATCGGGCCGAGCTGCGTGCGACGACGGCCACCCACGGCACCTGTTCCTGCCGCTCTCGCGACCACCGCGTCCACGCGCTGGGGTCCGGCTGCGTAGAATCGCATTCAGAAAGGTGGCTAGATGGCTATTGTGGATACTGAGTCGTTGATCTCCGTGCAGGAGGCGAGCAAGCGTGGAGTCTCCCGTCTTGTCCGCGATGCGGAGGAGGGGCTTGAGCGCGTGGTGCTGCGCAACAGCAAGCCGGTCGCGGCGATCGTCAGCATGGATCACTTGGCCCGCATCGATCGGCAGGAGGCTCTGATCGCAGATCTGTCGTTGACGCTCGCGCGCGAGATGACGACCGCACCTCGCACGCACTCACTCGACGAGGTCCTTGAAATGTTCGGCTACTCGCGCGACGACCTCGCCGCGCAGGGCGGGGAGGCGTGAGCGTTCGCGTCGAGTTGATCGACGAGGCCGTTGACGATCTCAGGAAGTACGCGAAGACCGGGCGACTCAAGGACTTCCTCACGAAGCTCGTCAGAATCGAGGAACAGGGCGATCAAGCTGGCGAACCGCTTTCGGGGGGACTGCATGGCTACCGGAAGATGGTCGTCGGCGATCGAGATTGGCGCATCGTGTTCCGCGTGGTGGACGGCGTCGCGACGGTCGTCGTCATCGGCGACCGAGCCGATAGCGAGTGCTACACCGAAGCCGCGCAGCGGCTGGAGCGGCTGGCAACCGAGTCGGCCACCAGCCTGGCGACCGTGCTGCTGGAGTTGATCAAAGCGCAGCAACAGCGCAAGCGGCGGTAGGCGCCAGCGCTGCGACCGGCCTGCGCCCCTCCCACGCCACATACGGCGCACTTCCTGAATCTCGTTCAGTTTTTCAATGGGGCGTCCAGGCGTTGAGTGGCGGCGCGACCAATCGGTCGATCACCTAGACATGACCCGACCACACCCGAACAAGCTTGTCCCGGTCGGCGCCCCAACGGTGATCGCGTGCCTGACGCTGTTCGGGGCCGCGAGCGCACACGGCGCCACCGCCAGCGCCACGCTGACCGGCGGGACCCTGGCCCTCGATACGGCGCCCAACGTGACCTTCACCGGCGTCACGCTCGACGGCACCAACAAGACCACCACCGGAACGCAGGCGCTGACCGTCACCGATCCTCGCGGCACCGGCGTCGGCTGGAAACTCACCGCGACCAGCACACTCTTCACCACCGGCTCGGTGACCCTTCCCTCTACCGCAACGACGATCACTGCGGAGCCAAGCGCGACCTGCCTGACGACCTGCACCAATCCGACCACCAGCTCGCTCACCTGGCCGTACACACTCCCAGCCGCCTCCACTGCCCCCACTGCGACGACGTTCTACAACGCCGCCAGCAGCACCGGCCTCGGCAAGTTCACGATCACCCCAACGTGGACGCTGACCGTCCCCGCGTCGGCGACCGCCGGCACCTACACCTCCACATGGACGATCTCGATCGCCTCCGGCCCGTCGTAGGGGCCACGGCAGCGGCGCTGCTGCTTGCCGCCGCCCCGCCCGCCGCAGCCGCCAGCAGCGACACCTTCAGCGTCCGCCCAATCAAGCGGCATGGTGAAGAGCAAGCCGCCGCGTACTTCCAGCTGACGGCGAAGCCCGGCGAGCACCTGGAGGAGTCGGCGATCGTGACGAATGGCTCCAAGCGCACGGTCACGCTCATCATCGACGGCGTCGACGGGCTGACCGGCACGACCAGCGGCGCGGTCTACGCGAACCGCACGCAACCCAAACGCGAAGCCGGCCGGTGGATCGACCCCGGCAAGCACCGCATCCACGTCGAGCCGGGTGGGCAGCGCCGCATCCGCTTCGCGATCGACGTGCCAAAGGATGCCGCGCCGGGCGTCCACCTCGGCGGCCTGGCCGTCGAGAACGCGCGCACCAGCACCAGCGGCTCGCGCTTTGCGATCAAACAGATCACCCGCTTCGTGCTCGGCGTACAAGTCACGCTGCCGGGCGGCGAGCGCGCCCAACTAGAGCTCGGGAAGATCGGACTCACCGCGCTGCCGGGAACGAGCGTTCCGGCCGCGACGATCCGCATGCGCAACGACGGCGGCGCGATCTGCGAGCCGAAAGTTCGCGCCACCTTGAGCGGCAACGGCATTGCCCCGCGCACCATCACCCAGCAGCTCAACTCGGTGCTGCCGGGCGACGAGATTCCCTATCCGCTTCCGTTGCGCGGCAAACTTGACTCAGGTGACTACCGGTTGCACGTCGCTGCCGACCATTGCGGAGCACACCGCGAAGCGACGATCACCACGCACCTCGGCGACGACCTGTCCGGCACGACACCAGGCACCACGCCGGTCGCACCGCCAGCCGCCACCACCACGCCGTGGTGGGTGTACGCCAGCGTGGCGACCTCGATTGGCCTGCTTGGCCTACTCGGTGGCGGCGCCGCGACCTGGGCGCTGCTGCGCCGCCGCAGGCGATCTCCGATCAGTGAGGCCGCCGCGCCACCGCAGCCGCAGGCTGCGGCTGCGGTGGCAGCGGTCGACGCCGCCCCGACGACCGCCGTGGCGGAGGCCCCGGCGGCGCCGTCGGAATTACCAGCTGCTGCAATTCGCCTGGTAGCGGCTAAGGCTGCCGCTCGGCGCGGCGGTGTTGGCCGGGCACAGCAGCGAGGTGTAGCGCGTATCACCGTCGACGAAGCGCTTCATCCACGCGACGACGGTGCCTTCGATCGCAGTGTTGCGGCTGATCGGCGCCATGTGACCGAGACCGGCGAGATTCGACAGCATCTTTGGCGTCGAGCTGTTGATCCCGGCGTACAGCGGATTGGCGAAGAAGTACGGCGCGGCGATCGTGTCCTTCTCGGCACCGATAATCAACGTCGGGCTGCGATCGGCGGTGCCGATGTAGTTCAGGTTCCACGGCGTGAGCCCAACGGCCGCTTTGAGCGTCGAGCGGCGTTTAGCCGCCTCGATCGCGCCGCCGCCGCCCATTGAGTGGCCCATCACCGCTGTGCGGCTCGCGTCAACCTTCGCGGCGACTGCACTGGAGCCGGTGAGATAGTCGACGGCGGCCAACAGCGCGGTTGCGCGCGCCGCCGGCTGGTCGTACACCGAATTGGTATTGAAGGTGATGACGGCAAACCCGTGTGACGCCAGCGCCTGCCCGTACCACGCGATCGTGCTTTCCTTCGCGGTGTAACCGGGCGAGACGGCGATCGCGCCGACCTTGCCGGAGGCGTCGGTCGGGTAGGTGATCGTCGCCGTCCCGAACGCCGACGACGCGCTCTCCGGCACGGAAACCTTGGCGGTGGTGTACGGCCCATCGACGCGCACGGCGTCGGCCGTCGGCAGATCGACCGGATCAGCGCTGGCGACGGCCGGGATGCCGGCACCGGCGAACAGACAAAGCGACGCAGTGGCCGCAAGCAGCCGGGGACGATGGAACATTGGTGCCTCCGAAAAAGCAGCCCGGATTGGGACGGTGGGGACGAACGCCGGCCGGGCAACAGATCGGCGTCTGCGGCGGACCATACGGTACCACCCAGAACCGGTGCAACAGCGCCGGGAGAACTTGGAATCCGGTTCAGGTCGGCGGCGCCTCGCGTTCCCACGGTGCCGGCGGCGGCCCAGAGTTCGCGAACTCGTGCAGGATCGCGCGGTGCAGCAACTCGCGCGAGCGTGCGACGGCGCGCTGCGCCAGCTCCGGCGGGATGCGCGTCTCATCGGCCCGCACGACGAGGCCAACGATGCCGTTCCACATGCCGAACAGCATCACCACCAGCTCGTCGACCGGTGCTGCCGGCATCTCGCCCGCCTGCATCGCCTCGCGCAAGTCGATCGCCGCCTGCATCACCAGCTCGCGCACACGCCGCGACGCGCGCTCGTTCATCTCGGCGAGCTCCTCATCCTCGACCGGCTGGAGCCCCTGAGCGATCATGTAGCGAACGAACGCGGGCCGTTCGATCGCGAATTGGAGGTAGGCATCGCCGGCCGCGTAGACCCGTTGCAGCGGCGACGGCAACTTGCTCACATCGGCGCGGTAGCGTTCGAGCACGTCGTAGGCTTCGGTGGTGAACGCCAGCAGCAACGCGTCGCGGCTGGGGAAGTAGTTGTAGAGCGTGCCGACCGAGACCTTCGCGGCGTAGGCGATGTCATCCATCTTGATGCTCGATGGCGGCTGCGAAGAGAAGAGCTGCGTCGCCACTCGCATGATGTGCAGCCGGGTACGTTCGCCTTTGCGCAGCGGGCGTTCTGGGGGCGTTTCAGGCATCAGGCCCAGTCTGGCCGATTCCGCGCGCCAACAACGCAAAATCGAATCCGGTTCAATTCTTGCGACGGGCGTTGATGCACCATTGTCAAGTGCAACGCGGTAACGGACAGTACTTACAAGTTCTCGCCCGTTGCCCCCGGAGTCTCCCCATGCACCCCCGCCGCCTACTTCCCCTTCTTGCCGTCTGCGCCGCCGCGATCGCCCCGACCTCGGCTCTCGCCGACCAGTGCGTGGAGGCCGACTCCTCGCAGGCGTTCGCCTCCGTCGACGGCGACACCGCGTACTACACCCCGGCGCCGGGTGGCGGCTTTGAAGCCAACGGCAAGGCGTGGACGCTGACCGGCGCTGCCGCCACCGTGGCTGGCAACGAAACGCTCGGCATCAAGTCCGGGTCGCGCGCCCTGCGGCTGCCGCTCGGCTCGACCGCCACCTCACCGGAGTTCTGCGTCGACGAAACCAAGCCGCACTTCCGCTTCGCGTACAAGGTCGACAACGCCTACTTCAGCGGATTTTTGGCGCTCGTGATCTACCGCGACACCGACGGCGAGATCACCAACGTCGAGCTGACCTCCTCCAAGCGCGTCACCGCCCTTCCGACCCGCTGGCAGGCCAGCGAGGCGAGCCCGCTCGCGACGCTGCTGCCGCTCACCGGCAACGGCGGGGAGACGGCAACGGTGCAAATCAAGTTCATCTCGCTGATCCCGGCTGATGTGATCGACGACTTGCTCACCGCGATCAAGGGTTCCAACCCGCTGCGCGACGCGATCGCGCGCGCCCAGTCGATCTACCAGAGCACGCTCGCGGCGTGGTGGTCGCCGTACTTCAACATCGGCGTGACGATCGACTCGGTGATGGTCGACCCCTACCGTCGCGGGTAACGGCGCGACCGGGCGGGCGCTGCGCGACGGGGCGCCGGCGGGTGCTGACCCGCCGTCGTAGCCGGGGCGACGGCGCCCGTTGCTGGCTTTACGCTGCGCGGGTGCCGCAACCCGCCCGCAGCCGTTCGCGTAGTGCGCGCCTTTCGCGTAAGCGCCGCCGCAAGGTCGCCGCACGCGACAACGACCTTACGGACGCGCAGTGGGTCGCGATCCAGGCGGCCTGGGGTGGCTGTGCGTACTGCGGGCAGATCGGCCGGCCGCTGCAACGCGACACGCTGCTGCCGATCAGCCGCGGTGGCCGCTACACGCTGGAGAATGTCGTCCCCGCCTGCGGTTCCTGCAACGCCAGCAAAGGCAACGACGAAGTCACCGGCTGGCTGCGCCGCAGCGGCCGCAGCGAGCGCGCCTTCCTCGAACGCTACGCCGCGCTGCTCCCCGCGCTCCGCAAGCACGCCGACGATCACCTATAGCGCGCCGGGGCCGGTGCTCGGGTCGGTCGTCGAAACTCCTGGACCTGCGGCCGCATTACGCCGCCAGCAGTCCGTGCAAGCTCTGCGGGTGACCGCCCCCCGGTACCCTGGGTGCGTGGCTCCGCAGTACGTGTTCCAGATGCACCGCTTCAGCAAGGTGCACCCGCCCGACACGACCGTCCTCAAGGACGTGACGTTGTCGTTCCTCTACGGCGCCAAAATCGGCGTCCTGGGCCCCAACGGCGCCGGCAAGTCGACGCTGCTGAAGGTGATGGCCGGCGTCGATGAGGAGTATCGCGGCGACGCGAACCTGACCGACGGCGTGACGGTCGGATACCTCGAACAGGAACCCGAACTCGACGAAACCAAAGACGTGCGCGGCAACGTCGAAGATGGCCTCGCGGAAATCCGCGACCTGATGAACCGCTTCAACGAGCTGGCCGCCAACTACAGCGACGAAACGGCCGAAGAGTTCGCGCGCCTGCAAGACAAGATCGACGCGGCGGACGGCTGGAACATCGATCAGAAGCTCGATCAGGCGATGGACGCGCTGCGCTGCCCACCCGGCGACTGGCCGGTCGCCGACCTCTCCGGCGGCGAAAAGCGCCGCATCGCACTGGCGCGCCTGCTGCTCTCCGCCCCCGACCTGCTGCTGCTCGACGAACCAACCAACCACCTCGACGCCGAATCGGTCGCGTGGCTAGAGCAGCACCTCGCCGAGTACAAGGGCACCGTCATCTCGGTCACCCACGACCGCTACTTCCTCGACAACGTCGCGACCTGGATCCTCGAGCTCGACCGCGGCAACGCCTACCCGTACGAAGGCAACTACTCCACATACCTCGAAGCCAAACAGAAGCGGATGGAGGCCGAGCAGCGCACCGACCTCAACCGCAAAAAGGCGATCGAGCAAGAACTCGAATGGGTGCGGCAGACACCAAAAGCGCGCCAAACCAAAAGCAAAGCGCGCCTGCGTAACTTCCAGGAACTCGTCGATCAACAGCAGAACGTGCAGCTCGACGACATCAAAATCCACATTCCCGTCGCCGAACGACTCGGCGATAAGGTCGTCGAGGTCAGCGGCGTCAGCAAAGCGTTCGGCGACAAGCTGCTCTTCGAAGATCTCTCCTTCACGCTGCCGCCGGGCGGCATCGTCGGCGTGATCGGCCCCAACGGCGCCGGCAAAACGACGCTCTTCAAGCTCATCACCGGGATCGAGCAACCCGACTCGGGCACGATCGAGGTCGGCCCGACCGTGCACACGTCGTACGTCGATCAGTCGCGTGACGCGCTCGACCCAAACAAGTCGGTCTGGGAAGAGATCTCCGGCGGCCTCGACCAGATGATCGTCGGCAAGCAGGTCATCAACAGCCGCCAGTACTGCGCGACCTTCAACTTCAAAGGCTCACGCCAGCAGCAAAAGGTCGGCTCGCTCTCCGGCGGCCAGCGCAACCGCCTGCACCTCGCCAAGCAGCTCGCCGAAGGCGGCAACCTGATGCTGCTCGACGAACCGACCAACGACCTCGACACCGAAACGCTCCGCGCGCTCGAAGAGGCCGTCCTGAACTTCGCCGGCTCGGCGGTCATCATCTCGCACGATCGCTTCTTCCTCGATCGCGTCTGCACGCATGTGCTCGCCTTCCGCGGCGACTCACAGGTGACCTGGTTCGAAGGCAACTTCCAGGCGTACGAGGAGTACCGCCGCGACGTGCTCGGCGAAGACATCACGCGCCCGCACCGCATCACCTACAAAAAGCTTTCGCGGTAAGCGGACGCCGCCGCCCTTCGCTCGCCGTGCGGTGGCTTCACGTCATCTAGCGCGGGGCGACGGCGGCGGCGATCTGCTCGATGAACTGCTCTTCAGTCAGCACCGGCTCGCGGCCAGCGACCCGCTCGATCAGCTCCGCCAGCAGGTCGTCGGAGATCGCGATCCGGTAGTTCGCGGTCGAGAGCATCGCCGACATCATCAGGACCGCGACGCGCTTGTTGCCGTCGACTGCCGCGTGGTTGCGCGCGATACGCGCCCCGGTCACGGCCGCCTTGGTCACGTCATCAACGTACATCTCAACGTCGCCAAAACCGGCCCAGGCAGCAGCCAGCGCGGATTCCGCCAACGGCCGCTTTGTTGCGGCGTCGGCCTGCGCGATCGTCCAGCCATGCACGATCGTAAGCGCCTGGACGAAGTCATCGTAGGAAGGTCGGTGCATGATGATCGGCACCACGGTATCAACCGACCTCAACACATCGGTTGCGTGGGACCAGCGCGTCAATATAATTGACGCGCTGACTCCCGGCCCTCGTGAGGCACCCATGACTACAACCGCTATGTCGCTGCGACTCCCAACCGGCACGAACGACGCGCTCGATGCCGTCGCGCATGCGCGAGGCACCAGCAAAACTGCGGTAATCCGAGCCGCGATCGACCAGTACCTCGCGGATCTGCGGGGCGACGCCCAGTTCAAGGCCGAGCTGGAAGCCGCGCATCAGCGCCACCAACGGGCGATGGAGCTGCTCGCGTAACCAGCGAGGCGGCCGTCGCGCGGGCCGCCGCCTCGGCAGTCTCGGAGTCGGAGGGACCATGATGGTCCGCCTCGCTCCGAGGCTGCCGTGTGCCGGCGCGGTGTGGCAAGCTGGGACACCGGCGTGACCAGCGACCAGCCCGACACTGCGATCTCCGCCGAGCACCCGCCGGTCGATCCGCGCCGGGTGCTTGCCGCGCGGCGCCTGCGGCTGCTGGAGAGCGAGCTGTACCTCGTAATCGGCCCGACCGAAGGGCGGGATCTCTTCGCGACCGTCGACGCGGCAATCGAAGGCGGCGTCGACATCGTGCAGCTGCGCGCCAAGGACGCCCCCGACGAATGGCTGATCGAAGCCGGCGCCTACCTCGCGCGGCGCTGCCACGAACACGCGGTGCTGTTCATCATCAACGACCGCCCCGATCTCGTCCAACCGATCGGCGCCGACGGCGTTCACGTCGGCCAAGACGACCTGCCGGTCGCCGAAGCACGGCGCATCGCCGGCCCCAGCGCACTGGTCGGCGTCTCCACCCACACCCCGCAGCAACTCGCTGGGGCCGCCGCCGACGGCGCCGATTACGCCGGGGTCGGCCCCGTCCACGAAACGCCCACCAAGCCCGGCCGTCCCGCCGCCGGCTACCGCTACGTGTGGCATGCCAGCCAGCACGCGCAACTGCCGTGGTTTGCGATCGGTGGGATCGACGAGCAAACGATCGACCGCACGCTCGCCAGCGGCGCCGAGCGGATCGTCGTCGTGCGGGCCATCGCGCACGCCGACGACCCGCTCTCGGCCACCAGAGCACTCAAGCAGGCGATCGCCGACCGGCCCAGGCGCCTCTCCTCCGAGGAACGCAACGCCGCCCTGCGCACGCAGCTGCGGCCCTTCGCGCCCGGCGAACGCCCCACCCCCGCCGCACTTGCCGCGATCCTGCTCGCCGCGATCGGCCTCGCCAACCTGCTGCTGCTCGCGCTCGGCTACCAGCCGCGCTACTCCCTGCGCAACGGCACCGCACAGTTCGCCCAAGCCCTCTTCGGCGTCGCGGCCGTGCTCGTCGCCACGCAGGTGTGGCGGCTCAAAGCGTGGGCGTTGCTGCTGATGCAGGCACTGCTGGCGATCTCGTCGATCTTCGCGTTCGCCGCCGTGATCCTCGCCCACACCATCCTGCAAGCACTCGGACCACTCGTGTTCCTCGCAATCGCAGGACCACTCTTCTGGACGCTGGTGCGCGTGCTTGCCCGCGCACAAACCCCGCAGCATGTCGCCGGCCCGGATCATCCCGGCCGGCCGCGCGACACCGACACCGACACCGGCGCCACCCCCGCGCCGCGTCACCACACCGAAACACCCTCCTAGTAGGTTCAACAGCATGGCCGACCAAACCTTCGATCTTGTCGTCATCGGTTCGGGCCCGGGCGGGTACGTCTCCGCCATCCGGGCCGCCCAGGTCGGCCTAAAAACTGCGGTCGTCGAAAAGCAGTTCGTCGGCGGGCGCTGCCTCAACGTCGCGTGCATCCCCGCCAAAGCGGTGCTGCGCAGCGCCGACGTGCTGAGCGAAATCCAGGAGGCCGAAGAGTTCGGGATCACCGGGGTCGGCACGCCGCAGGTGGACTTCGGCAAAGTCGGCGAGCGCCGCCGCGAGGTGATCTCCACGCTCACCGGCGGCGTCGCCGGACTGCTCAAGAAGAATGGCGTCGAACTGATCGAAGGGTTCGCGTCGCTGACCGCCGACGGCCAGGTCGCCGTCGAAGGGGTCGGCACGCTCACCGCCACCAAAGGCGTGCTGCTCGCGACCGGCTCGGTGCGGCGCGCGCTGCCGGGCATCACCTACGGCGAGCGGATCATCGGCACCGAAGAGGCATGGCAGCTCGCCGAGATTCCCGCGACGCTGGCGGTCGTCGGCTCCGGCGCGTCCGGCAGCGAAATCGCGTCGGCGTACGCGCGCTTCGGCAGCCAGGTCACGCTGCTGGAAGGACTCGATCGCGTCGTCCCCAGCGAAGATGCGGACATCTCCCGGGTCGTCGCACGCGGCTTCAAAGCGCAGGGCATCGAAGTGCTGACGAAAACCTTCGTCGAGAACGTGCGCGAGGAGGGCGGCCAGGTCGTCTACTCCGCCGGTGGGCAGGAGCGCACCGCCGACTACCTCGTCGTCGCCACCGGCCGCGCCCCCGACGTTGAAGGGCTCGGCCTCGATGTCGCCGGGATCGCGCTCGACGAGCGTGGGCTGATCGCCGTCGATGGCGCGCTGCGCACCAGCCGGCCGGGCGTGTGGGCGATCGGCGACCTGACCGCCGGGCCGGCGCTCGCACACAAGTCGATGGAGGAGGGCGTGATCGCCGTCGAAGATGTCGCGGGCCTCAAGACCCATCCGCTCGACTACCCGTTCATTCCGCGCGCGACCTTCTGCACCCCGAACATCGCGAGCTTCGGCTACACCGAGGCGCAAGCCAAGGAGCTTGGCTTTGCGGTGAAGGTCGGCAAGGTGCCGTACGGCGCGGTCGGCGCACCACTAGTGTACGGCGACCGCGCCGGCACGGTGAAGATCATCGTCGACACCACCTACGGCGAGCTGCTCGGCGGCCACGTCGTCGGCGCGAAGGCCACCGAACTGATCCAGGAACTCGTCAACGCCCGCGAGCTGGAGGGCGGCATCCAGGAGGTCGCGCGGATCGTCCCCGGCCCCCCACCCTTCTCCGAAGCGGTCGTCGAAGCGGCGCGCGCCGCCGACGGCTGGCTGATCCACGGGTAGCCGCGCCCACAGCCGCCCGCAGCTCACGCTGAGGCAGCTCGTTACAACCAGTCGCGCGCCTTGAAGTTGAGGTACAGCGCGACGCAGAGCACGACCATCAGCACGATCGAGAACGGGTAGCCGAGCGACCACCCGAGTTCCGGCATGTGCTTGAAGTTCATGCCGTAGATGCCGGCGACGACCGTTGGCGCGACGAAGATCGCCGCCCACGAGGAGATCTTCTTCGTCTGCTCGCCCTGCTCGAAGGTGATCTCGCTGAGCCGCTTGGTCGCGAGCGAAAGGTAGGCGTTGAGCGCGTTCTCCAGCAGGGCGCGGAAGGCGGCCGCACGCTGGCTGGCGCGGCGCGCGCGGTCGTGCGCGTCGCGCAGGTACCGCTCCTCATCCTCGCTGTGCGCTCTGCTGCGCAACAGTTCGTCGAGCAGGTACTCCAGCGGGTCGGTGGCGCGCTGAAAGCTCATCACTTCGCGGATCAGTTCGTAGATGCGTCGCAGCGGATCGGCGTCCACGTCATCGAAGACTTCCGTTTCGATCTCGTCGATGTCGTTTTCGAGCCCTTCGATCACCGGCTCGTAGCCGTCGACGACGGCATCGAGCGTGGCGTGCAGCACCGAAGCGGCGCCGGCGGCAAGTACCTCCGGTTTGCCTTCGAGTCGCTCGCGAAAGAGGTGCAGATCAAATGGTCCGCTGCGCAGCAGCAGCGCGACGCCCCGCTCGCACACGAGCACCTGAAGCTGCCCGAACTGCACCGTCTCGGTTGCGTCGTCGTAGCGCGCGGGGCGCACCGTCAGCGAGCGGGTGTTGCCGTAGTGGTCGGCGCGGGCGCGCTCCTGCGAGCGGTGCAGTTGCGCGACGGCTCGCGGGTCGCAGCCCAGCTGCTCGCCGATCTGTTCGATCTGCGATTCGCTGGGGTGCTTGGCGAAGACGAGCTGAAGGTCGTCGGTGCCGGCGGCCGTCGAGGTGCCGGCTGGAACATCGGCCAGGGGTCTGCCGCCACGGTACGTGGCCCAGATGACTCGTCCCTGCGCGCCGGCGTGCATACCGCGAGCGTACGAGACGCCCCAGCGGTCAGCGGTGTTTCAGTTCGACGGTCGGCCGCAGGTACGGCACGACGTTGCCGGCGAAGGCGAGGCGAAGCTGAACGCGCGGGCGCACGTTGACGGGTACGCCTTCGTGGAGGCGCAGCAGGGAACCGGGGGTCGGCATGAGGGGCACCTCGGCTGGGGGAAGCCGGTGGAGCGACACACCGATCGTTGTGTGATCGGCGTCTCATTTATGGGACAACCCGAAGGTACACCTGGGCCGGCGCCGCAACAACCCTTCTTGACGCACGCTCAACTTGCTGCGCGTCCGGGCTGAACCTCCACCCGGTTGCGGCCGGCGCGCTTGGCTTCATAGAGCGCTTCGTCGGCACGGCGGAAGACGCAATCAAAGTCGAAAACCTCGTCGATCTGCGACGCGGCAACCCCAAACGAACCGGTCACCACCACGCCCTGCACCGTGAGCTCCTCCACGACGGCGCGCAGCTGCTCGGCGACCCCGGCCGCCTCAGCCTCCCCGTGCGGCAGCAAAACCACGAACTCGTCACCGCCGAGCCGGAACGCCCACTCAACGCCGCCGAGATGCTTGCGCATCGCACCGCCGACAGCGCGGATCACCTCGTCGCCAACGCCATGACCGCGCGTGTCGTTGATGCCTTTGAAGCCGTCGAGATCGCAGACGATCACCGCCACCCGCGACTGGTCGCTGACCGACCAATGCGTCAGCTCCGCCACGCGCGCTTGCAGCGCCGCCCGGTTGAGCAGCCCAGTCAACGGATCGACGACCGCATCGGCGCGGTGGTCGAGCGCCGAACGGCCCGTCACCGCGCTGGCCAGCGCAATCAGCACGATCAATGCGATCGGCCCGGCCACCAGGCCAGGCTCGGCGATCAGCAACGCCCGATTGGCGACGATCGCCGCGCCCAGCACGATCGCAACGTTCGCGCCGGCCGCGAAGACCACGCCGCGCGCCGGGAAGACGGCCGCCGTGCCGACCAGCATCGCGACGAACAGCAGCAGTTGGTAGGGCGCGGGAATCGGCACGATCGCCGCGCCGCCGAGCAGCGAGAGCTGCACCGCGATCCACGCCGCCATCAGCGCATACTCGGGCCGGCGAAAGCGATGCAGCTGGTGTTCGATCGCGACGTAGCCGGGGATCACGATCAGCGCCGGGATGAACAGCTCCCAGCCGAGCCACGGGATGCTTGCCACGAGCGCCAACGCCACGAACCCGAAGGCCGCGTTGTGCGTGGTGCTGAGGCGGTCGTTGAGGTCGCGCAGGTGATCGCGCTCAAGTTCGTCGCGCACGAGCCAGCTGCCGTTGGCGTTCCCGAGCAGTTCACGAGCCGCTGCGACGCGGTCGTAGGCCGGCATCGCGATCACTGCCGCGTCGTCATCGTCGGCTGCCCGGGCCGCGCTGGCGGTCGCATCGGCATGAAGGTCAACGGCGACGAGCACGCCGTCGGGACGATCGACTGCTCGCACGACGCGATCGCGCCCGCCCTGCTTGGCGGCGTACAGCGCTTCGTCGGCTTCGGCGAGCACCTGATCGAAGGCGTGGTCGTGCAGCGTCGCCGAGGCCACGCCAAACGACATCGTGATGGCGCGCCCGCCGATCGGCTGGGCGCACACTGCGCGACGCAGCCGTTCAGCGAGTGCGGCAACAGCGTCCACATCGGCGCCGGGCACGAGGATGATGAACTCCTCCCCACCGACGCGATACAGCGGCGTGAAGCGATCGAGCTGCGCGCGCATCCGCTCGACGACGGCGCACAGCACCTGGTCGCCGGCTTCGTGGCCGAGCTGGTCGTTGACCGACTTGAAGTGGTCGATGTCGGCGATCACGATGCCGACCGGCACATGGCCACCCTGCGACGCGCTGACCAGTTCGGAGACGCGCGCCTCCAGCGCGATCCGGTTCAGCGCGCCGGTCAGCGCGTCACCGATCGCCGTGCCGCGCGAGTGCTCGTCGGTGGCGCGAACGGCGGCGCCCGGGACGGCGACGCACAGCAGTACGCTGAGCGGCAGCAACAGCACCGGCGGTTCGCTGGCGACGCGCGCGGGGTCGATCAGCGCGGCGGCGCCGAGCAGGATCAGCACGCTCGCGACGACGAACGCGATCAGGGCGCGTGGCGGCAGCAACATGCTCGCGACGACGACCGGCAACACCAGGAAGCCGAGCCCCTCGATGCCCCAGGCGGTCGCGAGTGCCAGCGCGGCGACGATCGTCAGCTGGGCCAGCACCAGCGCGCCGACGAGCACGCGCTCGGGGGCGTCGGTGGCGTGCGCGAGGCGCGTCAGCGGCGGCAACAGGCAGAGATAGAGGGCGACCGGCGGGATGATCGACGGGCCGGAGGCAGTGGCGATCGCGGCGATCGCGGCGACGACGATCGCCGTGGCCGGCCAGCGCACCGATCCAAGCCGGCCGGCCACGTCGAGAATCCGGCGGCGTTCAGCATTGCCGAGGTCAAAGAACCGCCCACCCTTCACTCCCGAAACATCGGCCGCAACACGCGAACCCTGAGAAATGAATGCGATTCACTTGTTCTGCCCGGCCACTGCGCAGCAGCAGCCGGGCAGGCACACGGTGCAGCGGACCGGTGAACGCTTACGATGCCGCCCATGGCTCGCCTGACCGAGATCTTCACCGGCCGCGACACCCGCTACTTCGATCTCTTTGAGGAATCGACGCGGGTCGCTGTCACGGCCGCCGAACTGTTGCAGCAGTTCATCGACGGGATTCCGGATTCGGCGGTGCTCGCGAAGGAGATCGGCTCGCTGGAGAGTGAGGCCGACCGGATCACGCACGACATCATCCAGCAGGTCGGCGCGACCTTCGTCACCCCACTTGAGCGCGAGGACATCCTCGAACTGGCCTCCAACCTCGACGACATCATCGACCTGATCGACGAAACGGCCGACCTGATCCTGCTGTACAAGGTCGAAGCGCCGATGGAGGAGGCGATTGCACTTTGCGCGATCCTCGTCGATGCCACCAAGGCGCTCTTCAAGGCGATGCCGCGACTGCGTTCCTTCGGCGACGTGCGGCACTACACCGTCGAAGTCAACCGGCTGGAGAACGACGCCGACCGGCTCTCGCGCCAGGCGATCGCCGGTCTGTTCGACGGCGGCATCGACCCGATGGTCGTGATCCGCTGGAAAGACATCTTCGAGCGGCTAGAGGAAGCGGTGGACGCGACCGAGCGGGTCGCGAACATCCTTGAGGGGATCATCATCAAGAACCGCTGACCGATGCCCTCCGATTTGCTGCTGGGCTTGGTCGTCGGTGCGGCCCTGCTCTTTGACTTCACCAACGGCTTCCACGACACCGCGAACGTGGTTGCCACCTCAATCTCGACGCGCGCGCTACCGCCGCGACTCGCGATCGTGCTCGCCGCCGTTCTGAACTTCGTCGGCGCGTTCCTCTCGCTGAAGGTCGCCGCGACGATCGCCAGCGGCCTCGTCGATACCAATCTGATCACGCTGCAAATCGTGTTCGCGGGGCTCGTCGGCGCGATCCTGTGGAACCTGCTGACGTGGTGGTTCGGGTTGCCGTCGAGTTCCTCCCACGCGCTGATCGGTGGCGTCGTCGGCGCGATGCTCGCTGCCGTCGGCCCGTCAGCGATCGATGTCGAAGGGCTGCTTGGCAAGGTCGTGCTGCCGGCGTTCGTGGCGCCGGTGCTCGCGTTTGCGGTGGCGGGGGCCGGGATTCTCTGCGTGTACCGGATCGTCGGTGGGCTGCGGCCCGGCCCGGTCGCGCGCGGCTTCCGGCTGGGTCAGGTTGCGTCCGGTTCGATGCTCGCGCTCGCGCATGGCACCAACGACGCACAGAAGACGATGGGCGTGATCACGCTGGCGCTCGTCGCGCATGGCAACCTCCCGGCCGATAACCCCACCGTCCCAACCTGGGTGATCGTCTGCTCGGCGGCGGCGATCGCGCTCGGCACCTATTCGGGTGGCTGGCGGATCATTCGCACGATGGGCAGCAAGATCATCAAGATGGATGCGGCGCAGGGCTTTACCGCGCAAGGTTCCGGCGCGGCGGTGATCCTCGCGGCGACGCATGTCGGCTTTCCGCTCTCGACGACGCATGTGATCTCCGGCGGTGTCGTCGGGGCCGGGGCGGCCAAGCGCCTTTCGGCGGTCAAGTGGGGCGTGGCGGGGAACATGGCGATCGCTTGGGTGTTGACGATTCCGGCGGCCGGACTGACCGGCGCCGCCGCGTACGGCATCTCGGCGGCGGCCGGCGGCGGCACTACCGGTCCGGTCGTCGTCTGCCTGATCTTGTTGGCGGCGATCGCGCTCTTTGCGCGTTCGCGTCAGGCGCCGCCGCCGATCGCGTCGGAGCCGGCATGAGTTTGGTCTTCGCCTCCGCAGGCTCAGCCGACGCCTCGCTGTGGAGCGATGTGATGTCGGTGATCGGCTACGGCCTGGTGGCGGGCATCGGGATCGCGGTGCTCTTCTCCCTCGCGCTGCGCGGCTTGATCGACGCGGCGACCGCGCGGCGCGCCGGGCAGCGTGGCGCGGCACTGGTGTGGGGCGGCGTCGGCGTGCTCGGCGCGGCGCTGTGCCTGGCGGTCGTCGCGCTCGGCCTCGTGACGATGCTGCACCGCTGAACGCCGTCCCGGAGCGAGCGGGACCGGTGGGGGTCCGTCCCGGAGCGAGCGGGACCGGTTGGGTCCGTGTAGCTCCGAGTCCGCCCGGTCGCCGTGGGCGCTAGCGTGGATGGCCGATGGCTTTGGAGTGCTCCCTGCACGACCCCGGCGAGCCGCCCGAGGTCGCGTTCTACTACGACTTCGCCAGCCCGGAGAGCTACATCGCGCTGGAGCGGCTCGCGACGGCGCTGGCGAAACAAACGCCGGAGCTGACGCCAATCCACGCCGCCGCGCTGCCGCAGCACCGCCCACTGGCCGCAGGCGACGATGCGCGCCGCGCCGCGCTGGAGCGGCTCGGCGACGCACACGGCCTGCTGCCGTTCGCCTGGCCGCCGCTCACCACCGGCCTTGACTCGGCCGACGCGGTCACGGTCGCGACCTTCGCGAAATCCATTGGCAAGGTCGCCGCCTTCTCGCTCGCGCTCTTTCGCCAAATCTACGCGGGCGGCCGCGACCCGGCCACACGCGACACGCTCACGCTCGCGGCGGCTGCGGCAGAAATCCATCCGCGCGCCGTCGAGCAGGCACTCACCCGCAGCCGGCCAGCAGCCGACGCCGACGCCGCCACGCGCGCAGCCCTCGCGGCCGGCGTGACGCGGGTACCGGCGCTGCGGATCGGCAACCGGCTGCTCGATGGTCCGTCGCTACTCGACCTTACGGACCGGTCACCAACGTGAAGGTCCACGTCGATGTGTATGGATGAGTCGCACCACCCGCATAGGTGGCAGCCGGAATTGCAAGCCGCCAGGTCGGCGTCACCCGGTTTTGACCCATACCGGTGTTCGTGTCCGCGATGAACATTTTGGAGGCCGTCGGCGCGCTCGCGGCAGCCGGCAGCGTGAAGGGGTACGACCCGACGTTGGTCGGCAACGTGCCGGTCAAATTCGTCAAGTCCGGAGCCGACTGGATCGTCGTGGCGTCGGTTGCGAGTTCGTGGCCGTTGTCGGTCTTGAAGGTCGTCGAGGTAGCGGTGATGTTCCAGCCGGCGTTTGAACCGCTCGCATCGGAGACGTCGAAGTTCTGCGTCTGCGTCGCAAACTGGTCGGTCCCGTTGAGCGTCACCGCGTCGAAGGTCACATCGCTTGGCGTGCCGTTGATGAATTCCAGCGACCCGCCGTTGACGACCTGCGTCGCGGTCACATCGGCAAGTGCGCTGGCCGGAACGGTGGCGCCCGCCGCTGCGGCAGCGAGTCCGACTGAGATGAAGAGCTTGTGGGAAGTCATAGGGTGGGTGCCGCTTCGGTGGGGCGTTCACCATCCTGGTCGTCACCTATGCGATCGGCGCCGCGCGCCAGCGGACGCACGTATGACCCCGCACAGGCGGAGTGAGGTATGAGCGCGCACGTCGGGGTCCCCGCCGCGCTGGATAGGGTTCGCGTGTGGAACCCAACGCACCGGTGACCAGCGCCAGGATGCGCCCGCTGCCTGATCCGGCGACGGTCCGCGACTGGCTCGGCACGATGCAACTGGTGCGGCGCTTTGACGAGCGCGCCGGGGAACTCCACGCCGCCGGGAAAATCGGCGGCTTTTTGCATCTCGCGATCGGTGAGGAAGCGCTGATCGTCGGCGCCACGCGCGCGCTCGAAGATCGCGACTGGCTGCTCTCGACCTGGCGCTCGCATGCGTTGGCGCTCGCACGCGGTACCGAGCCATCCCGCGCGATGGCAGAGCTGATGGGCCGCGCCGGCGGGACGAACGGCGGTCGCGGCGGCGCGATGCAGCTCGTCGACCCGCAGCGGCGCTTCCTCGGCGGCTACGGCCTCGTTGGCGCGCATCTGCCCGTTGCCGCCGGGGTCGCCCTGGCGTCGACGCATCAGGGGCGCGCGGAGGTCACGATGGCGCTGCTCGGCGATGGCGCCGGCAGCAACGGCAGCTTCGCGGAAACGATCGACCTCGCCGCGATGTGGAACCTGCCGCTGGTGCTGGTCGTCGCGCACGACCGTCGCGGACACCGCTCCGCGCAGCACGCCGACGCCGCGATCGGGGCCCTCGCCCGCAAAGCCGAAGGGCACGGCGTCAAAGCACTCGTCTGCAACGGGATGGATGTCGTCGATGCGCACGCAATCTGCGGGGAAGCGACGGTGATCGCGCGCACCGAGCGGCGGCCGGTGCTCGTGCAAGCGGTCGTCCATCGCGCGCCGACACCGTCGATGGCCGATCCGCGCCCGGCCGGCGACCGCGACACGATCGCCGCATGGAAGGCGCGCGACCCGCTCGCGACCTTCGGCGAGCGACTCGTCGAAGTTGGCCTGCTCGACAGCGCCGAGCGTGCGCGCCTTCAGCTGGCGGTCAACGCGGCAGTCGAACAGGCCGTCAGCTGGGCGGGCCGTTCGGCGCACCCGGAACCCGGATCGCTGTACGACGCGCTGACCGCCGACGATCAACTCGGCGGCTGGCTCGCTGTCGATGCGCGCGGCACCACGACCCGTGGCGAAGCGGCGCCGCATCCAAGGCAAGCGGCGCGATGAGCACCACGCTGACCTACCGCGAGGCGCTGCGCGCAGCACTGCGCGAGGAACTCGACCGCGACGAACGGGTACTCCTTATCGGGGAGGACATCGGCGCCTTCAACGGCCCGTTTCACGTCACCGAAGGGCTGCTGGAGGAGTACGGCGACCGGCGGGTTCGTGACACACCCTGCGCCGAGCAGGCGATCGTTGGCGTTGGCGTCGGTGCGGCGCTCGTCGGCCTGCGGCCGGTGGTAGAAGTGATGACGGTCACCGCGCTACTGCGGACATTCGACCAGCTGCTCGTCAACGTCGCGCAGCTCGGCTGGGCGAGCGGTGGCGCGCTGCGGGTCCCGCTCGTGATCCGCACCGTGCAGGGCGGCGGACACCAGCTCGGCCCCACGCACGCGCACCACCTGGAGGCGCTGCTGTTGACGATCCCCGGGCTTCAGGTCGTCGCGCCGTCAACGCCGGCCGATGCGAAGGGTCTGCTGAAGGCGGCGATCCGCAGCGACGCTCCGGTCGTCGTGCTCGAACACCAGGAGCTGTACGGCGTGACCGGCGAAGTCGCGGAGGACGCCGATCAGGTGACGCCGCTCGGGCAGCTCGCGGTGCGCCGCGAAGGACGCGACCTCACGCTGCTGGGGATCTCGCGGGCGGCACGCACGGCACTCGAAGCGGCCGACCTGCTCGAACGCGAGCACGGCGTCTCAGCGGAAGTGCTCGACCTGCGTTCGCTGCGCCCACTGGATCTCGATGGGATCGTCGCGTCGGTGCGCCGCACGAACCGGCTGGTGATCGTCGAAGATGGCTGGCCGCAGGCGGGCGTCGCGGCCAGCATCGCGGCGCTCGTGCAAGAGCACGCATTCGACGATCTCGACAGCGCCGTGCTGCGCGTCAGCGGTGCCGACGCACCGACTGGCTACTCGCGCGTGTTGGAGCGCGCCGCGCGCAGCGATGGGCGCGAGGTGGCGCAGGCGGCACTGCGCGCGCTCTACCGGAAGTAGCGCCGGGGCCGCGCGGGGTAAGGTCCAGGGCCGTGGCCGTGGAACTCGTCATGCCCCGGCTCTCCCCGACGATGGAGGAGGGCACTGTCGTCTCGTGGTTGATCGAGGACGGACAGGTCGTCGATCAAGGCCAGGAGATCGCGGAAATCGAAACCGATAAGTCGACGGTGCCCTCCTCCATCGTCGGGGAGAGCCGG
>JASGGQ010000038.1:0-20912 GCA_047604965.1 Patulibacter sp. | reverse complement strand
CCGACGTTGGCGTGGCGGTGTACGAGCCGCGTTCCGGCTTTGCCGATCCGGCGCAGAGCTGCGCCTCGCTGGCGGCGGCTGCCGTCGCGGCTGGGGCGCAGCTGCGCGCTTCGACGGTGGCGACCGGCTTGATCGCCGAGCGGGCCGGTGAGGCTGGCGAGGCCGGTCGCGTGGCCGGCGCGCGGGTGCGACCGCGGGGCGGCGGGCCGGAGGTGGAGATCCGGGCGCAGACGACGGTGCTGTGCAGCGGCGCGTGGTCGGTGGCGCTGGCGGCCGATGCGGAGGTCGCGTTGCCGATCCGCCCGACCGCCGTGAAGCTCGGCTTCGTCGAGCGGACGGGGTCGATGCATCTCACGGTGATCGACGCGCCGAACGGCATTTACCTGCGCCCCGACCTGGCCGATCGCACGCTGGTCGGGCGTCGGACGTGGACCGACGAGCCGTTGGAGAGCGCTGATGCTCCTTTGCCGGCGGTTGACGGCGCCTTTCTCACTGACGCGCAGGAGCGGCTGGTGCGGCGGCTGCCGCAGTTCGCGGGGCGGCCGATCGTCGATACGCGCGCGGGAATGCTCGATATGACGCCCGATGCGCTGCCGCTCGTCGGCCCGGCGCGTACGTCCGATGGCCGGCCGGTCGACGGGCTGTTCCTCAACTGTGGCTGGTCGGGGACCGGCTTTAAGACTGGTCCGGCGGTCGGTGAGGCGCTCGTCGAGCTGATCGCGACCGGCGCCAGCACGCTCGATCTGTCGAGCTATGCGACCGATCGAGCCTTCCCGGCGCTCGCGGCCTCCGCGCCGGTCCGCTCGCCACACTGACGCTCCGGCGTGCCGGATTCGCGGCGTGTGCGCGCTGCGGGGCGGGGCTCCCGCGCCGCAGCCGGATGGTCCCGCGAATCGTCGAGTTGAGAGTCGCGAATCGTCGAGTTTAGCTCCGCGAATCGTCGAGTTTGGAGTCGCGAATCGTCGAGTTGGCGTAGAGTCATTGGGGTATGGGACTCGTTGAGAGGCATGTGGCTGCGGCTGCCGCCGAGATGCTCGCGCACTTTCCGTGCCTGGTGATCGAAGGGGCGAGACAGGTCGGGAAGAGCACGCTGTCCACCGCGCTTGCCCGGCCGGGTGCTGTGGTGCGCACGCTCGATGACCAGCAGATGCGTGCGGCCGCCGAAGCAGATCCGGCCGGCTTCCTCGACGTTGGGGATCGTCAACTGGTCATCGATGAGATTCAGCGCTTGCCTGCTCTCACGCTGGCGGTCAAAGCTGCGATTGATGCCGACCGTCGTCCAGGCCGGTTCATCTTGACGGGCTCGTCGAGTTTGCTGCGGGTGCGCGGGGTCGCGGACAGTTTGGCCGGGCGGGCCGCCCGGTTGCCGCTCTACGGGCTGAGCCAGGGCGAGTGTCGCGGGCTGCCGGACGATTTCGCGGGCGCTGTCGTCGACGACGGCCCGTCGCTGGCCGCGCTCTCGACGGAACTTGCCCGCGCGGACTACGCGCAGCTGCTGGCGGTTGGTGCGTATCCGGAGATGCGCACCTTGCCGGAGCAAATGCGGGGCATCTGGATCGACGGGTATCTGCAAGGGATCATCCGGCGCGATCTCGTTGAGTTGCGGCGGGAGGTGCGGCCTGGGCGCTCGTTGGCGCTGCTTCGCGCGCTCGCTGGCCGCCAGTCTGCCGAGTTGGTGAAGGCGAAGCTCGCGCAGGACACTGCCGTTCCGCCGAACACGATCACCGGGTATCTTGACCTGCTGCATGACGTGTGGCTCGTCGCGAGCCTACCGCCGTGGACCCCGAACCTCGCCAAGCGAGAGATCGGGCGACCGAAGACGATGGTGGTCGACTCGGCGCTGGCGATGTGGCTGGCCCGGATCACCCCCGCTCAGTTGGCCGAGCTGGAATACGGTGAGGCGCTCGGCGCTGTGCTGGAGGCGTTCGTTGCCGCCGAGCTGCTGCGCCAGAGAACATGGTCGCGGCAGCGCTTCGATCTCTTTCACTACCGGGACCGCGACGGTGTTGAGGTAGACCTCGTGCTGGAGTTCGGCGACGGGCGGATCATCGCGATCGAGGTGAAATCAGCGGCGTCGTTCTCATCCAAGCAGTTCGCTGGACTCAGCCGCTTGCGCGAGCGGCTTGGAGATCGTTTCGTCGCAGGCATCGTGCTGAACACCGGGCAAGCCGGCTACCGGTACGCAGAACGGCTCTACGGCGCCCCGATCTCAGCGCTCTGGGAGTTCGGCGGGTAGTCCACGCGCGCGGCCCTGGTCGCCGGGGCTGGGTGCCCATCACACCCGGCCCCGGCGATCAGGCACGACACGCGGTCCACTCACGGTACGCGCCGGGACCATTGGCGAACATGTTCACAACGTCCTTATCTCGGCCGGCGGTGGTGGCCAGTGCCGCCGCCGGCCGAGTCGCGCCTCATTCTGTTAGAGCCTCTTACGCGTGGGCGCGTGCGAGCCGCTGCACTTTGATTGCCAACTCCAGTGAGAGCGGGTCTTCGTCGGCAAGCGTGAGGCCGCTGAGCGCTTCGATCCGGTCGAGTCGTTGGCGCAGCGTGTTGGGGTGGATGAAGAGGGCGCGGGCGGTCGGGACGATCCGGCGGTCGGCGAGGTATCGCTCAAGCGTTGGGATCAGCTGCGCGCCGCGCCGCGCGTCGTATTCCCAGAGCCGTGCGACGGCGTTGGCGTGGCGTGCGTCGGGTGGCGGGCCATCGGCGACCGGTGCGAGGTAGCGGTAGACGCCGAGCGCCTCCCAGGCGCGCAGTCCGCCGCCCGGTGCGAGTGCCCGCGCGATCCGTGCGGCGCCGAGCGCTTCGGTCAGTGCGGCCGGGTCGGCGGTCAGGCGTGGTTGCACGGCGCTGCGGCCGATCGCGAGTGCGTGGCGTTGCGCGAGCGCGTCGATGCGCGCGTCGATGCGTTCGAGTTCCTCACGGATCGTGGTGGCGCTGCGGCCGACGGGGAGCAGTGCGCGTAGCCGTTCGGTGCCGAGGTCGCAGAGTGCGCTGGGGAGCAGTTCGCGGATGCGCTCTTCGGTGCTTGGGCCGCCGTCCCACGCGCCGGTGGGGTCGGCCGGTTCGACGGCCAGCACGACGTACGCCCGGTCCGGGTCCACGCGGGCGGCGCGGGCGCGGCTTGCGACGCGGTCGGCTCGGCCGGCGCTGATGGCGTCGAGCAGGTCTCGGACGAGGTTTTCTTCGGCGAGCCGTGCGATCAGGTCGAGGGTGCGCAGGGCGACGGCAAGGTGCCCAGCGATCGTTTCGGCGGTGTCGCGCTCGACTCGCGAGAACGGCTCGGTGCGGGTGATCGTCAGGACGCCGAGTGGTGTGTCGCCGCTCAGGAGCCGGGCGGCGAGCGTGTCGTGCGTGCCGGCATCGCGGGCGTGCGGGGTGGCGCCGGGCGTGTCGCTGTGCGCGACGGTTTGTGCGCTGCCGCGCGGGCCGCTGGCGAGTTCGAGTTCGGCGTGGTCGGCGGCGAGCAGTTCGCGTGCGCCGTCGGCGGCGAGTGCCCAGAGTTGTTCGCGTTCGGTGATCGCGGCGATGCGATGGACGAGGCCGGCGAGTCCGTCGAGCAGCCGTGCGCGTTCGCGTTCGCGTTCGTAGAGCCGCGCGTTTTCGATTGCCCCGGCGACGAGGGAGGCGACGTGCATCAGGAAGTCGAGGATCTCTTGCCCGAATTCGCGTGGTGCTTCGGTGTGCAGCACGATCACGCCGATCACCCGCCGTTCGCGTCCGCGCAGTGGGACGGCGACCATTGATTGAAAGCGCTCTTCGTCGAGTTCGGGGATGACTTTCATCCGGGGGTCGTCGAGTGCGTGTTCGCGGATGAAGGCGGGGGTGTCGTGGCGGACGACCCAGCCGCAGAGTCCTTCGTCGATCCCGAGCGAGACGCGGCCAACCGCGTCGTTGAAGACCCGTGAGGCGGAGCGCATCCGTAGGCGGTCGCGTTCGACGAGGTAGACGAAGCAGGCGTGGCAGGCGGTCGCTTCGGTGAGGAGGTCGACGATCGCCGGGAGCACGGTGCCCAGTTCGGGGCCGCGCGCGACGGCACCGATCACCGCGTAGAGCGTGTCGCGGCCAAGCGCTTGGTCGGGTTCGCCGTTTGCGCCACCGGTCGGGTTCACCACGTCGGGCACGCCCGGACCGTACGCCGCATGGACGAACTGCACATTGTCCGCCTGGCTAAGACGACCTTTGAGCATGAGTTGCGTGCGACTCAGCGGCGTGCCGTGGGTTGGCGGAACGTCATGATTGCGTCACCGGCGGTCAGGCGCCGCGTTTGACCCGGATGTTGCGTACTACTTGTACGAGTGGTGCGCTCGATGGGTGCCTTTGGTTACACGGTGATGATGCGCAGCTGCGGGTCTATCCGGGTGAGATCGTCCGGGTCGGAGGTCACGACGGCATAGCTGCGGTCACGGGCATGTAGGGCGACGTGGACATCCACAACGTCATGATGGCCGCTGCGTCCGCAGAGTAGGCCGACGGCTCGGGCGGTCACGTCGTCAAGCGCGATGACCTGCGTTTTCTGGTCGCCGAGCAGGCGCGCGATGCGTGCCTGGCGCGGACCGCCACGCCAGGCCTGTGCGACGACTCCTGCCGGAACCGTGATGGCAAGATCATTGCCGACGGCGCTTTCGAGCAGGGCACGCATGTACTCATCGCCGCGTTCGAGGGCGAGCAGTGCGCCGGTATCGAGCGTGAGTCCTGCAGGGCTTTCGCGCTTCGTCACGCGAGACCAAGCGCTTTGTCAGCCCAAGCGCGGGCTTCGTCACCTACCGGCCCCAACTCGCGGTCGAGGTCGTCGAGCAACGCGGAGAGGCTATCTTCCTGCTCGGCGCGTGCAACGGCCGCACTGATGAACCCCGATACCGAGGCGGCACGCCCCTGTTCGACGGCGCGGCGGATGGCGGCGACCTGCTCGTCAGGCAAACTCACGGCGATCTTGGCGGTCATACCCGGAGATTACCAGTCATGGTCTCTTGGTCATACCGGGCTGTGCGGTTGTCTGCCGCTACGGCGCGCAACCGCTGCTGCAGCACGGCCCGTCGCACAGCCGAGAACACCTCGAAGTGAACGATCTCAGGGGCCGTCCACGGCGCCCGATCGTCGGGAAGTTGACGCAGCACTGCGGTGCGGCGGTCCGCGTCCTTTGGAGTCGGCACGTCGACGAGCGCGCTGGCATCGACAATCACTGGTCGTACTCGTCGCGCGCTTCGCCGATCATCTCAGTGCCGCCCGCGCCTTGAGCGTGCGGTGCATATCCTCCGGTCTCGCGATGGTTGCCGAGCCGCCCCGGTCGAGCGGCTGCGCGTGGGGTAGCGTGGGCGGCATGAGCAGCAGCACGCCGGTCGCCGACTCTCCGAGGAAGCGCGTCGTGGTGCTCGGCTCCGGGCCGGGCGGCTACTCGGCGGCATTCCGCGCCGCCGATCTCGGGCTCGACGTGACGCTCGTCGAACGCCACGCGACGCTCGGCGGCGTCTGCCTGAACGTCGGCTGTATCCCGAGCAAAGCCCTGCTGCACGTCGCGAAGGTCAAGGCCGACGCCGCCGACGCTGCCGCGCACGGTGTGCAATTTGGCGAACCGCAACTCGACCTCGACGCGCTGCGCGCCCACAAAGACGGCATCGTCGCGCGGCTCACGCAAGGTGTCGCCGCGATGGCGCAGCGCCGCAACGTGCAGGTGATCTGCGGCGACGGACGCTTCACCGGGCCGCACGCCCTCCAGATCACGCCGCGCGACGGCGAACCGCAGTCGATCACCTTCGACGCCGCGATCATCGCCGCCGGCTCGCAGGTCGTCCGGCTGCCCGGCATCCCCTACGACGACCCGCGCATCTGGGACTCGACCGCTGCCCTCGCGCTGCGCACCGTGCCGCCGCGACTGCTGGTGATCGGCGGCGGGATTATCGGCTTGGAGATGGCGACGGTCTACGACGCGCTCGGCAGTGCCGTGACCGTCGTCGAACTCTCCGATGGCCTGATCCCCGGCTGCGACCGCGATCTCGTCAAACCGCTCCAGCAGCGGATCGCGCGACGGTACGCGGCGATCCACACTGGCGTGCGCGTCGACCGGATCGACGCCTCAGAGGACGGGCTGACTGCCACCTTCGCGACCGCCGGTGACCGCGAGCCGCCGCCCGCGGCAACGTTCGACGCCGTGCTCGTCGCCGTTGGCCGCGCGCCCAGCAGCGCCGCCCTGGGCCTCGACGTGGCCGGCGTCACGATCGACGAACGCGGCCGCATCCCGGTCGACGCGCAACGCCGCACCAACGTTCCGCATCTCTACGCGATCGGCGACCTCACGCCCGGCCCGATGCTCGCGCACAAGGCCACCCATGAGGCGCATGTCGCCGCCGAAGCGATCGCCGGTGACCGCAGTGCGGCGTTCGACGTGCGCGGTATCCCATCGGTCGCGTACACCGATCCTGAGATCGCCTGGGTTGGCCTCACCGAAACGCAAGCGAACGCCGACGGCACCCCGTACGAACTGGCGCTCTTCCCCTGGGCGGCATCGGGTCGCGCGCTCGTCAGCGGCGGCGCGAACGGCCGCACGAAGCTGCTGATCGATCCGCAAACGCGGCGCGTGCTCGGCGCAGGGATCGTCGGCCCGAACGCCGGCGAACTGATCGCTGAGGTGGGCCTGGCGTTGGAACTCGGTGCCGATGCAGGCGATCTCGCGTTGACCGTCCACGCCCACCCGACGCTCGCAGAGACGGTCGGGCTGGCCGCCGAAGTTGCGGAAGGCACGATTACCGATCTGCCGCCGCAGCGACGCCGCACCCGGTAGCCCGCGATGGCGGCGCGCGGCAACGTGGCGCTGTTACCTGGTGCCGACGACGACCGCCAGCTCGGCACTCGACCAGATTGTGCGCGTCGCCAGCCCCGCCTCGCGCATCCGCTCGGCGAGCGTCTCGAGCCGATCGGGCTCGCGGTCGTCGAGCGGCGGGGTGCCGGGCAGCATGATTCCCGGGGTGATCGCATCGGCGATCACGAGTCGCCCCTGTGGCCGCAGCGCCCGCTGTGCCCGCGCGATCACCCGCGAGCGATCGGCTGGTCGCAGCGTGTGAAATGACAGCGACGACACGATCAGATCGAATGGACCGTGTGGCAGCGGCTCGAAGAGATCGCCGAGCCGCAGTTCGGCGCGCTCGCCCAGTTGTTCGCGCGCGATTCGCAGCAGCTCGCCGTCAGCGTCGATCGCGACGACCGTCGCCGCAGGGTACGCGAGGAGCAGCCGGCGGCTCGTCTCCCCGGTGCCGACGCCAAGGTCGAGGATGCGGCGCACCGGCAGTCCGTCCGTCGCCTGCACGACCTGCGCTTGCAGCGTGTCGTACTCCGGCAGCTCCTGCCGGATGACTTCGAGATACGCCGCAGAGGCTGCCACCGGATCTTGCATCAAGATACGAGGACAGTAGAGGGTGGGGCCGCGCCGCTCTGTGAGATGCAAGGCATGCGGCGGGCCATCGGTCAGCCCGCGAACGCCTTGGGCAGCGGATAGTCGAATTCGCCGGCTTTTCCGGTCTTGAGACCAAGCTCGACGAGGGAGCGGGCGGTGACGGTCGCTGCCGCGACCCCATCGACGACCGGCACGCCGAGATCGCTGGCCAGGCGCGCCGCGAGGTCGGCCATCCCGGCGCAGCCGAGCACGATCGCATCCGAACCGTCGGCGATCAGCGCGGCGCGCGCCTGCGCGAGCACCTTCTCGTACGCCTCCGGGTCGGTTTCAAGTTCCAATACCGCAACGCCGGTGGCGTGAACGCCGCAGCACTGCCGGGCGACGCCGTACGCCTGCGCCAACTCCACGGTGTGCGGTGCCGAGCGAGGCAGGGTTGTGACCACGCTAAAGCCGCGGCCCAGGTAGGCGGCGGTCCGCATCGCCGCTTCGGCGATCCCGACGACCGGTCCGGCCGCCAGCTCCCGGGCGCCGAGCAGCGCCGGGTCGCTGAAGCAGGCGATGACGTAGGCATCGACGCCATCCTGCTCGCCGGCGGCGACCTGTGCCAGTACGCCGGGTGCGCTGAGTGCGTCGTCGTAATGGCTCTCGATCGACTCCGGGCCGGTCCCGCCGGAGACGGCTTCGACGATCACGCCCGGGCCGGCGGCGGCCCGGGCGCAATCGCCGATGATCGCGGTCATCGACGCGCTGGTGTTCGGGTTGATGACCTTGATCCGCATCGCTTCAGCGCAGCTGGTGGTCGCCGCTAGGCAGCGACCACGCTTTCGGCTTCCTTGTTGCCGTCGGCGATCCCGGCGACGTTGAAGCGCAGCGCCAACTGGTAGTAGCTGACGAAGCCGATCGCGCAGCCGACGAACCAGCTGTACTGCGGCAGCCAGCCGATCTCGCCGGTCAGCTTTGGCAGGACGACCGACAGGATCGAGATGATGCCGGAGAAGACCACCGCATACACCGCCGCCGGGTTGTAGCCGTTGCGGTACCAGTAGGTGCCGCTCGGGCTCATCGTGAAGAGATCATCGACGACCACCTTCTGCTTGCGCACTTGGTAGTAGTCGGCGATCAGAATGCCGAACAGCGGGCCGATCAGCGCGCCGAGCATTCCGAGCGTCCAGAAGATCGCGTCCGAGTTGGAGTACCAGTTCCACGGTGTGAGGATGATCGAGCCGACCGCCGCGATCATCCCGCCCATCCGCCAGCTGATCTTCTGCGGGTTGACGTGCGAGAAGTCAAACGCGGGCGAGATGAAGTTCGCGACGATGTTGATGCCGACCGTCGCGATCACGAAGGTCAGGCCACCGAGCAGCACCGCGAAGTACGTGTCGATCTTCTGCACCGTCTCGACGGGGTCGGTCAGCAGCGTGCCGAAGACCGGGACCGTCGCCGAGGCCGTCAACACGACCAGCAGCGAGAAGACCACGAAGTTCACCGGCAGCCCCCAGAAGTTGCCCTTCTTGACTGCATCGAAGCTCTCGCCGTACCGCGCGAAGTCGCCGAAGTTCAGCATCGGCCCGGAGAAGTACGACACCACGAGGGCGATCGCGCCGAGCATCGCGCCGATCTGCGCCCCGGTCGAGAGATCCTTGTCGGAGAGCTTGAGGCTCACGTTGAAATCGGCCTTGAACAGCATGTAGATGCAGAGCACCACCATCACGACGTACACGGCCGGGCCGCAGAAGTCGATGAACTTGCGGATCGTGTCCATGCCGCGCCAGAACAGGGCCGCCTGCGCGACCCACAGGATCGCGAAGCTCAGGTAGCCGAGATAGCTGAGGCCAAGGAAACCGTGCTGGTTGACATCCGCGTACGGCATGAGCCCTGGGAAGAGCTTGAGGAACACGATGTTCAGCGAGGTTGCCGCGAGGAACGTTTGCACGCCGTACCACGCCACCGCGATCAAGCCACGGACGATCGCCGGGATGTTCGCGCCCAGCACGCCGAATGAGGCGCGCGAGATCACCGGATAGGGCACTCCGGAGACCTGGCTGGGCTTGGCAACGAGGTTGCAGAACACCTGGACGATGCAGATACCGGCGATCAGCGCGACGAACACCTGCCAGGCGTTGAGGCCGAGCGCGAAGAGACTGCCCGCAGTGATGTAGCCGCCGACGCTGTGTACGTCGCTCATCCAGAACGCGAAGATGTTGTAGGTCTTCCAGTCCTGCTTTTCCAGCGGGGCGAGGTCCTCGTTGGCCAGGCGCGGGTGGTAGCCCTTTTTGACCCAGCCTTGCCCCGGCGGATACCCGGCGGCTTCGACGAGGTCGTCGTGGGGTGCGGCGCTCATCGCTGGCTCCCTTGATCGTTGGACGGTGTGGTGCTCGGGGCGCACGGTGGCGCTGAGCGGCCGGACATTGGCGTTGGAGGGGTCACGCTGGGTACCTGGAAGGTTCGATGCGGATACGACGATGGTGCGTCACGATCGTCCGCTGCCGGGACCCGTGGCGCCGTAGCTACCGGGCCAACGATGTCGGCCGCAGCTTGGCCGCCTGTCTAATCGCCCTGCATACGAGCGGGTTTCTCACTGCAATCGTTTGCGCAGCTGGCAGCGAACGAGGGGCGGCGTGCTCCCGCAGCGGATAATCAGGGGACGCCCCCGGGCGGTTCCCACGTGCCGCTTCAGTCGATGTTTTGGGGCGACGTTGCCGGTGGCGGTGCGTCGTCGGCGCGGCACGCTGCGTGTGAGGCGGCACAGCGCGGCACGGCGCGCTACTCTTTCGCGACCACGCCCTCTTAGCTCAGCGGTAGAGCACTTCCATGGTAAGGAAGGGGTCCCGGGTTCAAGTCCCGGAGAGGGCTTCGTCGGTGGTGACCGCTGCGATGCGCCAAGTCTGTGACGGCGGAATATCTGGCCCTTGCATTCCGCTCCGGCGCGGGCCACGATGGGCCGCGCGATGAGCGACGTGTACCCCTTCATGTTGCTGCCTGCGGTGGTCGGGTGGTGTGTCGCCGAGCGCCGCCGTCGGGTGGTACACGTCACGTTGCGCAGGTCGGCTGAGGCTCGGCGCCCCACGCCGCTCGCCGATGCCGGCGTCGCACCGGTTGCCGCAGTAGCGCGTTCGCTTGCCACGCGGCCGGCCGAACCGCAGCGCTGTCCTTGGTGGAGGCTCGGACGACGCCGTAGCGCGTGGGAGGTGCAGCAGCTCGTCGCACCAATGGAGCTGGTGCTCGTCGAGGTCATCGGCCTGCGCCGCAACCGTCTGCACCGGCCGGTCGGCTTCACCGGCGCCAGCCGCTTCTCCGGTCTGCGGCACGGCCGACAGGTCGCCGTTGAGCTTGGTGTCACGCACAGCGCGATCGTGCTGCGTGGCGAGCGTCCGTGGCCGGCCTTTGTGGTGGTTGGTGGCGCTGACGGACGGCTGACTGCCAGCGGAGCCATTCCGGTCGCGCTGCACGCGGCGCTCGAAACGCTGGCGCCGAGTCGGCACTGGCGCGGGTTGACGCTGTGTGCCGACGAAGCACGCCTGACGGCGCGGCGCACCGCGATCCCCACCGCCTCCTGGCTGCATGATCTGTGGCTCGCCGAGTTCGTCGCCGATGTTGCGTCGCCAGCCGACCCGACCGCAGCGGGATCGGCGACCCGACGCGAACCGGTGGCGAGCGCCGATCCGGGCCCGGCGACGAGCGTCAAGCCGGTCGTTGCGCCTGCGTAGAAGATCGGTGGCGTGATCGCCGGCAACTCCTCCAACCGGCCTCAGCCAAACGGCCAATGCAACGCTGCCCAACACGGTCCGGATGGCCGATGCCGCGCGCTTCGGTGGCGCCGACACTGTGGTGGTGAAGGATCACCGCCAGGCGGCACGGGTCCACGGCGCCGATCGCTTCGGATGTTCCCCCTCGTCTGAAGCGACTGCGGCGATCGTGCCTGCGAGGCACATCGCTCTCGCCCGTGCGATGGCGCGCGCTGCGGCCCGCAACGCGACTCAATCCCCCATGAGCGCGTTGCGGGTCGCGTGCGACACACCGACCTCACTCGTACCGGCCGACCCGGCGCGGGGCGGCAGCCCGGCGCAGCCCGGCCAGCCAATCGAGCTGCTGCGCGCCATCACCACGATGCGCAACTCGTGCGCCACCGCCATCTACGCTGCGACCACCCGGAGAGCGGTAGCGCGCCACGGTGTGTACCTGATTCGCGTGTGGCACCCGCTCGCCACGTTCGACGCAAACTAAGAGGCTCTAACAGAATGAGGCGCGTGCGGTTGAGTGGCGCCTCGCACGCCCGCCGGGTGGAATACGGCGCGACGCGGCGTTACGCTGGTCGCAGCGCACCGGACCGGGGGAGAGGCGCACGTCCGCCGACCATGTCGCAGCACATCACTATCGAGCCGACCTTTCCGACGCAGTCGGAACTGCGGATCCTCGCCGCCGAAGCGCAGCAGAACCCGCTGTCGCGCCAGCTGTTCTTCGACGCGCATCACTTCCGCGCGTTTGTGGATCTCGATGGCGTCGTCGTGGCCGTCAACAACTATCCCGCGCAACGGCTCGGGGTCGACCTCGACCTGATTCTCGACCGCCCGATGTGGGAGGACCCGCTCTTCGGCGGCGACCCGCTGTGGGAGGGCCGGATGCGCTCGCGCTTCGCCGAAGCACTGGCCTCTCCGACCGACACCATCGAGTTCGAAGATCAGATCGGCGCCGGCGACGCGCCGGTACTGATCGTGCGCGTGCGAATCGCCGCGCTGCGCAACGCCGACGGCGTCCCGATCGGTTTCCTGCTGGACTCCGAAGATGTCGAACGCGAGTACCGGTCGCGAGCCCTGGTGCGCGAACAGCAGCGGCTGCTGCACGTGATCTTCGAACGCACGCAGCAACTGGTCGCGATCCTCGACCCGGACGGCAAGGTGATGGACGTCAACGATGCGGTCTCCCGCATCGGCCTGTCGCGCAGCGCCGTTGTCGGGCGCACGATCGTCGATCTCGGGGCACTCGAAAGTCCGGAGCGTGCTGCAGAGTGGCAAGCGCGGATCGCCGTCATGCAAACCGCCACCGAGCCCCGGCACTACTTCGATATTCGCGACGACGTGGGGCCGGACGGCGAGCGCATTGCGATCGACGTGTCGATGACGCCGGTGCGCAACGACGATGGCACGCTCGATCTGATCCTGCTGGAGTTCCGCGAGCAGACCGCTCGCTACGAAGCCGAGGAGCGGCTGCGCGAAAGCGAGGAGCGCTTCCGCGCGGTCGTCGAGACGCTGCCGCAGATGGTGTGGGTGAGCGGTCCGCACGGCGAACTTGAATACCTCAGTCCCGCGTGGGAAGAGTTCACCGGGCGCGGCGCAGCTGAACTCTGTAGCGGCGACTGGGTCGACCTCCTGCACCCCGACGACTACGCCCACGTCGCGGGGCTCGTCCAAGGTGAGCCGTTTGGCGAACTGGAGTTCCGGCTGCGCAACCGCGACGGCGAGTACCGCTGGATGATGTCGCGTGGGCGCGCGGTCTTCGACGAGCAGGGCAAGATCCGCCGCTGGTTTGGCGCCACGACCGACATCACCGAGCGGCGTGCCGCCGAGGAGCTGTTCCGCAGCCAAAGCCAGCAGATCGAGGCGGCGGCGTCACTCGCCGGCCTCGGCAGTTTCGTGTGGCGGGCCGATGCGCGGGAACTCCGCACCGACGAACGCTTCGACCGGATCGTCAGCTTCGGCGATCAACCGACCGGCGGCACCGGTGCGATGGAGCGTTTCCTCGACCGGGTACATCCCGACGACCGCGACCGCGTCGCCGACCGGTTCCGCCAGGCGATGACCTTCGGAGGAGCGCCGTTTCACGACCAGTACCGGCTGCTCGTCGGCCCCGCCGATGGCGAGCAGGAAGAGCGCTGGGTCGGCTGCGTAGCCTCGGTGGAATTCGACGAGGCGCAGCAGCCGCAACGGATGTTCGGGGCGATCCAAGATCTCACGACGATGCGCCGCCAAGACGAGGCGCGCGTGCGGTTGCAAAAGGTGGAGGCGATCGGCACGCTGGTCGGTGCGGTCGCGCACGACTTCAACAACGTGATCGGCGCGATCCTTAGCTACGCGCGAGTCGCCGAGATCGAGATGCGATCGGGCCAGCAGCCGGTCGAAAGTATCGCGGAGATCGCACGCGGCGCACGGCGCGCTGCCGACATCCTGGGCCGCCTGATGACCTTCGGCCGCCAAGAGCCGCCGCGCCTCATCCGCTTCGACGTACACGAGATCATCGACGAAGCGGTCGCGTTGTTGCGGCCAGCGTTCCCGGTCGGCGTCGAACTCAGCGTTGAGCTGCCGCCGAAGCTGCCGCCGCTCGATGGCGATCCGACGCAGATCCATCAGCTCGTCGTGAACCTGCTGACGAATGCTGCGCAGGTGCTCGCTGCCACGCCACACGGGCGGGTTGCTGTGCGTGGCGCCGCCGTCGAACTCGGGGCCGCGAGTGCCGAGGCCGCCGGCCTTGAGCCGGGCTCGTACGTCAGGATCAGCGTGCAAGACAACGGTCCCGGCATCCCACCGGCGGTGCTGCACCGTGTGTTCGACCCGTTTTTCACGACCAAACCGACTGGCCAAGGGACCGGGCTTGGGCTGGCGGCGGTCCACAGCATCGCGCGTGCCCATCGGGGCGCAGTGAGCGCGCAATCGCCGCCGAGCGGTGGTGCGCTGTTTGAGGTGTGGCTGCCGATCGTTGAGGATGCCGCGCGGCCCGACAGGGATAGGCCCTCAGCGCAGCAGGCCCTTGCGCATCGCCGTCGCGACTGCTGAAGCGCGGTCGGAGACGCCGAGCTTGCGGTACAAGCTTTCGAGATGGCTTTTGACGGTCGATGGGCTGAGGTGGATCGACGCGGCGATCTCAGCGACGCTTTGCCCGTCGGCGATCTGCGAGAGTACCTCACGTTCGCGGTCGGTCAGCACCGGGCGGTCGTCGCGCCGGCGGGCGCGGACCTCGCCGGCCAGTAGCGACTGTACCTCGGTCCCGAGCACGACGCGGCCGGCGGCGACCTCAAGCAGCGTCGAGACCAGCGCATCGGGGTCGACGAGCTTGGAGACGACGGCCGCAGCCCCAAGTTCGACGGCGCGGTACACCTGCTGGCTTTCGAGGTGCCCGGTGAGGATCACGACCTTCGTCGCGGAGTCCTCTTGTGCGAGGGCGTCGAGCAGCGCGATCCCGTCGAGTTCCGGCATATGTAGATCGACGACGGCGATGTCCGGTTGCAGCTCCTGGATTTTCTGCAGCGCTTCGCGCCCGTCGGACGCCAGGCCGGCGACGGCAAGCTCGGGGGTGAGCCGGATGACGCGCTCGACGCTGGAGCGGTACAGCGGGTGGTCGTCTGCGATGAGCAGGCGGATTTGGCCGGGCATCGTTGACAAGTCAAGCATGCGGCTGCGGCGGATGCCCGCCGGTTGGTCGTTGGCGCCGCACCCCCGGCCCGATCGAATCGTGTGACGTAGCGCGCTCCGACACGGGTGCCGTTGCGGCGCGTGCCTTCCGCAAGCCGACCTTGGCCGCAGCAAATGGTGCGGCCCAATCGCCGCCGGCCGGTTGGCCGGGGTCAACCAGTGCTCTGGCCGGTCCGCGAGAAGCGGCCAGTGGCCGGTGTGTATTCGCGCACACAGGTGCAGGCTCGAAGCTGTGGACCAGTCGCCGCCGAGCCTTCAGCAGCTGTGCGCTGCTGCGGTGCGCCGGCTGACCGCGCTCGCCGAAGTCGTCGACGGCGAGACACCGGAGCATTCGCGCCGCGTCGGGCGCGCCGCCGAGTCGGTTGCGCGCCGCATGGGGCTCGATCGCGAGTTCGTGGCGGTGATCCGCGAAGCGGCGCCGCTGCATGATGTTGGCAAGTTCGAGGTAACCCGCTCGATCCTTGAGAAGCCGGGCCCGCTGACGACCCGCGAGCGCGAAGAGATGCAGCGCCATGCCGCTGCCGGCGCATCGCTGTGTCTTGAGGCCGGCGACGATCCGGTCCTGCGGATGGCGGCGCGGATTGCCCGGTCGCACCACGAGCGCTGGGATGGGCGCGGGTATCCGGACCGGTCGGCGTACGACAGTACGCCGCTGGCGGCGCGGATCGTCGCCGTTGTCGATGTGTACGACGCGCTCGTCTCGCAGCGCCCGTACAAGGGGCCGTGGGCGCCGGAGCGTGCCGTGCGTTTCCTGAGCGAGCACGCCGGAACGCAGTTCGATCCAGATGTCGTCGCGGCGTTCGTGTCGCTCGCCGCGTGCAACGAACTGGCCGCGTAGACGCCCGCCAGCGCAGGAGGTCCTGGGACAACGCATGCGTTCGTTGAATTGCGTTGCCGCGCACTGGATCGGGGCGTTAGGCTGCTGGTATCTCGTCGGCGCGCGAGCTGCGCGCCGGGCCGCCCCATCAGCAGCGAGTGATTGACATCAGCCCCCCGACGTCCCCCGATCATGGCGCGCTTGCGTGGCGCGTGTTTCAGCAGCGTCCGAACTTCATCGCGCTGCTCGATCCCGACGGGATCGTGTGCGAGGTCAATGACGGTCCGCAACGACGCGGCTTTTCGCGCGAGGCGTTTATCGGTCAGCACATTGCGCTGACGCCGTATTTCGCCGCCGATTCGTCGTGGCGGCACACCTGGACCGAGCGTCTGGCGGAGGTTGCGCGCGCCGGAACGGCGGTCGGGTATGAGGATGTGGTGCGTGCCCCGGATGGGCAGACGCGCCACGCCGAAGCGACCGTCTCGCCGATCGTCTCCGAGGCCGGCGCGCTGGAGTACTTTCTCGTCGAGGCTGAGGACACGACCGAGCGCCTTCAGGCTGAGCTTGCGCTGCGTGAAGGGGAGCGTCGCTCGCACGATCTGCTCGACGCCCTGCCGGTGCTGGCGTGGTCGATCGACGCGCACGGCGACTGCGATTTCGTCAATCAGCGCTGGCTCGATGAACTCGGGTCGGTTCCGCGCCGGGCCGGGCGCCCCGATTGGCTGGCTGTCGTCCACCCTGACGAGCGCACGGCCTTCGAGCTGGCGTGGCATCGCTGCTGGTCGGACGCGACGCCCTTCTCCGGCAGCTACCGGCTGCTTGGCATCAGCGGTGCCGCGCGGCGCTGCGAGGTGCGGATCGCGCCGGTCCGTGGCGACGACGGCGCGGTAGCGCGGTGGTCGGCGGTCGCGATCGATCAGCCCGATCCCGGCTGAGACGAGCAACGCAGATCGTTGATGCGGCGAGATGCGTGCAGAGGCCGAGCCAAACCACCGGATCAACCATCTCAGCGGTTTGCCGGTCCGGGGCCCCGTGTGGGCCCCGGACCGGCATCGCGCTAGGGAACCACTGATCCATTCCCCGTGGCCGCAGCCAATAGATCAGTGATGCCCTAGTAGCTGACCTGGAGCTCGACGCGGCGGTTCTTCGCGCGACCGGCGGCGGTCTCGTTGGACGCGCGCGGTTCGAGCTGGCCGCGGCTGGCCGATTGCACTTCGGCATCGACGCCGAGGCGCTTGAGGTAGCCGCACACCGTCCTCGCACGCTCGAGCCCGAGCTGGTAGTTGGCCGCCGGGTTCGGGCCGGCTTGGGTGTGGCCGATGCAGCGGATCGACCTCGCGTCGTCGAGCGACGGCGCGGTGCTTTGCAGGAATCGCTTCCCGGTCGCTTGCAGCTCTGCCGAGCCGACGGCGAAGATGCCGTCGGTTGGGACGACGATCTGCCGCGAGAGGCGCAGCGTTGTCGCTTGCGTCGTTGTCGACGACGCGCCGGCGGCGGTGGTCATCGTCGCTTCGACCTGCACGTCGAGCTTGGCGCCGGGCCGGCTCAGCGCGCGCCGGGCGGCACGGGTGAGCTTCACGGCCACCTGCGCCGATGAGCCGTCGCTGGCGGTCGTCGCGGTACCGGTCCCGATGCGGATCAGCGTGTCGGTTTTGCTCCCGCGCTTCGTGAGGCCCAGCGCCGAGCGGCGGGCGTAGATCGCGATCTCGCAGCGGCGCACTCCGTCGCCCGCGATCTCGCAGCGGATCTTCGCCTGCCCGGTCGTCGACGCGACGTTCACTGACGTATTCGCTGGGAGGTTCAGAGCGCCGGTCGCCGGCGTCGGCGTTGGCGTGGCCTCCGGCGTCGTTTCGGGCGTCGGTGTTGGCGTGGCCTGCGGCGTCGTTTCGGGCGTCGGTGTTGGCGTGGCCTCCGGTGTCGCGTCCGGGGTCGGGGTTGGCGTGGCCTCCGGCGTCGTTTCGGGCGTCGGTGTTGGCGTGGTTTCCGGCGTCGTTTCGGGCGTCGGCGTTGGCGTCGTTTCGGGCGTCGGTGTTGGCGTGGTTTCCGGCGTCGGCGTGGGCGTTGGTGTCGGCGTCGGCGCCAGCTCCCGCGCGAAGACGTACACCAACGAGGTCGTCGAGAACGTCTCAGTCGCTTCGTCATATTCCGAGAGCCGTGTGGGCACGTACAGCGAGTCGCCATCCGGCGAGAAGCAGGGGGTGTCAGCCGCCGTGTTGCTGGGGAAGCTGACCGTGGTGGTCGCGGTCAGCGCGCCGGAGCTCTCGTCGCGCGTGAAGGTCGACAGCGAGCCATCGGAACCGTCGGTCACGTAGACCGAGAGGCCATCGGGAGAGACGACCACCGACTTCGGCGTCGTCCCGGCGACGTCGACCGCCGCCGGAGTGCCGGCCGTCAGTGCGCCGGTGGAAGCGTCCCGCGAGTACACGTTCAGCGTGCCATTCGGACTGCCGGCGTGCGTCACGTACACCGAGCTGCCATCCGGCGAGATCGCGACCGACTCAGAAGTGCCGCTCGCATCGACCGTCGCCGGCGAGCCCGCCGTCAGCTCCCCGTTTGAGGTGTCGCGCTGGAACACCGAGAGCTTGCCGGTGGCGCGCGAGGTGACGTACACCGAGGCGTTGTCCGGCGACACAACGACCGATGTCGGGTAGTTCGGCACCGTGTACGAGGCGAGGGAGGTCAGCGCGCCGGTCGAGGTGTCGCGCGTGAAGGCCGAAACCTTGCTTTCACCGCTGTTGGCGGTGTAGACGGTCTTGCCGTCGGGCGCGAGGGCGATGCCGATTGGGCCGTCCGGGCCGGTGACCGTTGCGTCACTCGTCAATGCGCCGGTTGAGGTGTCGCGGGTGTACACCGAGATCGAATCGCCGACGCCGTTGGCGACGTACAGCGAGGTGCCCTCCTCCGACATCGCAATCGCCGACGGATAGCCGCCGGTCGCGATCGTCGTGGCGGAGTCGCTGAGGTTGCCGGTGCTCGGATTGCGGGGGAAGGTCGTCAGGGTGCCGCTCTGGTTGACGACGTACACCTGCTTGCCGTCTGGGGATACTGCCGACGCACGGGGCATCGACAGCGTGTTCGTGACGGTCGCCGGCGAGCCAGGCGTCAGGTCGCCGGTGGCGGCGGCTGCCGGTGCTGCCGGAACGGCGACGCTCGCCGCGGCGACGACGCACCGCAGCCAGCTGCGCAGGCGCCGACCACGCCCGCCGAGCCGATGGGGCGGCGGCGCGGCGCATGCGTCAGCCGCCGCGTGGTCTGCGACGCTCAGGCGCCTCCGGTCGAGGGGGAAGGCAGACTGGTATTGCACGCCCTCGGTACTCGCCAGCGTCGGCGTGACCTTGAGCCTCTTCTGGTATGGGCAACCGAAGCTGCTTGAGAAGACCTCTCAGCACGCAATGCGACGCGGGACGACACGGCAGGGCCATCGATCAGCGGCAACGCCGATCGACCACCGCCCAGGCACGATCCGGATTCCCGGCCTCTCACTCAGAAAGCGCGTAGCGCCGCGCGGCAGCCCCGCCGGTCACCTTCGCGCCGCCACCAGCTCTGCGAGCGCGACGGGCGGGATCGCGGTGACATCCGGCGCCAGCGGGCACTCGGCCTCGACGGGGCAGGCGAAGAAGGAGCGGGCGGGCTGTAGATCATCGACCGCTGAACGGAAGCCACGGCCCACCGAGGGCGTCGCCGTACGCTTGATCTCGATCGCCCACGTCTCACCACCGGGCCAGGTGAGAACGAGGTCGATCTCCGCTCCACCCGATGAGCGGTAGAAGCCCACGTCAACGCGATCACCGGCCGCTTGGAGCAGCTGCTCGATCACGTGGCCTTCCCAGCTCATGCCGGCGACCGGGTGCGAGAGGAGATCGTCGAGCGTGGTGATGCCGAGCAGCGCGTGGACCAGACCGCTGTCTCGCACGTAGACCTTCGGCGCCTTCGTCATCCGCTTTCCCACGTTCGACATCACCGGCGGGAGCCGCCGCACGAGCAGCAGGTCGGCGAGCACGTCGATGTAGCGGCCGGCGGTCTGCCCCGACACGCCAAGCGCGGCCGCGAGCTGCGCGACGTTGAGCTGACCACCCTGCTGATGCGCGAGCATCGTCCACAGCCGACGCAGCGCGGTGCTCGGGATACGAGGGCCCATCGCCGGGACGTCGCGTTCGAGGTACGTCGAGATGAACGCCTCACGCCACCGGAGACTTGCTTCCGCACCCGCCGCGTCCAGGCTTGGCGGGAACCCACCGCGAACCCACAGGTCGTTGTGCCGGCTGGCAGGAACCTCCAGCGCCGACAACGTCCCGAGCTCGGTGATCGCCAAGCGCCCTGCGAGCGATTCGCTGCTCCCGGCAATGAGATCGATCGACGCCGAGCCCAGCAGCAGGAACTGGCCGAACTGCTGCCCGGCACGTCGCCGTCGATCGATCACACCGCGCAGCACGGGAAAAAGACTGGGGACACGCTGCACCTCATCGAGGATCAGCAAACCCTCGCCGTGGGCATCGAAGTACAGCTCTGGCTCGGCGAGCAGTGCCGCGTCGCGCGGAGACTCCAGATCGAGGTACGTCGCCGCGCGCTCAGCAGCGACCTCAAGCGCTAGCGTCGTCTTCCCCGCTTGGCGGGGTCCGGTCAGCGCAACTGCTGGAGATTCCGCCAGCAGCATGCGCAGCTCAGCGGCAAGACGACGCCCATACATCCTTGCAATTCTTCCATGGAATCATAGAAATGCAAGGACAATCGGTGAACCGCTTGGAATCGTCTGCTCTACGCCACTCAGGCGGCGCGAGACCTCCGAACCTTGCAGATGTTCCAGGCAGTGAAGCACCTGCAAGGTTGCGCGGCTGTCAAAGGCTCCTCGCGGACTCCTCACCACCAGGCGTCTGGGGGAACGGCGGCGCGGTGATCGCGCCGCCGCCCCGCCCCTACGCAAAGCTGACCGTGCGCGCGGCGGTGAAGCCGCCGCTGCCCAGGAGCGCGTCGAGCGCTTCGGCGGGGACGGGCTTATCGGAGCTGACGACCATCACCGCGGTGCCATCCCCCGAGCCGTTCGGGCGGTAGCCGACAGCGGCCGAGACGATGTTGACGCCGGCATCGCCGAGGGCGGTGCCGATGCGCCCGAGCATGCCCGGCTGATCCTCGTAGCGCAGCACGGTGAGGTGATCCTCGAGCTGCACGTTGAACCGCCAGCCCCACGCCTCGATCAGATGCGGGCGCTGGCGCTCGCCGACGAGCGTGCCGGCGACGCGGTGGTTGTTGCCGCCGGTCTTCGCCGTCACGCGGACGATGTCTGCGAAGTCACGCACGCGCGGGGTGC
>JASGGQ010000037.1:0-20919 GCA_047604965.1 Patulibacter sp. | reverse complement strand
GGGCTGGTGGTATCCGGTCGTCACGATCATCACGACCGGTCCTCCCGGCGCACTCCTCGGCCACAGCCGCGCCAAGCACGAAGCACGCGGCGCGTAACGCTCGTGCGGTCACGTCGGCAGGGGCACTGAACGGGGCGCCCAGCGCGACGCTCACGGCGAGCTACGCGATGCCGACGATCGCGGCGCAGTCCCAGTTGCTCGCACCCGCACCGCCGTTCCAGAGCTTTGCGGCAAGCCGGTCCTGCTCGGCTTTGCTGGCCTTGTAGGCGTCGCTGGTGCTCCCGCCAAGTCCGCGCCAGGTGGCGGGCATAAACTGGTAGTAGCCGGAGGCACCGGCCGAGTTCGGCGGCAGGTTCTGCCCGCCGGACTCACACTGCACGATCGCCCACGGGATCGCCCACGGGCCGCCGGGACCGGATTTGTCGACCGATGCGCGCTGCTGCTCCGCGATCAATCGTTTGAGCGTACGCTCGGCGCGCTTGCGGTCACTGACCGTTGCCCGCAGCGCCTGGAGACGAGCCTGGCGTGCTTGCGCTAGCAGCTGCCGGCGCTGCACGAGCGCCGCAGTGCGCTGCGCGACGGCGTCGCGTTCGCGGCGCACCGCCGCCGTCTCGCTGCGCTGCTCCGGCACGATCCCGTTGAGTGACCGCTCGACCTTTTGGGTGCGGGCCCGCGCCTCACGCACATGGTCAAGGATCTCAGCATTGCGCGTTCGCAGATCGGACTCGTACCGGAACCGTTCGACGAGATCCGCAAACCCGTCGGAGGAGATCACGACCGACGCGAGGTCGGGCCGTCCGCGCAGATACGAGGCTCGCAGGTTGCCGGCGAGAACGGTGCGGTCGCGCTCCAAGCGGCGCTGCTCGCTGGCGAGCCGCTTGCGTGCCGCAGCCAGGCGCGTTTCGGTCGATGCGAGGCGCCGCTCCCAGCGGTCAAGCTCGGACTGCGCTTGAGCCTGACGCTGCTGGAGGACGTTCACCCCCCGCTCGGCGATCTGCTCTAGCCGCCCGAGCCGCTGTGCTGCGGACCGCAGCGAATGCTCACGCTGTTTGCCCTGCTCGATCCGCTGCTCAACCTGGCCTTGGCTGGCACCGTGTGCCCCGAGCGGCAGCGTCGACCACAGCACAAACGGCGCGGCGGTCGCGGTTGCCAGCACGGCGGCGGGGCGAGCAAGGGGGCGTTTCGGAGCAGGCATCGGGCGTCGTCTCAAACGCGGCCCGCCACGCGGCAGGCCGCGACCGACGGTACCGAGCGAGCAGGCACCGGCGCGCAGGTCGCCGTGCACCGGCGCGCGATCCACCTTGCCCACGACCGCGCGCGGCGCCCCGCTTGGGACGCCGCGCGCTGCGGCAGATCGCGTTCGTCGCCCGCCCGATTGCGTTACGCCGTGACCTTGTACAGCGTGCCGCTGCCAGTCTCGACCGAGGTGACGGCGGTGCCGTGCTCCTGCACCCATTGCGTGATCGAGGAGCTGCTGCCGGCGCCACCGCCCCCGTTCCCGCCGATGAGCACGTACTTCAGCTCGCCGGACTTGACCATCTGCGCCAGCTGCGAGACGGTCGGCGCCGCGTCGCTGCCGGTGAAGCCGCCGATCGTGACGACCGGTTCGCCGGTCGTGATGATGATCGACGCGGTCGTCTGCGAGCCGGTCGCCGCGACGAGGTACTTCGCTGAGCCTTGGTTGGCTTGGAGGTACTTGATCAACGCGGTGCTGACCGAGCCGCCACCGCCACCTGCCGAGCGGGTGCTCGACGCTGACGCTGCGGAGTCGCTGGAGCTGCTCGTGCTATCAGTCGTCTTCGTGACGCTGCCGCTGTTCGTCGTCGCGGCCTGGTCGGTGCTGCTCGTCGCGGTCGTGCTACTCGCCGTGTTCGAACTCGTCGAGGTCGTGCCGCTGTTCGACGGCGGCTGCATCATGCCGGCGTTGCCGCTCTGCGAATTGCCGCTCTGCGCGCCGGAAGCGCCGCTTGGTGGCTGGCCACCGCCGCCGGTCCCGTTCTGACCTGCGCCACCTGGACCACCGGAACCGCTGCTCATGCCACCGCCACCGCCGCCCATGCCGCCGGCTGCGCTGATGCCAGCCGGACCGGCCACCACGTTGTTGCCGTTGAGCGTGCGCGTTGCCGTCGCAACGCTGTACGACGCCGGAGCTGCGAGTACCGCAACGCTCGCCGCGACCGCTGCGACCGTCCCAAGGTGCGGCCAGCGGCCGGCCGCTCCGAGCCGCAGAGCCGGCGATGCCAGCAGTGCGACGATCGCTCCGGCGGGGACCGCGACGACCGCCCAGGCCGGCGCGTCGGTCGTGCGGCCGAGCAGCTCGTACGCGAGCCAGGCAGTGCCGATCAACGCCAGGTCGAATGCGGCGACGCCAGCCCAACTGCGGCGCGCGAGCCGCACCAGCTCGAAGGCACCGATTGCTGCCAGCACCGCGACGGCGGGCGCCAAAGCACTGACGTAGTACGGGTGGAAGGTACCCTCGGCGAAGCTGAAGACCGCCGCATGTACCAAGGCCCACAGGCCGAACAGCACGACGCCGGCACGGCGCAGATCGGTGCGCGGCGCAGAGCGGCTGCTCCACAGCGCCAGTGCGCAACCGATGATCGCCAGCGGAATCAACCATGCGATCTGGCCGCCGACCTGCGTGTTGAAGAGGCGCAGCAGCCCCGGCTCACCGCCGAAGTTCGCGCCGCCACCGCCGCCGCCTTGGCCGAAGATCCGGCCGAGGCCGTTATAACCGAGGATCAGATCCCACACGCCGCCATCGGTCGAACCGCCGATGTACGGCTTGCTGCCGGGCCACAAGGTGACGGCCAGCGGCCACGCGACGCTCACCGCGACCGTCGTCGCAAACGCGACCAGCAACTGCCCGATCCGCCGGCCAACGCCGTGCGGACCGAACGCAAGGTACGTGGCGGCGAGCGCCGGCAGCACCATCCAGCCCTGCAGCATCTTCGTCATGAAGGCCAGGCCGACCATCACGCCCGCCCAGGCGAGTTGCCGGGTGCGCCCCGATTCGACGGCGCGAACGACGAAGTACGCGGAGGCAACGAGCAGCAGCACCAGCAGTGCGTCGGGGTTGTTGACCCGTCCGATCGCCACGGTGATCGGTGTCAACGCCAGGGCAAGTGCGGCCGCGAGCGCGGTGCCATGCCCGGCGAATCGCCGAACGGTAGCGTGCAGCAGCGCGACTGCGCCAACGGTGCAGAGCGCCTGTGGCAGCAGCATCGCCAAGCTGGAAAAGCCGAAGATCCGCGTTGAGAGGCCCATCAGCCAGATCGCCAGCGGCGGCTTATCGACGGTGATGAAGCTGCCGGGGTCCAGCGAACCGAAGAACCAGGCCTTCCAGCTTTCGGTGGCGGAACGCACCGCCGCTGCGTAATACTCGTTCGACCATCCGTTGCGGCTGAGGCCCCACATCGTCAGCAGCGCGGCGAGCAGCAGTACACCGCCCAAGCCGGCACGTGCCCACCGTGGTGTGGCGGCCACATCGGCGCGTTCGCGGTGCCGCGCCCACGCGGTGCGGCGACGGAAATCTGGTGCCCGCGCGCCAACCGACGGGGGCGCGGCGTTCGTACTGGTCGACATCGAGGCTCCTGCCTGGTCGTGGGGTCATGCACCAGGCTGAGGTATGTGACTGAGGTACCGGTCCGCGTTTGCTGAGAGGCCGCCGAGTTTGGCGACCGGACGGCGCCGGCGTGGCGGCAGCGTCGCGGCAGGTGAGGGACGGCGCGTGACGTTCGTCCGGTCCGGTACTGGCCGGCCCATCTCCAACGCGCGCGGCCGGCTCGGTGCAGTATCCATGCCTGATGCCCGTTTCCATCCGGCGTCTCCTGCTCCTCGTGGCGACCGCCGCCGTTGCCGGCGGCGCGGTACTCGTCGGCCTGAGACTGGCGGGCGACGATGCCACGCCTGGTGCGCGACCGGGCGAGCGCGGTGCCGGCGGCGGCGCTGCGGGCACCGGCACGGCGACGGCCGATGGTGCTGCATCGCTCTCCCCAACGCCGGCCGGTTCGCCGATGCCAGTGGTCCGGGGCGCGGCGGCGCGCCAGATGGCCGTTCCGATCTTGATGTATCACGTGCTGGGCACGCCGCCTGCCGGCGCGTCGCTGCCGGAGCTGTGGGTGTCCAAAGACAACTTTCGCCGGCAGTTGGCGGTGCTCGCGAAGGACGGGTATCAGGCGGTCACGCTCAAGGCGGTGTTCGGCGCGTGGACGCGCGGCGGGCCGCTCCCGCGCAAGCCGGTGGTGTTGAGCTTCGACGACGGCTATCTCTCGCAGGCAACGATCGCCGCACCGGCGATGCGGCGCTACGGCTGGCCGGGAGTGCTCAACGTCACGACGCACAATTTGGGGCCGGACGGCTTGCCGCGCCATCTCGCCACGCAGCTCGCACGGGAGGGCTGGGAGTTTGATTCGCACACGGTCTCCCACCCCGATCTGCGGACGATCTCCGACGCGCAGCTGCGCCGGGAGCTCACGCAGTCGCGCCGGGAGATTGCCACACTGGTCGGCTCCACACCGCAGTTCTTCTGCTATCCGGCCGGGAAGTACGACGCGCGGGTCGTGGCTGCGGTCCGCGCCGCCGGGTATGCGGGTGCGACCACCGTCGACTCGGGGGTCGCGCGGCGCTCCGACGACCCCTTCACGTTGCCACGCCTGCGGATCACGAATGCCGATCGCGGTGGCGCACTGCTTGCACGACTGATGCCGTAGCCGCCGCCGTCTCGGAGCGCACCGAGCGGCGCCCGCAAGCGTTCGAGCCCGTGTTCCTGGCGTGGACGGGCGCAGGGTCGAGTCCGGGCGGCATACGACTCCGCGCGATCTCTGTCCGGCACGCGGTCTACCGTGCCCGCGTCGGTCGTGCGTGCGCGGGACGACCGCACTTCGGACCCACACCAGAGGCGGTGGGGGCGCTGGCATCACATCGGAACGAGGAGCTCACCATGCAACGTGCAACAGGAACATTCAAGGTCGCATCGTTCACGCCGACCGATCTTGCGCCTGAGCCTGCCATCGACGCCGGGTTGCCGGTCACGGTGTCTCGCATGGAGAAGCGGTTCGAGGGCGACATCTGCGGGCGTTCCGCGACCTTGTTTACCGCCGCGTTTGACCAGCAACGCGGCGTCGGGACATACGTCGCGACCGAGTCGTTCGCAGGAAGCGTTCACGGCGCGGCAGGCAGCTTTGTGTTTGTGCACTCGGCAACTGCAACGCCGAGTGCTCGCACCCCAAGCGACCGCGCGCACGAGTTCTTTCTCATCGTGCCGGCAAGCGGCACGGGCGACCTTGCCGGCTTGACCGGTACCGGTGCCATCGTCATCGACGCCGACGGCACGCACCGCATCGAGCTCGACTACGAACTCTCCTGAACCGCGTCGCAGCGGGCAGGTCAGGCTCCGCATTCACGCCCGAAACAGCGAAGGCCCTGCGGGCGGCAGGGCCTTCGCGCATGCGAGGGGTGAGCGACGGGGCTTGAACCCGCGACCGCCGGAACCACAATCCGGAGCTCTACCAACTGAGCTACGCCCACCGCGACGAACAGGAAATATAGCGGGGGATGCCGGGGCACGTTGGGCGACCGTCCAACGCCGTGGAATGCGCCACGGCGCGCCGCGCCCGCGCGCCTCTACGTCCCGATCCCCCACGCCCCCGGAGGGATTCGAACCCCCGGCCCGCGGAGTAGAAATCCGCCGCTCTATCCAGCTGAGCTACGGGGGCTCATCTCCGCGAATCGGGGCGAGAGGATTTGAACCTCCGACCCCCTGCTCCCAAAGCAGGTGCGCTACCAGGCTGCGCCACGCCCCGTGCGGATCACTGCACAGGGTACGCAGCTTGCGCCCGGAGTGGCGGCAAGCCCTCATCCGCAGCGAGTGCCAGCACCGGCTCGTGTACAAAACCATTTTTCGGTGTACCACACATTGTCGGGCCAGTCGAGCGCCGTGAGCGACGCCGCAAGGAAGTGGACGGCCATCCGACGGGCGACCCCGGCGAACCGTCCAGAGACCGTGCAACAGCTCGTGCAGCAGCAAGCAACGTCCGATCGTCCAAACAATCGCAGCGATCTCCGAACGGTTGGCACGGACGCCAGCCGCGTTGCGAGCGACAGACCAATGCAGTCACGGACGACCACATCGATCATCGCCATGGCGCTCGCCGCCGGGCTCATCACGGCTAGCCCGGCGGCGGCTGCCACGGCCTGTAGCGGCGCAGATGCGCTGCCGGGGAGCATCTCCGGCGAGGTGCTCGAACAGGCGACGCTCTGCCTCCTCAACGAGCAGCGCTCCAACGCCGGTCTCAAGCCGCTCAAGCCGCATGCCAAGCTCGATCTCGCCGCCGTGCGGTTCTCGCAGGCGATGGTGCAGCAGCAGTTCTTCAACCACGTCTCGCCGCAAGGCTCGACGCTCGGCTCACGCATCAAGCAGGTGAGCTACACCAAGGGCGCCAAACGCTGGTTCTTGGGTGAGAACATCGGCTGGGGCACCGGCTCGCGGTCGACGCCCGCGAAGATGGTCGATGCGTGGATGAACAGCGCCGGACACAAGCGCAACATCCTCGACCCGGCCTTCAAAGAGATTGGCATCGGCGTCGTGTTGGGCGCACCAGTGGCGACCGCCGCATCAGCATCGACCGGCGCGACCTATACCACCGACTTCGGCGCGCGATCGTAACGGCGACGGGCGAGCCCGTCGCATCCGGCGCCCCGACCCGCTCGACGTACCGCAGCGACACCGGCGTCGTGCGGCGCGCCGGTACCCGGCGTTCGGCCGACCACTAAAATCCGGACCATGCGCGCGGTTTCCCATGCTCAAGGCGGCTTCCGTCACGTGATCGATGTCGGCACGCACCGCCTGCTGGCCGACGAACCGGCCAGCAAAGGCGGCGCAGGGGCCGGCCCAACGCCGGAGGAGTTGCTCGCGGCGTCGCTCGTGAGCTGCACGGCCATCACGATGCAGCTGTACGCGCAACGCAAAGGCTGGAACCTCGACGACCTCACGGTCGAAGTTGAGTTTCACCCGGCCGAACGCGGCACGCCGACGCAATTCGACATGGTCCTCGGCCTGCCCGACGATCTCACGCCGGAGCAGGTCGGCAAGCTCAAGGTGATCGCCGCCAAATGCCCGATCCACCGCACGCTGGAAGGCGAGGCGATGTTTACCGAGCGGGTCGAGCTTCGCGCCCGCACGTGACACGCCCCTCGGCCACTGTGCTGGCCGACCTGATCGCCCGCGGCCCCGCAGCGTACGCCCGGCAGATCTGGCAGCCGCTGGCGGGCGACCGTCCCGCTTCGGTGCTGATCCCGCTGGTCGCCGATGACACGGCGCTGCGCGTCGTCTTGACGCGCCGCAGCCCGACGCTTGCCAAACACGCCGGTGAGTTTTCCTTCCCTGGCGGCCGACCCGAACCGCACGACGCCGACCTGCTCGCGACAGCACTACGAGAAGCGCAGGAGGAGATCGGTCTGCCCGCCAGCCGGGTCGACGTGATCGGCAGCTTGCCGCCGACGACGACGTACCGCACCGGGTTCGCGATCACCCCGTACGTCGGGCTCGTCGACCGGCCGAGCAGCTGGGTCACGCAGGCCAGCGAGGTCGCCGAGGTCGCCGAGCCGCAGCTCATCGAACTCGTAGCCGCACGCCAGGTACAGCGCTACCGCCGCGCCGATGGCACCACGCTCGACCTGCCGGTCTTCCCGCTCGATGGCGAACGCCAGGTGTGGGGCGCCACGGCACGAATGCTCGACGAACTGCTGGCGCGCCTCGCGCCGATCATCCCCGGCGGCGGACCACGCTAAGGAATCACTGATCGATTGGCTGCGGTCACGGGGAGTGGTGGATCGTGCGTGCGGTCGAAGACGCCCGACCAGCGGTGCCCGCTCAGAGGTGAATCCCGCGCAGCAACGCGGCCACCACGCGTTGTTCCAGCGTGCCGGAAGAAGCGTTCGGATCGGCGCCGCTGGCGCCCAGTGCCGCCTGCGAATCGGGGAAGAGCCGGAAACCGACATGCTTGACGCGATCGGCGAACCGTGGCGCGGTCGCGTGGATCACCTGGGAGAGCTGACCGACACCGGTATCGACCGTGCGTTTGCGGTCGGCGACCCCTTCGATGATGAGATCGGCCGCCTCCTCCGGTGAGATCGCGGGGAAGTAGTCGTACGCCTTGGTCGGCGCGATCATCGGCGTGCGCACCAGTGGCATACGCACCGAGGTGATCGTCACCTTGTTGCTGACCATTTCGCTGTTGACCACCTGGCTAAAGGCGTCGAGTGCAGACTTGCTCGCGATGTAGGCGGAGAAGCGCGGGATCAGCGTCGTGACGCCGATCGTCGTGACGTTGACGACGTTTCCGTGCCCTTGCTCGACCATGTGCGGCAGCAGCCCGAGCGTCAACCGCACCGGCGCGAAGTAGTTGAGGTGCATCGTGCGCTCGAAGTCGTGGAAGCGGTCGTAGCTGAGCGCCACCGACCGGCGAATCGAACGGCCGGCGTTGTTGACGAGCACGTCGACCTGATGCTCGGCGGTGACCTCTTGCACCAGCGCGTCGATCGCTTCCAGATCGGAGAGGTCGCACGGATGCACATGCGCGGTGCCGCCGCGCGCTTCGATCTCCTCCTGCACCTCTTCGAGCTTGCTGCGCGTGCGGGAGACGAGCAACGGGACACCGCCGGCCGCCGCGACTTTGAGCGCCGTCGCGCGGCCGATGCCGCTGGAGGCACCGGTCACGAGCACCGTCTTGCCCCGCAACGCGGCGCGCTGCTTGCGGCCGACCTTTGGGCGCACGGGATCGATGTGCTGATCCCAGTACTCCCAGAGCCGCCCCGCGTAGTCGTCGAGGTGCGGCGGGTCGATGCTGGCGGCCGCGAGGATACGCCGCGCTTCCGCCGCGTCGAAGATCGGGGCGAAGGCGAGTTCACCGAGCACCTCCTCGGGGATCCCGAACGGCTCGGTCGCGAGCCTGCGCAGTGGCCTGAGCGTGCTGCCGCGCATCACCAGATCGACCGCTTCGGTCGGGACAAGCGAGGTGATCCGGCGATCGACGGCGGCCGAGATCTGCGGCGCCCCGGCGGCGCGCGCAAAGGCGTTGTACACGTCGACGACGCGCTGCGGCGCGGGGTTTGTGAGGTGAAAGGCGCGGCCGTCGAGTCCGGGCTGCTGCGCGAGATACGCGATGCCTTCGGCGACGTAGTCGACCGGCACGACATTGGTATCGCCGACGTCCGGCGCGACGACCGGCACCCACGGCGGCACCACCGACTTGAGCCGGCGCACGAGCGGGAACAGGTAGTACGGGCCGTCGATCTTGTCCATCTCGCCGGTCCACGAGTTGCCGACGACGACCGACGGACGGTAGATCCGCCACGGCACGTCGTTCTCGTCGCGAACGATCCGCTCGGCCTCGAACTTGGTGCGGTGGTAGGCGGTCGGCAGCTCCTGCCCCTCGTCGAACATGTCCTCACGGAACACGCCGTCATAACGGCCAGCGACCGCGATCGAGGAAATGTGATGCAGACACCCGACATCGAGCAGCCCGGCGGCATCGACGGCGTGGCGCGTGCCGTAGACGTTCGAGCGGGCGTTGTCGGCGGCACTCGCGGCGAGGTCGTACAGCGCGGCGAGATGGAAGAAGTGCTCGATCTTGCCGGCATGCTCGCGAATCCACTCGCGGTCCAGCCCGAGCGCCGGAACGTCAAGGTCGCCGACGACCGGCACAACCCGGTCGCGGGCGCTTGCTGGCCAGCGCTCAACCAGCGCCTCGAGTTTCGGCAGGGACGCCTCGCGCACCAGCAGGTGCAATGTTTCGTCGGTGTCTCGGAGCAACACCTCAACGAGGTGCCGACCGATCAGGCCAGTGGCGCCGGTCAAGAAGATCGACATCGTCCTCCTCGGGGGTTCTGGGTCACCCTATCCGTCCGGCGCCCGCGCAATGTGATGTCGCGCCGGACGCGATGCCGAATGACGCTCCACGAAGGGTTGCAGGATGCGCAGCTGAGATGTGGCGCAATGCATCGTCGAAGTGATCGCACGTTACCGGCGCGGCGTCCAGCGGAAGTACCGAACCGCCAGCGCGGCCGCGACCACCCCCCAGATCGCGACGACCGCGAGTTGCCCCCAATCCGGGCCGGCCGAGGCGGAGGTGTCGAACACGCTGGCGAGCGACAGCAAGAACGGCCGCAACGGAAAATGCCCGGCGAACGCTTCGACCCCGCTGGGCAGATCCGGGATGAAGATGCCGGAAAGGAAGTACAGCGGGAAGATCACGAGGTTCGCGGTCGCCGACGCGGAGTCGCCGTTCGGCACGATCGCGGCCACCAAACACCCGAGCGCGCAGAAGGTCAGCGCGCCGACGATCAACGTCAGCAGCAGCGCCGGCAGGTGCGCGAGCGGCACGTCGGCGCCGAACAGGACGACCGAAAGCCCGACGACCAACGCACTCATCAGCAGTGAGAGCAAAACCCCGTTGCCGATCACGCCGCCGAGGATCACGACCGACGAGACCGGCGTGCCGCGCTTGCGCTTGAGTTCGCCGCTGTCGCGCCGAATCGCCAACGAGGTGACCAGCCCGACGAAGGTCGTGCCGACGACCGCGAAGACGAGGATTTGCGCAAGCTGGAACTGGATCGCGTCAACGGTGCCGGTCGAGAGCTCGTACTGCTGGCCGCCGTACAGCAACCCAAAGATCACGAGGAACATCACCGGGAAGATCAGCGTGAAGCCTGCGGCCGCCGGGTTGCGGAAGAAGCTGCGGCGTTCATAGCCGACCTGGCGGATCAGCAGCCGCAGTTCACGCATCCTGCACCTCGTCGCGTTCGGCAGCGATCAACGCGAGATAGATGTCTTCCAGCGAGGGGCGGGTGACCGTCAATCCCGTCAACTCCAAGCCGTGCTCGACCGCCCAGCCGGTGAGCTGCGCCAGCTGCCGTGTCGCGCCATCCTCCGGGACCTCCGCCAGCCAGCGGCCATTCCCACCGACGGCTCCGCACTCCAGCGGCGGTTGCGGCTGGCCGGCTGCCGGCTGATACGAGATCTGCACCAGTCCGGTGCGCGCCGCCAGCTCAGCCGGCGTGCCGGTCTCGACGACTTCGCCACGTGAGAACACGACCACGCGGTCAGCGAGCACCTGCGCCTCTTCGAGGTAGTGCGTCGTCAACAGGACGGTGGTGCCATCGCCGGCCAGTGCCTGCACGATCTCCCACGCCTGGCGGCGGGCCTGCGGGTCAAACCCGGTCGTCGGCTCATCGAGGAACAGCAGCTCGGGGTTGCCGACCATGCCGAGCGCGAGGTCGAGCCGCCGCTGCTGGCCGCCGGAGAGACGCTTGACCCGTTCGCTGGCTTTGTCGGTCAACCCAACCAGGTCGAGCAGTTCGTCGGGGTCGCGCGGATTCGGGGCAAAGCTGGCGTGCTGCTGGAGCACTTCGCGGCAGGTCAGGAAGCGGTCGATGCCGCACTCCTGCAACACAATGCCGATCCGTTCGCGCAGCGCTTTCGGGGCGCCTGCCGGGTCGAGACCGAGCACCCGCACCTCACCGGCGTCGCGACTGCCGTAGCCCTCAAGGATCTCGATCGTCGTGGTCTTCCCCGCGCCGTTGGGCCCGAGGATCGCCAGCACCTCGCCTCGATGCACGGTGAGATCGAGCCCGCGAACCGCTTCGAAGTCGCCAAAACGCTTCTTGAGCCCGCGAACCTCGATAACAGGAGTCGTCGCGTCAGACACGGCGGCGGAATCTACCCGCGTTGCTGCGCGAGCAGCCCCGTGATGGCCTCATCGGCGGCCGTCGCCCACGCCGCAGGGTCGGCAGGGTCGGCATCGAGCAGCGCGAACGGGATCTCGTTCCTGCGGCACATCCGCTCGATCACCGCGCGGCCGCTGGCGAAGTGCTCTGCCGGGAGCGAGCCGGCGTTTTCGTAGAGTACGCCGCGAACGGTCGTGTCGATCGTGCGTTCGAGCATCATCGAAAGCCGCGAACCGTGCAGCGCCGCGATTCGTTCGGCGTCGTCCGGCGCACCGTTGGCGGTGCCGAGCGCCCAGACGAGAATCGTGACGTTCTCACAGGCGTAACGCAGCGTGCCGATCCGGTCCGGGTCGCCGTCGAGGTATTCGGCGCCGACCGCTTCGATCTCGGCGCGGCGCTGCGGGTTGCGCGTCACGATCCGCGCCGCGTCGCCACGTTGTCGCAGCCGCTCGGCGAGACGCAGCCCGCGATCCCCGCCGCCGACGATCAAGGCCCTCATCGTGCGCCGCGCCAGCTTCCGGAGGCCCAGGCGAAGGCGACCGGCCGGTTGCAGTCGTCACGCAGCACGGCGGCGAGTCTAGATGATTGATTGCGTCGCGAGCCGCCGACCACGCACCCGGTGGCGGGCTGCGGAATCACTCATCTACACTGCGGCCAGCACATGGGGTACGCCGACGAGCTCGAACGCAACGATGCAGCGCTCTTCCAGCGCGGAGACGCCGGCCGGCTGCATGTCGGCACGCTGCTGATCTTCGACGGGCCGCCGCCGACCGCCGACGAACTACGGGCGCATGTCCGGGCGCGACTGTCGGCATCGCCGCGCACGCGCCAGCGCGTCGTCGATCCACCGATCGGCCCGCTGCGCTGGATTGACGACCCGACCTTCAACCTCGACTACCACCTGCGCCGCTCCGCGCTCCCGCGCCCAGGTACCGATGAGTTGCTGGAGCGCAACGTCGCGCGGATCCTCTCCACCCCGCTCGATGTCACCAAGCCACTGTGGGAGCTGTGGGTGATCGAAGGGCTTGCGCGTGGCCACTTCGCGCTGCTGGCCAAGACCTCGTACGCGCTCGTCGAGAAGGGGGTCGGCGTCGATCTCGTCACCGCACTCTTCGCCGATCGTCCGTCCCAGGAGGCGCTTCGCTGGCTGCCGCGCCCGGCGCCATCCGACGCGCAGCTGGCGGCGATGGGCGCCGGTAGCCTCGCCAACCGCTTCTTCCAGGCGCCGCTGTCGGCGGCCAACGTGGCTCGCAAGCCGACGCACCTCGCCGCAGCGGTCGCCAAACATGCCGGCGGCGCGATCGTCGAGACGGCACTGCGCCGAGGCCGCGAAGACAAGCCGCTCAACAGCAGCGGCGGGCAGCAACGCGCCTTTTCGACGGTCACCTTGCCGCTCTCGGAGCTGCGCGTCGTGCGTGATCGCTTCGGCGGCACGATCCACGATGCGGTCGTCGCGTCGATCGCCGGTGGGGTGCGGCGCTGGCGGCACGCGCAGGGGTTGCGCGCGCACGGCCTCTCCGTCTCGGCACTGGTGCCGATCGCCAAGCGCGGCATCGATGGCGGCGTGCGACTCGACCCGGTCGAGATGCCGCTGCCGCTGCACCGTGCCGACCCCGTCGAGTCGTTGCGCGCCGTCCAAGCCGCAACGGCCCGCGCCGTCGAATCCGGCGACGCACTTGGTGCCGACGAGATCGCGCGGATGTACCGCTTTGCCGCACCGACGGTACTTGCCGACGCAACGCGCCTGGCAGCCAGCGGGGACGGGCAGTCGATCCTGATTGCCAACGTCCCCGGCCCACGGGAGGCGCGCAGCCTGCTCGACCGGCCACTGCTGGCGGTCTTCCCGATCATGCCGCTGACCGGCGAACGTGGTCTGGCGGCGGCTGCGGTGTCGTATGCCGGCGCGATCCGCGTTGGGCTCACCGCCGACCCGATCACGATCCCGGATGTCGATGAGCTGTCGGCCGAGATTGTCCGCACCGCATCGTTCCTCGTCGAGCGGGCGCGGATGGCGACCCGCCCGCGCCGCGCCCCAGATCCCTCCGCCGGGTAACTGCGCGCGATGCCTGGTCGCGAGCGGCGCGCGGACGCGGGCTCAAACCACGGAAGTAATCATCTAGCCTTGGGGCATGCCCCAACTGCGTTCTCGCACCGTCACGCACGGCCGCAATATGGCCGGTGCCCGCGCTCTGCTGCGTGCGGCGGGCGTCGCGAAGGACGCGCTCGGCCGCCAGCCGATCATCGCAGTCGCCAACTCGTACACGCAGTTCGTGCCGGGGCACACCCATCTCAAGCCGGTCGGCGAGATCGTCGCCGACGCGATTACCTCAGCCGGTGGCATCCCGCGCGAGTTCAACACGATCGCCGTTGACGACGGCATCGCGATGGGCCACGGCGGAATGCTCTACTCGCTGCCGTCGCGCGACCTGATCGCCGACAGCGTCGAGTACATGGTGCAGGCGCACTGCGCCGACGCCCTCGTCTGCATCTCCAACTGCGACAAGATCACCCCCGGGATGCTCATGGCCGCGCTGCGGCTCAACATCCCGGTCGTCTTCGTCTCCGGCGGCCCGATGGAGGCCGGCAAGACCCAGGCGATCGAGGGGATCGTCCACGCCAAGCTCGATCTCGTCGACGCGATGTCGCTGGCGGTCAACGAGAGCGTCACCGACGCCCAGCTCGACGTGATCGAGCGCAGCGCCTGCCCGACCTGCGGCTCCTGCTCGGGCATGTTCACCGCCAACTCGATGAACTGCCTCACCGAGGCGCTCGGCCTGTCGCTGCCGGGCAATGGCTCGACGCTCGCCACCCATGCCGACCGCAAGCGCCTCTTCGTCGAGGCCGGCCACCTGATCGTCGATCTCGCCCGCCGCTATTACGAGCAGGAGGACGAGAGCATCCTGCCGCGCAACGTCGCCAACAAGCGCGCCTTCGAAAACGCCATGTCGCTCGACATCGCCATGGGCGGCTCGACCAACACCGTGCTGCACATCCTGGCCGCCGCCTATGAAGGCGGCATCGATTTCACCATGGACGATATCGACCAGCTGTCGCGCCGTGTTCCCTGCCTGTCCAAGGTCGCGCCCGCCAAGCAGGACGTGCACATGGAAGACGTGCACCGCGCCGGCGGCATCATGCGCATTCTCGGCGAACTCGACCGCGGCGGCCTGCTGCATCGAGACACGCCGACGGTGCATGCCGAAACGCTCGGCCACGCCATCGACCGCTGGGACATCACCCGCACCAGCAGCGAGACCGTGCGCACCTTCTTCCGCGCCGCGCCCGGCGGCATCCCGACCCAGGTCGCCTTCAGCCAGGAAGCCCGCTGGGACGAACTGGACACTGACGGCGAAAAGGGCGTTATCCGCTCCGTCGAGCATCCGTTCTCGAAGGATGGCGGCCTTGCCGTTCTCTCGGGCAACATCGCGCTCGACGGCTGCATCGTGAAGACGGCGGGCGTCGATGAATCGATCCTGAAGTTCACCGGCCCGGCTGTCGTCTTCGAAAGCCAGGATGCGGCCGTCAAGGGCATTCTCGGCAACGAGGTGAAGGCCGGCGACGTCGTCGTCATCCGCTACGAGGGCCCGAAGGGCGGCCCCGGCATGCAGGAAATGCTCTATCCGACGAGCTACCTGAAGTCGAAGGGCCTCGGCAAGGCCTGCGCGCTCATCACCGACGGCCGCTTCTCCGGCGGCACCTCGGGGCTCTCGATCGGCCACGTCTCCCCCGAGGCAGCGGCCGGCGGCGCGATCGCCCTCGTCGAGAGCGGCGACACGATCTCGATCGACATCCCGAACCGGACGATCACGCTCGACGTCCCCGCCGACGTGCTCGCCGATCGCCGCGAGCAGCTCGAAGCGACGACCGGTTACCGACCGGCTGCGCGCCAGCGCGGCGTCTCCCCCGCGCTACGCGCGTACGCCGCGATGGCAACCTCGGCCGATACCGGCGCGGTGCGCGATGTCGAGCGGGTCGAGGAGGCCGTCCATGTTCACAGCAAGTCCGGGCAGCCGACGCTCTCGTAGGCAGGACAGCTACGCCGCATGTGCGGCGTCCTGCACTGCCGCATGGAGCGGGGTGTCGCGCAGGTATCGCTCGGCGTCGAGCGCGGCGGCGCAGCCGGAACCGGCGGCCGTGATCGCCTGACGGTACGACGGATCGATCAGGTCGCCGGCAGCAAAGACGCCGGGGCGCGCCGTGCGCGACGTGCGGCCTTCAACGACCACGTAGCCCTCCTCGTCGGTCGCGAGCTGGTCGGCGACGAGTTGGCTCTGCGGCTCGTGCCCGATCGCGATGAAGGCGCCCTTGACCGTCAGCTCCCGCAGTTCGCCGCTCTCGCTGTGCTTAAGCCTTGCCACGTCCAGCGCGCCGCTGTCCCCCGGCACGAACTCCTCGACAACGTACGGCGTCAGCAGTTCGAGATTGTCGGTCGCCTGCGCACGTTCGAGCATGATCTTGCTCGCGCGGAACTCGTCGCGGCGATGCACGACCACCACCTGGCTCGAGAACTTGGCAAGGAAGATCGCCTCCTCCATCGCCGAGTCGCCGCCGCCGACGATCAGGGTCGGCTGCTCCCGGAAGAAGGCCGCGTCGCAGGTCGCGCAGTAGGAAACGCCTCGTCCGCCAAGCTCCTCCTCGCCGGGGATCCCGAGCTTCTTATGCTCGGCACCCATCGCGAGCACCACCGCGCGCGTGCGGTAGACGTCGTCGCCGACATGCACTTCGTGGATACCGCCCGGCGTATCGCTGAGCACGATCTCGGTGGCGAGATCGGTCACGAGGCGCGCGCCGAACCGTTCGGCCTGGGCGCGCATGTGCTGCATCAGCTCTGGCCCCATGATGCCGTCGGGGAAGCCGGGGAAATTCTCGACGTCGGTCGTCTGCTGGAGCAGTCCGCCCCAGATGAACCCTTCGACGATCACCGGCTCGAGGTTCGCGCGAGCGGTGTACAGCGCGGCCGTGTAGCCGGCGGGGCCGCTTCCGACGATGACGACGTTCTCGATCCGGTCACTCATGCCCTGGACGTTAGTGCGCGGCACGCAATCGCGTGCGACGCACGCGACAAGCCCGCGCTCGATGGTGCGCCTTTACCGTGTCGAAACGCCCGTGCGCAAGCGCCAAAACCGCGCGCGGTGGCGGTCGCCATCCACGTCCGCCGCCTCAGCGTTAGAATCCGGCCGGTCGTGCCGCTCAAGACTCTTCCCGCCGGTCTGCGGAAGGCGCTCGCCGCCGCCGCAGTGACCGCCTCAGCCTCCCTTCTGCTTGCCGACAGCGCGTCGGCCAGCTGGATCGCCCCGGAGACGGGCGGATCGCCGAACGCCGATGCGATCCACTCGCTGTACATGGTGTTGCTCGTCACCGGGTTGATCACCTTCTTCGCGGTCGAGGGGCTGCTCGTCTACACCCTGTGGAAGTTCAAGGCGAGCCGCGGCCATGAGGCCAAGCAGATCCACGGCAACACGCAGCTGGAGATCGGGCTGACCGCAGGCGCGGCCGGGATCGTGATCATCCTCGCGGTGGTGTCGTTCATGAAACTCGGCGCAATCCGCAATCCGCCGAACAGCGACCCCTCCGGCTATGCGGTCACCAAAGTCGTCGCCGATCCCGGCACGAACCAGAAGATTCCAGCCGATGGCAAAGCGATGGTCGTCAAGGTCACCGCGTATCAGTACGGCTTCCGCTTCACCTACGACGACGGCAATCCCTCGACGCAAGATCCCTACGCATACCGCGATCTCGTCGTGCCGACGAATACCACCGTGCTGCTGAGCATCACCTCGCAGGATGTCAACCACGCGTGGTGGATCCCGAAGCTCGGCGGCAAATTCGACGCCGTCAACGGCTTCAACAACTGGACCTGGTTCAAAATCCCGGCCAAGCTCGCCGGCACCACCTTCCGCGGCCAGTGCGCCGAACTGTGCGGCCGCAACCACGCAAACATGACGGCCTCGGTTCGAGCGCTGAGCCCGTCGGACTTCTCCGCGTGGATCGCCGATAAGAAAACCCAACTCGCCGAGTCGAAGGACGCCGCTGCCGAGCAGCGCGCCTTGATTGACGCCGGCAAAACGCTGCAGTAGCTCACGGAGGACCAATCATGGCTACCGCTGACGTAACCACGAAGACCAGCGAACGCACACTGCCGCGCGTTCCGCTGCTGACCACCGACACCGTCGAGCGCCCGCTTACCGGCTGGCGCGCCTGGGTCCTGACGACCGATCACAAGAAGATCGGCCTGATGTACATCGTCGCCTCGCTGATCTTTTTCGTGCTCGGCGGCGTGGAGGCGTTGCTGATCCGCACGCAGCTCGGCACCCCCGACAACACGCTGCTCGATCCGCATACCTACAACAGCATCCTGACGATGCACGGCGTGACGATGGTCTTCCTCTTCGTCATCCCGATCATGGCCGGCTTCGGCAACTACATCGCGCCGATTCAGATTGGCGCCCGAGATATGGCCTTCCCGAAGCTCAACGCACTGTCGTTCTGGTTCTTCCTCTCCGGCGGCGTCGTCTTCTACGCCTCGCTGTTCTTCGGCGCACCGGAAGCCGGCTGGACGATGTACGCGCCGCTCTCTGACGACGCCTTCACCCCCGGCTTCGGCACCGACGCCTTCATCTACCTCGCCCACCTCACCGGCATCTCTTCGCTGGTCGGCTCAGTGAACTTCGTCGTCACGATCGCCAACATGCGCGCGCCGGGCATGGGCTGGGGCCGCCTGCCGATCTTTGTGTGGGCGATCTTGATCTACGCGGTGATGCTGATCATCGCGCTGCCTGTGATCGCCGTCGCGGTCACGTTGCTGCTGACCGACCGCCACTTCGGCACGAACTTCTTCGACAGCACCCAGGGCGGCGACCCGATGCTGTGGCAGCACCTGTTCTGGTTCTTCGGCCACCCCGAGGTGTACATCATGATCATCCCGGGCTTCGGGATTATCTCCGAGGTCCTGCCGGTCTTCTCGCGCAAGCCGGTCTTCGGCTACAAGGCGCTCGCGGCGGCAACGGCCTCGATTGCCTTCCTCGGCACGCTCGTGTGGGCCCACCACATGTTCACGACGCCGAGCCCAACCGCCGTGCTGGTGTTCTTCATGATCGGCTCGTTCCTGATCGGCGTGCCGACCGGCATCAAGCTCTTCAACTGGATCTTCACGATGTACCACGGTGCGATCGAGTTCAAGACGCCGCTGCTGTTCGCGGTCGGCTTCCTTTCGATGTTCCTGATCGGTGGCATCACCGGCATCTTCCTGGCGACCTTCCCGGTCGACTGGCAGCTGCACGATTCGTACTTCGTCGTCGCGCACTTCCACTACGTGCTCGTCGGCGGCGCGATGTTCTCGATCACCTCCGGCCTCTACTACTGGTACCCGAAGTTCACGGGCCGGATGATGAGCGAGACGCTCGGCAAATGGTCGTTCTGGTTCATGTTCATCGGCTTCAACCTGACCTTCCTCGTGCAGCACTCGCTCGGCCTGTCCGGCATGCCGCGCCGGATCTACGAGTACGGCGACTACGGCCACTGGGCAACGTTGAACCTGATCTCAACGATCGGCGCGTACACGCTCGCCGTGGGCCTGCTGCTGTCGATGATCAACGCGTACCGTTCACTCAAGCACGGTGCGATCGCCGGCCCGGACCCATGGCGCGCCAATACGCTGGAGTGGTTCATCACCTCGCCGCCGCCGGCGCACAACTTCGACGTGATCCCGACCGTCCGCTCCGTGGAGCCGATGAAGGACATCCGCCAGGAGGTCGCCGCACGGTCGCAAACCACGCCCGAGCCGGCGAACACCTAAGTGTCTGCCTCAGCGATCAGCGTTGCTGCGGCTGAACGACCGCGGGTCGTCCAGCTCGCGCTGGATCTCTTCGAGCTGACCAAGCCGAAGGTGCAGAGCCTGCTGCTGCTGACCACGGTCACCGCGATGTACGTCGCCGGCCTGCCCTCGCTGGAGTTGGTGCTCACCACGATCCTCGGCGGCTACATGTGCGCCGGCGCGGCCGGTGCCGTCAATCACTGGTACGACCGTGACATCGACGTGCAGATGGGCCGCACCGCGACCCGTCCGATCCCGTCGGGGCGGATCTCCCCCGCACTGGCGCTCGGCTGGGCGGCGTTCCTGCTCATGGCCAGCATGCTGCTGCTCGGGCTGGCAGTGAATTGGCTGACGGCGGTGCTCTCGTTCGCCGGGTTCTTTTGGTACGTCGTGATTTACACGGTGTGGCTCAAACGCCGTACGCCCCAAAACATCGTCATCGGCGGCGCCGCCGGTGCCTTCCCGGCGATGGCCGGCTGGTCAGCGGTCCAGGGCAACATCACCACGACCTCGGTCGCACTCTTCGCGATCGTCTTCTTCTGGACCCCACCACACTTCTGGGCGCTCTCGCTGCTGATGAAGGAGGAGTACGCCAAGGTCGGAGTTCCGATGATGCCGGTCGTCCGCGGAGAAGCAACGACCCGTGCCTGGATCTCCGGCAGCACCGTGATCCTCGTGCTCTCAACGCTCGTGCCGCTCTTCACCTACGGGATGGGGGGTCGTTACCTCTCCTCCGTGCTGATCCTCGGAGCAGTCTTCCTTGTCGGCGCGGAACTCCTGCGCCGTAACCCCAGCCGTGCGCTTGCACTGCGCGTTTATCTGTACAGCCTTCTTTACCTCGCGCTGGTCTTCGGCGCGATGGTCTGCGACACGCGCCTCTAAGCGCCGGTTCGCAGCTCCGACACCCTGGTTAGACTGGAGTCGCCCATGGACAAGCAACTCGTGAGAAGTAACTTTCGCGTCTCGCTGATCTCGACGCTTGTCATCCTCGTGATGACCGGCGCCGGCTTCGTCGCGTCGGTGATCTACGTGGGAGGCACGCCGTAATGGCTACCGAACGCCAGCTCCCGGAGGTCGGCGAGGAGATTCACCTCCCTGGCCCGAGCGCCCAGCCGCTGCTGGTCGCGGTCACCACGACGATCATGCTCGTCGGCGTCACGCAGCCATCCCCCGTGTTCTTCCTCTTCGGGCTGATCACGCTGCTGATGGTGCTCTACTCGTGGATTCGCGATGCGCGCGCCGAGTTCAAGGCGCTGCCCGATCACCACGATCACGGCGACCACGACGCGCACCACGCTGACGAAGCCCCGGCGGCCGACGCACACTAAGGAGCTGTCTCAAAATGAGCTGGGCGCGTTGAACGCCGTCTCGCACGCACG
>JASGGQ010000036.1:0-20958 GCA_047604965.1 Patulibacter sp. | reverse complement strand
TGCGGCGCAACTCCGGGCGCGCCAGTGAGTTGGAAGGGGCATGCCCTCCGTTCGCCGTGCGCTGACCGCGCTTGTGTCCCTGAGTTTTGCTGTGCTGGCCGTGCTGTGCGCCGACGGCGCCGCCGGCACCGGTGAGGCGCAGGCCGCCGAGCTGCGTGTGGCGTCGGTCGTCGGTGAGCCACCACAGGGGCACGGCGTCTTCCGCTTTCCGCAGGCCGTCGCGCTCAGCAGCGGCGGCACCCGCGTGTACGTCGGCGATCAGTACAGCGGGATCGTGCAGGTGTTCGATGGCTCGGGCGCCTGGCTGCGCGACATCGGCAGTCGCGCTGCCCGTGCCGAAGATGGGCGGCTTGGCGTCGTCGGTGGCGTCGCGGTCGACCAGTCCGGGCATCTCTTCGTGCTCGATGCCGAGAACGATCGCGTGCAGATCTTCGATGCCGTTTCCGGCGCGCACCTGCGGAGCGTCGGCGATCGCACGCTCTTTGACCTGATGAGTGGCACGCCGTCATCCGGGGCCGGGATCGTCGCCAGCGGGCTAGCCGTGTTTCAGGCGAGTGCCGGCGCCGCGATCACCGTGTACGTCGCCGATTCCGGCAACGATCGGATCGAACGGCTGACGCTCGACGCCGGCACACTCGCGCCGACCGGCGACCCGGCGATCAGCCCGGCGAGCCTCGGGTTGCAGAACCCGCAGGGGCTAACCCTCAGTGCCGACGGCTCGCGGCTGTACGTCGCCGATGACGGCAGCCACCGGATCGTGATGCTCGACGCCGCCTCCTTCGCGCTGCTCGGCCAAGCCGGCTCGCTCGGCGGCGCGCCCGGCTCCGACGCCGAGCACTTCTTTCCGTACGACGTTGCCGTCGACGGCAGCACGCCGCCGAAGCTGTACGTCGCCGACAACCTCGCCGGCCGGGTGCAGCTCTTCGACGCCACCTCGCTCGGCTTCCTCGGCACCTTCGGCCATCACGGGTATGGGCCGGGCGTCGGCAACCTGGAGATCGTGCGCGCCGTGCATGCGCAGCAGGACGCCGGGCCGGGCGTCGCCGTGACTGACACCGCGAACAACCGCATCCAGCGCCTGGATGGCAGCGGCAACGTGACGGCGGCGTGGGGGCTGGCGGGGCGCAGCTTCGGCTACGTGAGCCGCCCGCGCGATGTGACCTTCACGCCCGCCGGTGGGATCGCCGTCGCCGACACCTTTGCGCAGCGGGTCGCGCTGTACGACGCCGACGGTACGCAGGTCGACCAGCGCGGCCTCGTCTCGGCCGGGATCGGCTATGCGGTGCCCGGCAACGCGCCCGGCCAGTTCGAGCTGCCGTCGGGGGTCACCTTCACCGCCGATGGTTCGCTGTGGATCTCCGATACCGCCAACGATCGCGTCGTGCGCGAGAACTCCGACGGGAGCGTTGCCGCCGTCACCGCCCAGGGAGCGGTCGACGATCCGCGTGGGCTGGCGCCGTCGCCGAACGGCGTCTATGTCGCCAGTCGCGGCTCCGATAGCGTCATCGAAGTGCATCCCGATGGCTCGACGACCGTCGTGATGACCGGGCTCGGCAACCCCGTCGCGATCGCGACGACGCCGGACGGCGGGTCGTCGTACGTCGCGGACGACCATCGCATCCGCCACATTCCCGACGGCGCGACCGTCACCTCACCGACGGGGACGCCGGCCGGATGGGATCACCCGGCCGGTTTGGCGCTCGACCGGTCCGGCGCGCTGTACGTCAGCGAGCAGCGGCCCGGCACCGCTGATGGCGCGCGCGTGCTCCAAGGCACGCCGCAGGCCGGTCTCGACGACTGGCAAACGATCGCCGCCGAAGGCGCGGGGGAGGGAGCAGTGATCGAGCCGGCCGGGTTGGCGGTCAGCGCCGACGGCGGCACGCTGCTGATTGCCGACAGCGGCAACAACCGCGTGCTGCGGCTCGACGCGCCCGGCATCACCGCGCCTGCGCTGCATCGCGTCGATGTGTCGATCGACCAGTTCTCGCGCGGCACCGTGACGAGCGACCTGCCGGGCATCGCGTGCGTGACCGATTGCACGCAGGGCTATGGTGGCGGGCGCACGATCACCCTCACCGCGCAGGCGAAGCCGGGCCAGCGGTTTCTCGGCTGGGGCGACGACTGTGCTGCGGCTGGGACGACGGCGACCTGCGCGCTGGCGATGACGAGCGATCGTCGCGTGGCGGCGCACTTTGATGCCGTGCCGGCGCCGGCGCCGACGCCGCTTCCCGCGCCGAAGCTGACCGCCGCCACGATCACCCCGCACACGCTGCACCGCGCGCGGCGTGCGTCGGCGCGGCACCACCGTAAGGCACGCCGTGCGACCCGCGCGAAGGTGCGGATCTCCCTGAGTCGTGCGGCGCCGGTAGAGCTGACGCTGCTCCAAGGTCGCGCTGGCCGCAAAAGCCGGGGAGCGCACGCGACCTGCCGGCCGGTGAGCCGGCGGCTGCGTGGCCGCCCGCACTGCACCCGCTTCGTGGCGCTGCGTGGCAGCCGCACGCTCGCCGCGGCCACGACGCTCAAGTCGACGCTGACGCCGAACTGGCACGGTCGGGCGCTGGCGCCCGGCAAATACCGGCTGGTGATTGGGGTGCCAGGGTACGACGGCCGCAACTGGGCCGAGCTTGTGCGGGCCTTTACCGTCGTGCGGTAACCCGCAGAGCCAGCGCACGCGCCGCGCCGGACACCACGGAAGGCTGGGAACCGCTCAGGTTCTCCGGCGCGCAGCCGAGATAGTGAGGGATGACCCAGCTCTCCCGCCCGATGCAGATGGTGCTCGCCGCAGTGCTCGTCTTTGCCGCGCTGTGGTTTGTGGTGCTTCAGCCGAAGGATGAGGCCGTTGAGCCGGCCGCTGCGACGCCGGTCGCCACGGCGCCGCCGGTTGCTGCTGGCGGAGCGACGGCGCAAACCGGCATGGGCAAAGCGATCGAGTCGGCCAACAACGCCGCGCAGAACGCAGGCCAGGCCGGCGATGCCGCCGCGAGCCTCGACCCGGAGGATGCGACGACGCCGACCAGCCCGGCCTCCGCCGCAAGCGGCAGCGCTTCGCAACCGGCGGGCGCCGCCGCCACCGGGTCGGCCGACCGTTCCACCGGCTCGGGCGACCATGAGGCCAAACGCTCCAAGCAGCAGCGGATCGCCGATGCGCTGACGCGGCAGGTTGCCAGCGATTTGAAGGCCGGCAAAGCGGTCGTGCTGCTGATCGCCAACTCGACCTCCCCCGAAGATCGCATCATGCGGGTACGGGTCACATCGCAGATCGCCCGCCGGGGCGGCAACGTTCGGGTATACGTGATCCCCGCCGGCAAGGTCGGCTCCTACGAGGGGCTGCTCGGGACGCTCAATATCGCTAGTACGCCCGCGACCGTCGTGATCGCGCCCGATCACGAGGCAAAGGTGCTGCCGGGCATCGCGAGCGTGGTACGGATCGATCGCCTCACGAGCGCCGCCGTGCAAGCTGAGCCTGCCGCGACGACGCCATAGCGGCCGCGCGGCGCCGCGCCCACCGGCAAGCTGACGCCGGCACGCGGCGAAGACGGCGTACTCTGGTGCGGTGGCCGACGAGCGTTTCGCCGAGCACCTTGCGTACCCCTGCGGCCGTGGGCAGATCCCCGATGGCGCCGCGCTCGGCATCGCCGGCGGCGCGGCGTGCGGCGATCTGATCAGGATCGGCCTGCGCACCGATGGGGAGCGGGTGACCGCCGCCGGCTTCGAAGCGAGCGGCTGTGGTGCTGCGACCGCAGCCGCGAGTGCTGCGATCTCGCTCGTCGAACATCAGCCGCTGCTGGCGGCCGCCCGCATCGACGCGCACCGGATCGCCGACGAACTCGGCGGGCTTTCCGCCGGCAAGTTCCACGCGGCCGATCTTGCGGCCGATGCGCTCGCTGTCGCGCTGGGCCATGCGGTGCGCGCGTCGGCGCCGCAGGAGCTGCTGCGTGGCCGCGTGCTCGTAGCGCTCTCCGGCGGCGTCGACAGCGCCGTCGCCGCCCACTTGGAACGCGAGGCGGGGCGGGAGGTGGTGTGCGTCACGCTGGAGCTGTGGCGCAGCCCCGAGAACGACGGCGAGCGTTCGTGCTGCTCGGCGAGCGCGGTGCGGCTCGCGCGGTCGGTCGCGCATCAGGCGGGACTGCCGCACCTGACGATCGACCTGCGCGACGAGTTTCGCGCAGGGGTGGTGGAGCCGTACCTCGACGGGCATCGACGCGGCGCCACGCCGAACCCGTGCGTCGCCTGCAACGGCAACGTGCGGCTCGACGCGATGGTCGATCTCGCCGACCGGCTCGGGGCCGAGACGCTCGTCACCGGCCACTACGCGCGGCTCGACGAGCGCGGCTTGCTGCGTGCGGCGGTCGATCCCGCGAAAGATCAGACGTACATGCTCGCGGGCCTCGCACCGGCGACGCTCGCGCGGCTGCGCTTCCCGCTCGGCGACTACGCCAAGCCCCAGGTGCGCGAGTTGGCCGCAGCGGCCGGCATCAGCGTCGCACGGCGGCCTGAGTCGCAGGATCTCTGCTTTTTGGCCGGCACCGGCAAAGCGGCGTTCCTCGCGCGGCACGGGCAGATCGAAGCGCGCCCCGGGCCGATCGTCGATAGCAGCGGCGTCGTCGTCGGCCAACATGACGGCGCGCACCGCTTTACCGTCGGGCAGCGTCGCGGCCTGGATCTCGGTGGTGGCCCGCCGCGTTACGTGTTGCGGATCGATCAGGAACACGCGACCGTCGTCGTCGGCGAGCGCGACGAACTGCTGACGACGCGCATCGCAATCTCCGGGTTGACGCTGCACGCGCCGCCGGAATGCGTCACCGAGGTGCGGCTGCGGTACCACGCGCCGACGATCGCCTGCCGGCTGGAGGGCGAGGAGCTGGTGCTCGACGAGCCGTTTGCCGGCGCGGCACCGGGACAGAGCGCCTGCCTGCTCGACGGCGACGTGGTGGTGGGGACCGCGACGATCGTGGGCGCCGTATCATCGGCCGCACTGTGACCAGTGACGAGATCCGTGAGCGGTACCTAAGCTATTTCGAGGGGAAGGACCATCTGCGCCGCCCCTCCGCTTCGCTGGTGCCGGCGGCGCACGACCCGTCAGTGCTGCTCACGACGGCAGGGATGCACCCGCTGAAGGACTACTTTCTTGGCAAGGAGCAGCCGCCCGCGACGCGCCTGGCGAGCTGCCAGAAGTGCTTCCGCACCGGCGACATCGAGAACGTCGGCGTGACCGCGCGGCATCTGACCTGCTTCGAGATGCTCGGCAACTTCTCGATCGGCGACTACTTCAAACAGGGGGCGATCGAGCTGGCGTGGGAGTTCTCCACCTCGCCCGACGGCCTCGGCTTCAAGCCCGAGCAGGTGTGGGTGACCGTCTTTGGCGGCGACGAGGCGCTGGGGCTCGGTGCCGACGAGGAGGCGATCCAGGCGTGGCTCTCGGTCGGCGTTGCGCGCGAGCGCATCGTGCTGTGCGACCGCGAGGACAACTTTTGGCAGGCGGGGCCGACCGGCCCGTGCGGCCCATGCTCGGAGCTGTACTTCGATCGCGGCCCGGCGTACGGTGGCGATGACGAGCGGCCGGCCGGCGAGGGCGAGCGCTACCTGGAGTTCTGGAACCTCGTATTCATGCAGTACCGCATGGGCGAGGACGGGTCGTTGACGCCGCTGCCGACGCAAAACATCGACACCGGCCTCGGCCTCAACCGGATGGCGCTCATCAAGCAAGGCGCCGAGACGATCTTCGAGACCGATCAGTTCGCGCCACTGATCGCGCTCGGTCGCCAGCTGGCGACGAAAACGGCCGATGATCGTGCGCTGCGCATCCTCGCCGACCATGCACGCGCGATGACCTTCTTGATCGGCGATGGGGTCGTGCCGAGCAACGAGGAGCGCGGCTACATCCTGCGGCGCATCATGCGCCGCGCGATCCTACAAGGAAGCCGCATTGGCATCCCGGCCGGCTTCCTGCCGCAGTACGTCGACGAAGTGATCCGGCTGATGGGCGCCGCCTACCCCGATCTGCGGACCGAACGCGAGACGATTCTGCGCTGGGTGAGGGCTGAGGAGGAGGCCTTCGGCCGCACGCTCCAGCAGGGCACCAAGCTCTTTGAGGAGGTTGCCGAGGCGGCGCCTGACGGCGAAATCTCCGGCGACGACGCCTTCAAGCTGCATGACACGTATGGCTTTCCGTACGACGTCACCCGCGATCTCGCGCAGGAGCGCGGACTGACGGTCGACGAAGCCGGCTTTGAGCGTCGCATGGCCCGTCAGCGCGAGCAGTCGCGGGCCGGCGGCGCGGCGCTGACGACGGCGACCGGCGGGCTGCGCGATGCGGCGGCGACCCTTGCGACCGCGACGACGCCGACCGAGTTCACCGGCTACGGCGAGCTGCGTACCGTCGATGCTCGCGTCACGGCGCTCGAAGCGCTCGGCGAGCAGACGCTTGTCAAACTCGACCGTTCGCCGCTGTACGCGACCGGCGGCGGCCAGATCGCCGATCGTGGCGCGCTCTCGTGGGGCGGGCTGCCGGGCAGCGACGGGGCTCGCTCGGCGGCGGTGCGCGATGTCGTGCGGATCGGCGAGGATCAGATCTTGGTCGTCGATGCCGCCGACGCCGAGGGGCTATCGGTCGGCGAGGTGGTTGACGCCGAGGTCGATCATGCCGCACGCTTCCGCACGCAGGCCAACCACACGGCGACGCACCTGCTGCAATCGGCGCTGCGTGAGGTCGTTGGCGATCACGTCCGCCAAGCCGGCTCGTACGTCGGCCCCGACAAGCTGCGGTTCGACTTCAACCACGGCCAGGGCCTCTCGGCCGACCAGCTGCGCGAAGTCGAGGATCTTGTCAACGGCGCGATCGCTGCCGACCAACCGGTTCGCTGGCAGCGGCTAGCGATCGGCGAGGCGAAGGCGCGCGGCGCGACGGCGCTCTTCGGCGAGAAGTACGGCGATGTTGTGCGGATGGTTGAGATCGGCGATGGCAACTGGAGCCGCGAGCTGTGCGGCGGCACGCATGTCGCCCGCACCTCTGAGATCGGTGCGTTCACGATCCTCTCCGAAAGCTCCAGCTCGGCGAATGTGCGGCGGATCGAAGCGCTGACCGGCCCGGCGGCGGTTGACCGTCTGCGCGCCGCGCAGCGGCTGCTGGCCGAAGCGGCCGACGCTGCCCGCACGCAGCCGGAGATGCTTGCCGAGACGATCGGCGGCCTGCGCGACCAGCTCAAGACGGCCGAGAAGGCCCGCCGCGAAGCGTTGACTGCCGATGTCGGGCGGCTGCTGACCGAGCGCGAAGCGCTGCCGGGCGGCGGCGAACTGGTCGCCCGCACGGTTGAGATCGACGACGGCAAGGCGCTCGCCGAACTGGCCGGACGCGCCCAGCAGACGCTCGGCGAGGACGGCGCGGTGGTGTTCGGCGCAGTGATCGCGGAGCGGCCGCTGCTGGTTGTTGCGCTCGGCCCGCAGCTCGTGACCCGCGGCCTCAATGCCGGCGCGGTCGTCAAGGTCGCCGCGCCGCTGATGGGCGGTGGCGGTGGCGGCCGGCCGAACGTCGCGCAGGCTGGCGGCAAGCAGGTCGAGCGGCTTGGCGATGCGATTACCGAAGCTCGCGGTGCGGTGCTCACCGCTGCTGGGAGCTAGTGGTGCCACCCACCGCTTGTGGGCATGCGTGCGTACCGCCGTTGCTGACCGGCGGGCGGTGCTGCGTGGGGAGTTGCTGAAGGTGGGCCGCGTGATGGCATTGGATTTCGGCAGCGCCCGCTGCGGCGTCGCGATGAGCGACCCGACCGGCACGATCGCCTCGCCGCACCCGGTGGTGTTCAAGGCCGCGACGCCGAGCGGGCTGCGGCGGATCGCGCAGCTCGCGCGCGAGCACCAGGTCGAGCAGATCGTGCTCGGCCTGCCGATTGGGCTGTCCGGCTGCGAGACGGCGCAGACGCGCGAGACCCGTGCGTTCGCGGAGCGGCTGCGCGCGGCGGTTGAGCTGCCGGTCGAGCTGTATGACGAGCGCTTCACGACGCGGATGGCCGAGCGCGACATCGATCCGCGCGCGCATGAGGACTCGCGTGCGGCGGCGCATCTGCTTGATGGCTGGCTGACGGAGCGCGGTGGCGGGCCGCTCGGCGCAGCGGCGGAGACCTCCGCCGACCGGCCGTGGGACAATCGATCGCAGTGAGTCTCTTCGGCGGAGGGCGGCGTCAGCCGCGTGAGCGAACGGCCGCCGAGCGGCGCCAGGCGCTGATCGATCGTGAGCGCCGCCGCACCGGCGATCCGAACTGGCAGCCGCCGGCTGACCATCCGCTGTTTGTCGGCGGGGGCGCCGATGGTGCCGTCGCGTCGAAGGGCTCCGAGCGCGGCCGGCCGCATGCTGCGGCACCACCGGATGCGCCGACTGCCGAGCCGCCCGCGCCGCCCACCGCGACTCCGGCACCGACGCCGACGACCGAGCCGCAGGCGCAGCCCGCCCCGGCACCGCCGACCGCGACTCCGGCACCTGCCCCATCATTGCGCGCCTCGACGCCGGCTCGCCCGGTCGTTCCGGTGCCGGAGGCAACGCAGGATGATGGCGGCTGGTGGGCCGCCAGCGAACTGTTCGAGCGCGATCTCGAACAGCAGCAGGCGGCGGCGCCTGCCGGTCCTGCCGGTCCTGCCGGTCCGGTACTGCGGCCCCGACATCCGGCCGCGCACGATCCCGCCGCGCAGGCGACCGCAGCGCCGCTCGTGATCGAACCCGATCCGCCAGCACCGCCGCCGGCCGAAGCGTTCGAGCTGCCCGATATCCGCACCGTCGCGGTCCATCGCCGCCGAGGTGCGCGGACGGTCGTCTCCCCGCCGGGAGACACGGACATGACCGGCACGCTGCCGCGTCCGTCACGCCGCCGCCGGCTGGCGGTCGCCGCGCTGGTCGTCGCGGTGCTGCTGGTCGGCTGGTCACAGTGGAAGCTGTGGCAGCCGCTCAAGGGCGCCGGCACCGGCGAGGTGATCGTTTCGATTCCCGAGGGTTCCAGTGCGTCGGAGGTCGCCGCCAAGCTCCAAGAGGCGGGCGTCGTCGATTCCGCCACGCTCTTCGGCTTGCGCGCCTTGATCGCCGGCAAGCGGCAGGACCTCGTTGCGGGCACGTTGCGGATGAAGCGCGACATGTCATACGGTGCGGCGCTCGCGCAGCTCAGCGGCTCGAATGTCAATACCTCCCTCCAGACGACCTCCGTCACCGTGCAGGAGGGCCTCTCGATTGGCGAGAACGCGAAGCGCTTCAAGCGTCAGAACACGCTCAAGGACTACCGCGCCACCGCGCGAGCGGTGTTCAAGGAACGGCGCTCGCAGCTGCGCACGCTGTACAAGATGCCGGCAAGCGCCCAGACGCTGGAGGGCTTCCTCTTTCCGGCGACCTACGAGCTGCCGGTGCCGGTCACCTCACGCGATCTGATCGTCCGCCAGCTCCAGTCGTTCCAGCAGAACTTCAGCGGCATCTCGATGACCCACGCCACCAAGGCCGGCTTGACGAGGTACGAGGTGCTGATCATCGCGTCGATGGTCGAACGCGAAGCGCGGCTGACGCGCGAACGCCGACTGATCGCCGCGGTGATCTACAACCGCCTCAAGGCCGATATGCCGCTCGGGATCGATGCGACCTTCCGCTATGCCAGCGGCGATTGGACGAACCCGATCCGCCAAAGCGAGCTTGATACCGACGGCCCATACAATTCGCGCCTGCGTACCGGCTTGCCGCCGACGCCGATCGGCAACCCGGGGCTGGCGTCGATCGAAGCGGCCGCCGACCCGGCCGATGTCAGTTACCTGTACTTCGTCGTCAAGCCGGGCCGCTGCGGTGAGCATGCGTTCAGCAGCACGATCGAGAAGTTCGAGGCCGACACCGCGAAGTACAACCAGGCGCGCGAGAAGCTTGGTCGTTCGCCGGTGACGTGCTGACGCCGCCGGGCCACCGGCTCGTGGCCGCGAGCGGGCGGCGCTACGGCGTCGTCGGCTGGCCGGTCGGCCATAGTCGTTCGCCGGCGATGCACCGGGCGCTCGGCCTCGACTATCAGCTGCTGCCGGTCCCGCCGCCGCGTGCTGAGGCGGTACTGCGGGCGTTGCCGGCCTCGGGCTTTGCGGGGGTCAACGTTACGATCCCGCACAAGGAGGCGGCGCTGGCGGTTGCCGACCGGGCGAGCGAAGCGGCGGTCGCGATCGGCGCGGCGAATACGCTGATCTATGAACGCGATGGCACGATCGTCGCCGAGAACACCGACGCGCCGGGGTTGCTCGCAGCGTTGGCAGGCCGCCCCGTGGCGAGTGCCGTGGTGCTTGGTGCCGGCGGCAGCGCTCGCGCGGTGGTGTGGGCGCTCGTCAGTATCGGTTGCGAAGTGCTGGTGTGGAATCGCACGCCGCAGCGTGCGCGCGCGCTTACTGAGTCGCTCGGCGGCGTCGCGATCGAGCTGCGCGATCGCGAGCTGGCACCACCAGCTGACCTGTTGGTGAACTGCACTGCGGCCGAACTCGATCATGTGTCCAACCCGATGGTCGCGCTTCCGCTGGCCACCGATCACCTGGCCAAATACGCCACCGTGGTGGACCTGGCATATCGGCCCGGCGGGACTGTGCTGACGGCCGAGGCCGCCCAGCGCACAACCGTCGTAGATGGGCTCGACATCCTGGTGCAGCAGGGCGCAAGGAGCTATGAGCTGTGGACCGGAACATCGCCCGACGTGGCGGTGATGCGGTCGGCAGTACGAGACGACAACGATGGAGCGACCCACGATCCACCAAGCCGACGATCACTCCGGTGATCTGACGCTTCACGCAGCCGACGGCGGACCTCCGCCGCACGCTGCGGCGCCCGGTGGAGGGGGAGCAGGCCCAGCCGCCTATGACGATCGTGGCGTGGCGGGGCTCCACGGGCCGCAGCCAGGCACCCAGCCACAGCGAACGCCGGACGAGCAGGCTGCGTGGGACGAGTACGAGCGTCAGCTCGCCGAGTACGAGCGTCAGCACGCGGCGTATCAGGCGCGCGTGCAGCAGGGCGACGAGCCGACCGGCGAACCGCCAGCATCACCCGGCGAGGTCGACGGCGACGGCACGGAGCAGCCGTCCGACGAATGGATTGCCGACGGCATCACGCCGTCACAAGGCCTGGCACGCACGGCGGCAAGCGACGCGGACGCCGCCGTGATGCTCGGCATGATCTCCGCCGAAGAGGTTGAGGCGGTGCGGCTGCAAGCGACCGACGCCGGTCGCCCCGTCGAGCGGCTGCTCGTTGAACAGGGGCTGCTGACGCCGGAGCAGCTGGCTCGGGCGGTCTCCGAACGCCACGGCATCGATCAGATCGACCTGAGTCTGTTCAGGATCGAGTTCGGCGCGTCGAACCTGATCGATCCGGTTGTCGCCAAGCGCTACGAGGCGCTGCCGGTGCAGCTGCTCGACGACCGCACGCTGATCGTCGCGATGGCAGATCCGGCGAACATCATCGTGATCGACGACATGTCGCTGATGACCGGCTTGGATATTCGCCCACTCGTCGCGTCACGGGAAGATATCTCTGCGGCGATCTCGCGCCTGACGCGCCTTGATGACGTGGTCACCGATGACGGCCTCGATGATCCGGCTGCTGACGATGGCGTCGTCGATCTGCGCGGCGGCTCCGACGATGCGCCGGTCATCAAACTCGTCAACCAGATCATCGCGCAGGCGGTCGAGCGTGGCGCATCGGATATTCACTTGCAGCCGGGCGAACATTCGGTGCGCGTGCGGTACCGCGTCGATGGCGTGCTCGTCGATGCGGTGAATGTGCCGCGCAAGCTCGCGGCCGGCGTCGTGAGCCGCACGAAGATCATGGCGAGCCTCGACATCGCCGAGCGGCGCATCCCGCAGGATGGCCGCATTTCGCTGACGATCGACGGCCACAAGCTTGACCTGCGGGTCGTGACCTTGCCGTCGGTCTACGGCGAAGCGATCATCATGCGGATCCTCGACAAGTCGAATGTCGTGATGGACCTCGACATCCTCGGGATGCGAGACCAGGAACGTACCGCCTTCGAGCAGGGCTTCCACCAGGCGTACGGCGCGGTGCTCGTGACCGGGCCGACCGGCTCCGGCAAATCGACGACGCTGTATGCGGCACTCGGCGAGATCAACACGCCGGAGAAGAACATCATCACGATCGAGGACCCGGTCGAATACCAACTGCCGGGGCTCAACCAGGTGCAGGTCAACCCGAAGGCCGGGCTGAGCTTCGCGAAGGGGCTGCGGGCGCTGATGCGCGCCGACCCGGACATCATCATGGTCGGCGAGATTCGCGACCGTGAAACGGCACAGATCGCGATCGAGTCGGCGTTGACCGGCCACCTCGTGCTGTCGACGCTGCACACCAACGACGCGCCGAGTGCCGTCTCTCGCTTGATGGAGATGGGCATCGAGCCGTTCCTGATCGCGTCGTCGATCGAGACGGTCGTCGCGCAGCGCCTTGCTCGCAAGCTCTGCACCCACTGCAAGGAGGAGGTCGAGCTGACGGTCGAGATCCTTCGCGCGAACGGATACGACTGCGACCGGCCGATCGCTGCGTACGGCCCGGTTGGTTGCCCGAAGTGCGGTGGTTCCGGCTACAAGGGCCGAATCGGGTTGTATGAGGTGCTGACCTCCAGCGAGGAGATCCGCGAGTTGGTGACGGCACGCGCGACCGCCGAGGAGATCGGTGCGGCGGCGCGTCGCGCCGGCATGCGCACGCTGCGCGAAGATGGCCTCGCGAAAGTCGAATCGGGGCTGACCTCGGTTGAAGAGGTCGCGCGGGTGTGCGGCACGACGTAGCGCGCCGCCGCGCCGCACCGCACCGCACGAGTGCGTATGAGCGCGAGTGCGTACGAGCGCGCGTGAGCGGCGGGGTCGCGAATCACGCGCAAACCGCTCCTCAAGGAACGCGAGCCGGCAGCCGACGACACGACCGTGGAGTTCGATTTCGCTGACCTACTGCTAGAGACGGTGCGGTTGCGCGCCTCCGATCTGCATTTGGCCGCCGGGGTTCCGCCGATGGCCCGAGTGCGTGGCAAGCTGCGTGCGCTCGACGGCTACGCGCCGATGTCGCCGTCCGATACCCGCGAGCTGATCTATTCGATCCTCAACAACGATCAGCGGCAGCGCCTAGAGAACGACTGGCAGATCGACTTCGCGTACGGCTCCTCGAATACCGGCCGCTTTCGCGTCAACGTGTACTTTCAGCGCGGGGCGCTGGGCGCTGCGCTGCGCCTCATCCCGAGCGAGATCGCGACGCTCGATCAGCTGAGCTTGCCACCGGTGCTGCGCGACCTGACGCAGCGCCCGCGCGGCTTTGTGCTCGTGACCGGCCCCACCGGCTCGGGCAAGTCGACGACGCTGGCAGCCATGATCAACGAGATCAACATGACGCGCCAGGAGCACATCATGACGGTCGAAGACCCGATCGAGTTTCTGCACCGCCATAAGCAGAGCGTCGTCAACCAACGTGAGATCGGCGCTGATGCACGGAGCTTCTCGGAGGCGCTGCGAGCCGCGCTGCGGCAAGACCCGGACGTGATTCTCGTCGGCGAAATGCGCGACCAGGAGACGATCCACACGGCGCTGACCGCAGCGGAGACCGGCCACTTGGTGTTCGCGACGCTGCACACGCAGTCGGCGCCGCAGGCGGTTGACCGCATCGTCGATGTGTTCCCCGCGGCCCAACAGCAGCAGGTGCGAATGCAGCTCTCCGGGGCGCTTCAGGGGATCATCACGCAGCAGTTGCTGCCGACCGCCGACGGTGCGGGGCGCGTTTGCGCTTGCGAGGTGCTGGTGCCGACCGCCGGTATCCGCAACCTGATTCGCGAAGGCAAAACGCCGCAGATCTACTCGGCGATCCAGACCGGGGCCGCGCACGGCATGCAGACGATGGATGCCGCGTTGGCCGCGCTCGCACACCACGGCGTGATCACCCGCCAACTCGCGGAGGAACGTTGCGCCGATCTCGAAGAGCTTCATCGTCTGCTTGGTGCGGCGGCGGCCGCCGCGTAGCGCGCCAGAGGGAAGGGCCTGAAGAATGACGCAGTTCGCATGGAAAGCGGTCGATGCGCGCGGAGCTTCGACGCGCGGCGTGCTTGACGCCGATTCGCTCAACGCCGCGACCGAGCAGCTGAAGGCCAAGGGCCTGATGGTGCTTGAACTCAAGGACCGCAGCAAAACCGCGAATCGCGAGCTGAGTCTGTCGTTCGGAGGCAAGGTCAAGCTGGCCGATCTGGCGATCATGTCGCGACAGCTCTCGACGATGATTAACTCCGGCATGCCGATCCTGCGTGCGCTGACGGTCATCCAGGAACAGACCGAAAACAAAACGCTCTCGGCGGCGCTGCGCGATGCGGCGCAGCGGATCGAAGCTGGCGCGTCGTTTAGCGATGCGCTTGAGCAACATCCGAAATGCTTCGATGAGCTGTTCGTTTCGATGGTGCGCGCCGGTGAGGCCGGCGGCGTGCTCGAATCGGCGCTCGATCGCGTCGCCTCGCAGCTCGAAGCCTCCGAGCAGTTGCGGCGCCAGGTGAAGTCGGCGATGACCTATCCGATCGTGATCTTCACCTTCGCGGGCCTCGTGCTGCTCGCGATGCTCACCTTCATCGTGCCGCAGTTCACGAATATGTTCAAAGATCTCGGTGGCGAACTGCCGGCGATCACGAAGGGGACGGTGGCCGCGTCGGATTTCGTCAAGCAGCGGTGGTACATCGTCTTCGGCGGGCTGTTTGGCACCGTCTACCTGTTCCGTCGTTGGAAGTCCTCGCCGGCTGGCCGCGAGCGGTGGCAGGACCTCGGCCGCCGTGCGCCGTTCAAGATCGGCGACATCGTGCAAAAGGTCGCGATCGCGCGCTGGAGCCGTACGCTCGCGGCGCTCACCGGTGCTGGCGTGCCGCTGCTCCAAGCGCTGGAAGTCACCGGGAAGGTCTCCGGCAGCATTGCGATCGAGCGCACGATGGAGAACGTGATCGAGAACGTTCGCAGTGGCGGCACGATCGTCGAGCCGGTCCGCGAGAGCGGCGTGTTCCCGACGATGGTCAGCCACATGATCGCGGTCGGCGAGGAGACGGCGCAGCTGGAGACGATGCTCAACAAAATCGCCGACTTCTACGACGATCAGGTCGCGGCGGCGATCAAGAGCCTCACCTCGATCCTGGAGCCGATCATGCTGATCGTGATCGGCGGGATCGTGGGCTTCGTCGTGATCTCGATGTACATGCCGATGTTCTCGATCTACAAGAACATCCAGTAGCGCGCTCAGGCTCAGGCCGCCTGGCCGGGGCGACCGGGCCGACCGGGCGGCCCGCTACCGTGCGGTGGTGCCTGCCTTTGCCGATCTCGTCCACGAGCTGCTCCAGCGGCTCGGCGACGAACGGATGGCGGGGATCCGCGACCGATCGCTCGATCGCGCGCTTGCTACCGCTCGGGGCGCGTGGGTGGCGCTCGATTCTGCTGGCCAGGCGGCTGAGCGCGAGCTGGCGGAGCGGCTTGGGGCGCGCGTACGAGAGCGGCCTGCGGCGCCCGACGTCGGCGCTGCGACGGAGCGCTCCGCGTCCTCGGTCGACCGCTCCCGCGATCTGCCGCCGACGCGCCGAGCCGCGTACGCGGGACCGCTGGAGCCCGATGCGCTGCTGGCGCACGTCGGGCTTGACGGCTTTCGTGCCGGCCAGCGCGAAGCGGTGCAGGCGGCGCTCGATCGGCGCGACAGCCTGGTCGTGATGCCGACCGGCGGCGGCAAGAGCCTGTGCTACCAGTTGCCGGGGCTGGCGCGCCCCGGCTTGACGGTGGTGGTCAGCCCGCTGATCGCATTGATGGCCGACCAGCTGCGGCGGCTCGCCGCCGACGGCCACCCGGCGACGATGGTCGCGTCGGGGATGGGGGAGGAGGAGGCGCGCGCGGCCTTCGACGATCTGCGATCCGGATATGCGCGAATCGTCTTCTGTTCGCCGGAGCGGTTTGCGTCGCCGGCCTTCGTTGGGGTGCTCGAACAGCGCGGCGTCGACCTGTTCGTGATCGACGAAGCGCACTGCCTCGCCGAGTGGGGGCACGACTTCCGCCCCGACTATCTGCGGCTGCCGGTCGCGATCGAGCGGCTGGGCCGGCCGCCGGTGATGGCCGCCACTGCGACCGCGACGGAGGCCGTTGCCGCTGAGATCGTCGGCCGCCTCCAGTTGCGCGATCCGGTGATGATCCGCTCTGGTTTCGACCGTCCGAACCTGTCGCTGGATGTGATCGTCGAGGAGGGCAAGGGCACGAAAGACCGCAAGAATGCGCGGCTGCTCAGTGCGCTCGCCGACCCGGCGTTGCGGCCGGCGATCGTGTATTGCGGTACGCGCAAGGATTGTGAGGAGGTCGCCGCGCGCGCACGCGCCGAGGGTCTCGCCGCCGCGCACTACCACGCCGGCCTCAGCGGCGAGCAGCGCGGTGCCGTGCAGGATGGCTTCATGCGCGGCGCTTTGGAGGTGATCGTCGCGACCAATGCGTTTGGGATGGGCGTCGACAAGGCCGATGTGCGGTTCGTCTGCCATTGGGCGATGCCAACCTCGGTCGAGGCGTACTACCAAGAGGCCGGTCGCGGCGGTCGCGATGGTGCGCCGGCCCGCGCGTTGTTGCTGTCCTCTCGTGCCGACCTGTCGCGGCTGATCCACTTCAACGAGCAGCGCGCCGTCGAACCGGAGGCCGTCCACGCCTTTCACCGGCGGCTGCGAGCGCGCGCCGATGCACGGTCGATCGTCGAGATGGACGCGCCCGACGATGACACCGGGCGGATTGCGCTGGCGATCGTCGAACGGGCCGGCGGCGCGACCCTCAGCCCGCTCGGTGGCGGGCGCCTTGCCGTGCAGCTCGGTGGCGCGCTCGACGACCACGCCGTACGGCAGATCTGCCGCGAATCGACTGAGCGCGGCTGGCGGGCGTACCGTGCGATCGAGCGGTACGCCTTCGGCGACGGCTGCCGCCGCCGCACGCTGCTCGATCACTTCGGCGACCGCTCGCCGGGCGCGCCGACCGGGCGCTGCTGCGACCAATGCGACCCGGAGCTTGGCTTGCCGGAGCTGCCCGCAGTCGCGCGCTCGAAGCCCAGGAGTGCCGGGCGTGGCGCTCGCGCCGATGAGCCAAGCCCGTACCAGCCCGATCCCGAGCTGTACGCGGCGCTTGCGAGCTGGCGGCGTGACGCGGCCGGCGACAAGCCGGCGTACACCGTCGCAACGAACCGCACGCTCGAAGCGATCGCCGATGTGCGCCCGACGACCCCCGACCAGCTGGCGGCGATCAAGGGCGTCGGCCCGGCGTTCTTGGAACGCCACGCCGATGAGGTCCTCGCGATCGTCGCGGGGTAGCGTGCGCCACGCGGCTGCCATTGTCGCGCACGCGACCCGAAGATCGGTGGATCGAGCCTAAGTAACGCGGCGATCCGTCCGATGCTGTGGGAGCGCGCGATCTTCTTCGGCGCGCTTGCAGCAATGACGCAGCCGTACGACGACCAGTTCCAACCGACCGACCCGGCCGCCCACGACGCGGCTGCCAGGCACGACCTGTACGCCTACGACGCGGGCGACGTCCACGGCGCGCCGGCCGGCGCGCATACGCACATGGCGGCGCCGGGGAGCTTGCCGGGCGCCGGAGCTGGCTGGGTGCCGACGCCCCGTCGGCGGCTCGGGGATATCGTCGTCGATGCGCTGTGGGTGCATCGCGACACCGTCGAAGCGGCGGTCGATGAAGCGCGCGCGCTGGGCCGGCCGGTCGGCCAGTTGCTCGTCGAGCGCGGCCACATCACGCCCGATCAGCTGTCGCAGGCGATCGCCGAGCGCTTCGGCGTGCCGTTCCTGCCGCTGATCCCAGCCGAGGTCGATCCCCGGGCTGCCGCACTGATCGATGCGCCGACCGCCCGCCGCCTCCAGTGTTTGCCGGTCGCGTTCGACGACGAAACGCTGGTCGTCGCGATGACCGATCCGGGCAACATCGTCGCGCTTGATGATGTTGCGATGCTCACCGGCCAGCGGGTGCGGCCGGTCGTCGTCAGCCCCGATGATCTGCTGCAAGGCATCCAGCTGGTGCTCGGTGCCGGTTCGGAGCTCGAAGCGATCTTCGAGCAGATCGACGACAGTGAGCCGGAGGTCGTCGAGGCGCTGCGCGACCCAACGGCCGATGATGGCCCGGCGGTGCGGCTCGTGCAGTCGCTGCTTGCGCAAGCGATCGAGCGTGGTGCCTCCGATATCCACTTTGATCCGACTCCGCGCGGCATCGAGGTCCGATACCGAATTGATGGCGTGGTGCATGACATCGCTTCGATTCCTCGCGATCTGAAGGCCGGCACCGTCTCACGGCTGAAGATCCTCGCCGAGCTGAACATTGCCGAGCGGCGGATCCCGCAGGATGGCCGCGTCGGCTTTCAGTTCGACGGCCGTCGGATCGACCTGCGCGTCGTGACGCTGCCGGTGGTCGAAGGCGAAGCGGTGGTGTTGCGTGTGCTCGATAGCGGCGGCACCGCGCGTGGTCTCGAAGAGTTGCAGATGCAGCCCGGCGCCGAAGAAAAGCTCCGGCGGGCGCTCTCGCATTCGCATGGCGGCATCCTGTCGACCGGCCCGACCGGTTCCGGGAAGACGACGACGATCTACGGTGCGCTTCAGGTGACGAACACCGGCGATCGGGTGATTGTGACGATCGAAGATCCGGTCGAGTATCGCCTCGCCGGCATCAAGCAGGTGCAGGTCAACGCCAAAACCGGGCTCGATTTCGCGACCGGGCTGCGCGCCACCGTGCGTGCCGATCCCGACGTGATTCTCGTCGGTGAGATCCGCGACGGCGAAAGCGCGCGGATCGCGATGCAGGCGGCGATTACCGGCCACCTCGTGCTGTCGACGCTGCACACCAACAATGCGGCGACGGCGCTCGGGCGGCTCGTGGAGATGGGCTTGCCGCCGTTCATGGTGACCTCTGCGGTGGCATGCGTCGTTGGGCAGCGCCTCGCCCGCAAGTTGTGCGAGCACTGCAAAACGCCGACGCAAACTCCGTCGGAGCTGCTGGGCCGGGAGCCGGGCACGATCTACGACACCTTTGCGGCGGTCGGCTGCCCGAAGTGCGGCGATACCGGCTACCGCGGCCGGATCGGGCTGTATGAGGTGCTTGAGGTCAGCGACGAGATCCGGCGGCTGACGTTGCGCGGCGCCAGCACCGATGAGATCGACCGCGTTGCGCGCGCCGAAGGTATGCAGTCGATGTTCGAGGATGGCGTTGAGCGCGTCCTCGCGGGGCTGACGACGCCCCAAGAGATCGCGCGCGTCGCCAACGCATAGCCGGCCGTTTCCACGGCCAACGCCGCGCGGGCGGTGTGTGGCGTTCGTCGTTGGCGTGCCGCTCAGGCGATCTCGACGGTGCCGTCCGGACCGACCTTCAGCGTGTGCTCGCCGCGTAGCAAGGCCAACAGTTCGTCGCCGACCAGTTCGCGGCGCCAGCCGGCGAGTACCCGCACCTCGTCGTGTTCAACGCCGACCCGGGCACCGGAGACGAGCAGCTGAAGTTCGTTGCGGGTCGCCAGCAGTTCGTAGGCGAGGCCGGCGGCGGCGGCGCGCGTGCGCAGCAGCGCTTCGCAGAGCGCAATCACGCCGACATCTTCCGGCCGCGTGTCGATTTGGCGGATTGGGCGCCGTGGGATCGGTTCGCGTTTGAGTCCGTCGGCGATCGCGGCGACCAGCTGCTCGCCGCGCTTGCGCCCGTTGCTTTCGCCGAGACCGCGGATTTGCCGCAGCGCGTCGAGCGTCGCGGGCCGCCGGCGCGCGAGTTCGGCGAGCGCCTGATCGCCGAGCACCTGTTGGGCGGGGCGGTCGTGGCGACGGGCGGTTGCCTCTCGCCAGCTGACCAGTTCCCGGGCGACGGCCCGCGTGACGGGATCGAGCCCGGCGATTTTCGGCAGTCGCTCGAACAGCTGGTCGATGTCGCGCACGTCGCTTGATGTGGCGAGCGGCTCGCATTCCTGCACCGCCCATTGGAGCCGGCCGCGTACGAGCAGCTGCTCTTGGAGCTGCATCGCGGCTGCTTCAAGGTGCAGCACATCTTCGCGGGCGTAGCTGAGCTGTTCGGCCGTCAGCGGGCGGCGGTCCCATTTCGTGAAGCTGGCGCTTTTGCGGAGTTTGACGCCGAGCAGTGCGCGCAGCAGCGCGTCGTAACCGATCTGTGCGCGCAGGCCGGCGAAGGCGGCGGCGATTTGCGTGTCGAAGACGCGCGTCACGTCGGTCTCCCAGATGCGGCGCAGCAGCGCAACATCTTGCCGGGCGGCGTGGAGGATCACTTCGATCGCGGGGTCGGCGAGCACTGCGCGCAGTGGCGCCGGGTCGATGTGCGGGTCGAGCGGGTCGACGAGCAGCACCCACGGCAGGTCGTCGGCGCCGGCGTCGTCGAGGTACACGGCGACTTGTACGAGGCACAGCAGCGCCTGGTAGCGCCCTTCGCCAACGAATTCGGTGTCGATCGCGAAGCGGCCGCGCGCCTTCGCGAGCCGCCCGAATTCGACCAGTTCGTCGCTCGTTGCCAGCAGCGGCTCGCCGAGCTGGCCGTCGCGCGTCAGCGTTCCTGTCATGCGCGGCTCCCGGGGCCGGGTTCGTCGGGCCAGTGGCCGTGCTCGGCGAAGAACGCGCGTGCGTCCTCTTCGGTGCCGCGTTCGCGGTCGCCTTGCACGCCGACGCGGTGCAGCAGGTTTAGCAGCCAGATCGACGAGCCGGCGGAGAAGAGTGGAATCCCGATATCGAGCGACTCCTCCGAGATGCGGCCGACGACGATCACGACGACGCCGGCGATGCACAGCGCGGTCGGCAGCCAATACCGCAGGAGCTTCAGGAGCATCGCTGCATCATCGTCGATTCGGTGGGGAGCGCGTCGTATGAGAAGCGAGCGGTGAGTTCCGCGAGCGTTGGGCGCTCCAGCGGGTCGGCCAGTCCGACGCTGGCCGCGATCACGACGACGCCGGCGATGCACAGCGCGGTC
>JASGGQ010000035.1:0-21320 GCA_047604965.1 Patulibacter sp. | reverse complement strand
GGCTCCGATTCGCCGGTTGCCCTGGGGGGGTGGGTGGTTGCGGGCGCGAACACCTGCGCGCCCGCAACCCCAGCGCCGGAAACGCCCGGCGTGGAGATACGTGCAACTAACTCCGTTCGCACCTGGACCGTCGGCGACCACCGCGAGCGTCGCGTTCCCGCCACCGACCGGATGCGCACCGAGTAGGTCGCCGCAGCGGGCACGGACACAACCAGCCTACGGCTCCTGCGGCCGGCACGATAGATGCTCCAATTCGTCGCGGAGACTCGCTTGAGGGCCACTTGAAAGTGCCCGATCACACCGGCGCGCGCGGCTATTCCGAGCTTCCACTGCACCGTGACGACCTGCCCATTCGCCGACGCTGCGGCCGTCACCGGCGCTGGCGCACTCGCCGACGCAGCGATCGCCGATGTCGCAGCCATCAAGATCGCCGCGCAGCACAACGCACCGCTCAGCAGCCATGACGACGCGCGCCAGCGGGTGCGGGTGTCGTTGCGAGCGGGCGGCCGATACACACCCAGTTTCTCGGCCACGTCTGCCTCCGAGCGCCCCGACGAGCCACGACTCAACGAACGACCGAGCCGCCGTCGCGTTCCGGGGGTACACGACCGATCACGACGACCGACTGCGGTCAGTCAACGAGCACCACCAGTTGGCTGCCGTCGACTTCGACATCGAACGTTTCGATCGGCATGTAGGCCGGCAGCGTTTTCGGGCGGCCGGTGCGCAGGTCAAAGAGCGAGCCGTGGCGCGGGCATTCGATCGTGCCGGCGGCGCAGTCGATCGGGCCGTCGTCGAGCGGCGCGCCGTCGTGCGAACAGAGATCTTCGATCGCGAGGTAGTCGCCGTCGCAGTTGACGACGATCACCGTGATCCCGGCCGCGTCGATCCGCCGTCGCGCGCCGGGCGGCAGCTCGTCGACGGGACAGACCTCATAGCGCTCGCTCATATACCGGCAACGCTAGCGGGCGGCCCGCAACGCGCTGACACCCCGCACCACCGGGCGCTACGGCGGTCCGCCGCGGGGCGACGCGGACAAGACCAGGGGTCGCCCCGAATCGCTGCGACGCGGCGCGCAAACCGATCACGACGAAACGTGCGAGCATGCCCGCCGTGTCTCGCTTCACACCTCCCCGCTGCCGCTCACGGCTGGCCATCGTGCCGGTCGCACTCTGCTGCCTGCCAGCAACGTCGATCGCGGCATCGCCGCCGGTACCGCTGCAACCGCTCGGCCTGCTCGGTGCCGTTGAACGCCCCGATTGCAGCTCCCCGGTCGCCCCGTACCAGCAGACCGATCTCGACACGGCACTCGTCAACATGGCCGGCGGCGCTGACGCCAGCGACGCCGACGCCGACGACGACGACGACACTCCAGCCGACATCACCAACGAAGTCGCTGCATCGGTGCTCGACGGCGACCTCCAGGCCACCGCAACGATCTGCTCCCCCACCTTCGACGGCCTGCCGGGCGCATTCGGCGGCAACATCGACCGCACGCCGAGCCGTTCGCGCGTCGGCGTCGGCTGGCGCGAACTCGGCGGCACCTTCGCCGACGCCGCGAACCTGCTGCCTGGCGACACACTCACCGTTCCGGCAGTCGACAGCGCGGCGCAGCTGCGGCTCACGATCGCGAGCGCCAAGGACGAACCGGCGGTCACGGCGCAGTTCTCCGATCTCGCGGGCGGCCCGTCGCAGGTCTCGATTTCCTCCGATTCACGCGGCCTCGTCGCACGTTTGACGCGCGCCGATGGCACCGTCAGCGAGTCGGTTCGCGCACGCCCGATCGTCCCGGGACTCAAGCCATCGATCCGCGGCACCAGCGCCGAGTGGACGATCACCACCCATCACCTGCCGGGCACGATCGCCGCGATCGACGCCGGCTCGCGCACGCTCTCCGACGACGTCGTGCGCGCGTCATCGCGCGGGGTCGCCGTCAGCCACTTGACGGTATGGCCGCGTCACTCCCGCACCGCGACCGTGTCGCTGCTGATCCTCAACCGCGCCGCGCAGGTGCTCGATTGGCGGGACTGCACCGTGCGGTTGAGCGCTCGCGGCATCCCGCAGGCGATCAGCTGCCCGCGCGACGGCGATGAGGGGCTGCTCGGCGACCTGGGCTTCGCGACCCAGTATCTCTTCCGCGGCCGCAGTGCCGCCGCCCGAAGCAGCACGAAACGCGCTGCACTGCGGCAGTTCGCGCTGCGCCACCGTCGCGCCGCCGCGCAACCCGCCGCCAGCACAGCCACCGTCACGTCGACCGTCACGCCAACCGCACTCGCCGCACGGGCTACCACGCGGTCGGCCACGCCGGCACCGCTCGTGGCCGTACGCACGAAACAGACCGCGGCCGCCAAACGACTTGGACTTCGGTCGCTGCGCGTCTTGCAAGCAGACATCAATGGCGACGGTGGGATCGACTACTGGACGGACTACTGGACCGACCGCTGGCTTCGTACCTCGCTGCCGCGCACCGGCAAACCGGCCGGGCTACTGCTCGTCTCCGGGTCGCAGGGGCTGACGCCACACCGCGTCGACCTGCCCGCCTCGGTGATCGGCAACTACTGGAACTGGGAGAACAGCGAGCTGAGCGCCATTGCCGACATCACCGGCGACGGGATCGGCGAACTCGTCGTCGATCTCGGCGACCGCCACGCCGTGATTCCCGGCTCGACGGGTTGGGCGAACACCACCACCCCAATCAAGGCGCCGGACCCGAGCAACCTGCACAGCGGCGATCGCATTTTGGCACTCAACCTGAGTTCCCCCGGCGCGGCCCTGGCGACCGCCGACGACGCCGATGGCGACGGCCGCCGCGAACTGCTGGCCGCCGACGACGGCCGGGCGTGGATGCGGCTACCGATCGACGGGCTGGCGTCCGGTGCGGTGACCTCGCTGCCGTCGGCGGCGCGCGCGGTGCTTCCGCCGCGGCCGGTGGCTCACCTGCTCGCCACAGAGCAGACGCTCCCGCAGGTCGATCCGGCGACCCGGTTCATCGGCGGGAAGGTCCTCACCAGCCGCTGGCCGGCCACCGCAACGCCGGGGCAGCGGGGAGCGATCACGCTGACGCTCCAAGACGGGGCTGGTGATGCGCTGCGCGCGCCGCTCACGATCTCCACGCCGGGGAACGCCGTCCTGCTCGACTACGACGATGCCAGTGGCGACGCGCTGCTGCTGGCGGCCTCGGCGCGCTGCACGGCCGTTCGCGACGGCCCATCACGGCCACAGTGCCGGTACACGCTGCTGCGCGTCGGTGCCGACGGCCAGCTGTTGCAGACGGTGCGGCTGCGTCCGGCGACGAGCGAGCTCAAGCTCGGCGGCGCGCGCTTCATCGCCGACGGCCCCGATCTCGACGGCCGCGTCGATGTCGCCGTCCCAAGTGGCCACACCTCGGTCCGCTTGCTTGCTTCGGTGAGCGGTGGCGCGAACATCGCGGGCACGCTCCCGGAACGTCAGCTGGTGCGATTGCGGCCCGTCGATGCACGGCACTTGTCGCCGCTGCGCCTGATCCCGGTGCTCGGCAGCGGAGGCTCACGGCGACTCGCGGTCGCGTTGCCGGTCACGACAACCGATGGCCGGGGCTACCGCATCACGACTCCCGGCGCCCGCACCGCCGAATTGCGCTGGCGCTAGTCAGACCGCTGCTGTCCCCCACCACGTCCGTTGCACCGGATCTCGGCTGGTGGGTTGGTGTTCGAGCGAGCACCAACTGCCAGTCCGAGATCCGGTGCAACGGTGGATGTCAGCGCGGGATGAGCGCCCAGTAGTCGAGGTCGAGCAGAACGCCCTCGGCGTACTTGCCGTCGTCGCCTTTGAGCGTCATGCCTTCGTCGCGACCCTTCGTGGCGACGAGCCGCAACCGCAGCGCGTCGACGCCCGGCGCCGTCGTCTGGGCCTTGTCGAGCACTTCGCTCCAGGCGTACACGGTGTCGCCGGCGAAGGCCGGCGAGGTGTGCGCACCCGCGTTGATCGCCGCGATCAGCTGCGCATTCGCGAGGCCGTTGAAGGAGAGCGCGCGGGCCATTGAGATGATGTGGCCGCCGTAGATCAGCTGCCGACCGTCGGGGCGCGCCTGGGTATTGAAGTGGACCTTCGCGGTGTTCTGCCACAGGCGCGTTGCCTGCTGGTGCTCGGAGTCGGTGAGGGTAACACCGTCAACATGGTGGATCTTCTCGCCGATCTCGTAGTCGTCGGATCGATGCGGTTCGCCGGCTGCCACGAAGTCGTAGTGCGTGAAGTCCAGTCCGGCGGGGATCACGAGGTCGGCCGGGTCGACAACCTTCGCCAGCTCGGGGATGACCGTCTCCGGCGCGGGCCGGCTCTGGTCGCGCTTATGCACCATCACCCAGCGCGCCCAATCGATCGCAACCTCGCCGCGCTGGTTGGTCGCCGTGGAGCGCACGTACACGACGCCGTTCTTGCCGCTGGAGTTTTCCTTGAGGCCGATCACCTCGGAGGAGGTCCGCAGCGTGTCGCCGGGCACGACCGGTCGGTGGAAGCGCAGTTCGGCGTAGCCGAGGTTCGCGACCGCGTTGAGCGACACATCCGGCACCGTTTTGCCGAACGCGATGTGAAAGCCGATCAATTCCTCAACGGGATGGACCGTCAACCCTGATGCGGCAGCGAATGCAGCGGAGGACGGCAGCGCGAAGCGGGTCGGGTACAGCGAGCCATAGACGGCCCGGTCGCCTTCGGTGACGGTGCGCGGTGTGGCGTGGTCGATCACCTGCCCGATGGTGAAGTCCTCGAAGAAGTTGCCGGGGTTCGTCTTGCTCATGCTCGTCCTCCGTCGATGAAGCCGCCCCATCATGCCGATGTCACGGCAAACGATGCCGACTGCCCACCTCGTTGCGCGGCGAGACGGCCTCTGGCGTGTCCGCTTCCCAGTCGACGGCCGCCCCGCCGAGCGCCGCCGATTTCGCGACCTTCAGCGAGAGCAGCGCGCATTTGATGCGGGTTGCGGAGATGTCGATGCCGAGGAGATCGAGGATGAAGTGTTTGTCGAGCTTGAGGATCTCGTCCGGCGTCAGGCCGATCAGCTCCTCGGAGGCCATTGACGCTGACGCGGTGCTGATCGCGCAGCCGTTGCCCTCAAAGCCGACCGCGCTCACCTTGCCGGCGTCGTCGAGTCGCAGCGTGATCGTCAGCTCGTCGCCGCAGGACGGGTTCTTGTCGTGGGCCGTCAGGTCGGCGGGGTCCAGCGACTGCCAGTTCCGCGGGCGCTTGTAGTGCTCGAGGATGTTCTCGCGGTAGAGGTCGTCCATCCCCGTTCACTCTACGGGGGACCGGTCAGCGGAAGATGCGGGCGACTTCGGCAAGGCCGTCGACGAGCGCGTCGATCTCCGCTTCGCTGGTGTGGACCGCGAAGGAGGCGCGGGTCGTCGCCGAGACGCCCATCGCGCGGTTGAGCGGTTCGGCGCAGTGCTGGCCGGCGCGCACGCAAATCCCGCGACGCGCGAGCACTTCGGAGATGTCGTGGGGATGCGCGTAATCAAGCGAGAAGGCAACGAGCGGGCCGCGTTCCTCAGCGCACTGCGGGCCATACAGCCAAATGTCATCGACCTCACCCAGCCGCTCCATCGCGTACCGCGTGATCTGCACGCCATGCTCGCGAACGGCCTGCATCCCGAGGCCGTCGAGGAAGTCGATCGCGGCCGTCAGGCCGGCCGCTTCGACGATCGGCGGCGTGCCAGCCTCGAACTTCGTCGGCACCGGCGCCCACGTCGTCGACTCCTTCGTCACCACGGAGATCATGTCCCCCCCGACGAGAAACGGCGGCATCTCCTCCAGCAACTCGCGGCGGGCGTGCAGCACGCCGATCCCGGACGGCCCATACAACTTGTGGCCGGTCCAGCCGTAGAAGTCGGCGCCGAGCTCGCCGACGTCGACCGGCATGTGGGGCACCGCTTGGGCACCATCCACAGTGACCAGCGCTCCGGCGGCATGGGCGGCATCGACGATCTCTGCGACCGGCAGGATGACCCCGAGCACATTGCTGACATGTGCACAGGCCACCATCTTCACGCGCCCCCCGGCGAGCGCGTCGTGCAGCGGCGCGAGGTCGAGCGTTCCGTCGCCTTGCACGGTGATCCACACCAATTCGGCGCCTGTCCGCTGCGCGATCAGCTGCCACGGCACGAGGTTGGCGTGGTGCTCAAGCTCGGTCAGCACGATCTGATCGCCGGGGCCAAGGTTCGCTTCGCCCCAGCTGCGCGCAACGAGGTTCAGCGCTTCGGTGACATTCTTCGTGAAGACGGTGCCGCGCGGATCGGCGCCGACGAACTCGGCGGCGCGGCGGCGCGCGCCCTCGTACGCGGCGTCAGCGTCTTGCGCGAGGCGATACACGCCACGGTGGATGTTGGCGTAGTGGTGCGCGGCAAAGGTCGCCATGCGGTCAATCACCGCCGCTGGCTTTTGCGCACTGGCGCCAGAGTCGAGGTACACGATCGGCGTGCCGTGTTCCTCGCCGAGCACCGGGAACTGCGCGCGGATCGCGTCGAGGTCAAAGGCGGCTGCGCCGCTGCTCGTGGTGGAGCCGCCGATGTCCATCGTCAGGCTGCGGCGACTTCGGCGCGGATCTGCTCGTACCCGCTGGTTTCGATCTGCTCGACGAGCTCCGGTCCGCCTTGGCGCACGATCCGCCCGTCCATCAGGATCGAGGTGCGATCGGGCCGCACTTGATGCAAGATGCGCTGGTAGTGCGTGATAATCAGCACGCCGGTGCCGTTCGCTTTGGCGACCTCGTTGACGCCGTGCGCGACAACGTTGAGCGCGTCGACGTCGAGCCCCGAATCGGTTTCGTCAAGAATCGCAATCTTCGGCTTTTGCAGCGCGAGCTGGAGGACTTCCATCCGCTTCTTCTCGCCGCCGGAAAAGCCGTCGTTGAGGTAGCGCGTGGTGAACTCCCGCGGCACGTTGACGAGTTCCATCGCCGCTTCGACCGTCTTGCGGAACTCCTTCAGTGAAATCTCCGGCTCTCCGGCGGCGGCGCGGTGCGCGTTCATCACGGCGCGCAGGTACTTGGTGACGGTGACACCCGGGATCGCGACCGGGTACTGAAAGGCCATGAAGAGCCCGGCGTGGGCGCGCTCGTCTGGCGCAGCGTCAGTGAGGTCAGCGTCGTCGAGCGTGATCTGCCCTTCGGTGACATCAAGCTGGGGGTGTCCCATGATGACGTTGGCGAGCGTCGACTTCCCGGCGCCGTTCGGACCCATCAGGGCGTGAACCTCGCCGCCGTTGACGGTCAGGTTCAGGCCCTTGAGGATCTGCTTGTCGTCAGCTTGGGCGTGAACGTTGTTGATCGTGAGCGTGGCCATAGTGGGGGTCTGCTTCTCGTCGTAAGGGGCGGAGGCGGCGCGGGCGCCGTCGGGTGCGCGCCGGGAGGCGGGCGGCGTTCGGCGTTACGCCGTCATGACCGGCAGTTCGGCGCCGGTCGGGCGTCGCGCGCCGAGGGCCGAGACGCCGCCTTGCTCGAACGCGACGAGGTCGGCGAGCGAGGTTTGCTGGAGCGCCCGCACCACACCGCCGTGGACGCGGGTCCAGAGGAGCTTGGTACCACAGGGATTTCCATGTTCGTCCATCGCGTGGTGCGAACACACCACCTTCTGAAGCTCGGCAGCGCTGTCGTCGATGAAGCACGACATCGGCGCGATCGGCCCGTCGAGCGCTTCGATCACCTGATCCATACGGATCTCTTCCGGGCTGCGCGACAGCAGGTAGCCGCCGCGTGCTCCTCGCGTGCTCTCCACGATGCCGGCCTTGCGCAGCAACGCGACGATCCGTTCAAGGTACGCCAGCGGCAACCCTTCGCGTTCGGCGATGGCCTTCAGCGCGACCGGCTCCCCCGACTCGGCCTTGCCCAGGTCGACGAGGAGCCGAACCCCGTACTCGGCTTTGGTCGTGAAGATCACGACTTCTAGACTACCGCGCCAGCCGCGATCGTCGCGGATTTTGGCTACGGCGGTATCGCTCGCGCCCGTTCACCACGATGCACAAACTGCCGCCAACGGCGGTTTCTCACCCTGAAGCTTAGGGTGAGGCATTACCGTTCTGCGGGCTGCGTCCGCCAAGTTTTGCGACCAGCCAGCCGATCGCCACCCCGGCGATGAAGGCCACGGCGATCGCGAGGATCAGCGGCGTGCGGATCGGGGCGCCGAAGATCCAGCGAACCTCCACCGGCTGGCTGTTGAAGGTGGCAAAGAGCGCAACCACCGCGCCGATCGCGACCAGCAGGATGCGTTTGGCGCGGTTCGTGGTGCGACGCAATGCGCCCGGGCCACCGCTCGCCGCAGCCTCCGGGGTCGAGCCGGCACTGGACAGCTGCGGTTCAGCGTCGGTCATGTCTCCGAGTCTACGGCCTGCGCCTCCCGCGCGACCGAACACGCAACAGCGGTGGGACGGCGCCACCAGGCATCGGCGCCGCCCCACCGCAGTGGGGTGTGTTCGTCGCGCGAAGCGCCGCTAGTCGCGGCTCTGCGCGAAGGCGAACACGAAATACAGCAGCTGGCCCAGCGCCGAAAGGAAACCGGCGACGTACGTCAGCGCCGCAGCGTTGAGCACCTTGCGGGCACCGACGATCTCCGATGAGGCGAGGAGCCCGCTCTGCTCCAGCACCACCAGGGCGCGGCGCGAAGCGTCGAATTCAACCGGCAGCGTCACGAGCTGAAACAGCACCGCCGCGCCGAACAGCGCGATCCCAAAGTAAAAGAGACTGACGCCGAACGCGCTTTGTGCGCTGAGGATCAAGCCACCCATCACCGCATACATCCCGACCGACGAGCCGAGCTGCGCGAACGGCACGATGCTCTGGCGCACGCGCATCGGCAGATACCCATGGGCATCCTGAATCGCATGTCCGGCTTCGTGCGCCGCGACGCCCAGCGCAGCAATCGATGAACTCGACCCGACATCGGCCGAGAGCCGCAGCGTCTTCGTCGATGGGTCGTAGTGGTCGGTCAGGTGTCCTTCGATCGGTTCGATACTCAGCTGGGGCAGCCCCGAGGCTTGCAGTACGGCCGCAGCGGCGTCGGCACCTGAGATGCCGCGCTGCGGACGAACCTGTGAGTACTCCGCGAAGGTGCTTTTGACCTTGGCCTGCGCGTAGAGGCCGAGCAACAACGGCGGGATGGTGAAAATGAGCCAGTACAACATCGTGGTGCGCTCAATGATAGGCGGCGGAATCAAAGAGCGAGCCGATTCCCAGGGAGGTTTCAGGCGCCAACGCGCCGAGTCTCAGGAAACGCGCGCCGCCAGAGCGCCCCTTACCCGCAACGTGACCGATTCCGCTGCGTCACAGCATCGAGGTGGCTACGCGCTGGGGGCACCGGCCGGTGCGGCCAGCGCGACGCGATCGCGCCCGGCACTCTTGGCCGCGTACAGCGCGCGGTCGGCGTCGCCAAGCAGGCCGTCGACATCGCCCGCGCCGCCTTCGAACACCGCGACGCCTGCGCTGACCGTCAGGCGCGTTCCGGTCGTCGCCTGGTCGCGCAGCAGATCACCGACGCGCCGCGCGAACGCCTCGGCGCCACCGGCGCCCATTCCGGGCATCACGGTGACGAACTCTTCGCCGCCAATCCGCGCAACGAGGTCGGTCGGACGCGACGCACGGGCAAGCAGTTCGGCAAATCCGGTCAGCGCGGCATCCCCGGCAGCGTGACCCTCACGATCGTTGAGCGCTTTGAAGTGGTCGATGTCGAACATCACGAGCGCCAGGGTGCTGCCGTCGATCCGCGTGCGGTCGAGCAACCGCCCGGCGACCTCCTCAAAGGTCGCGCGGTTCGCGAGACCGGTCAGCCCATCGGTTGAGGCGACCCGCTCAAGGTCGCGGATCAGCAAGTCTCGCCCACGGCGCAGTGCGCGCGTCAGGCCGGTGAGCACGGCGATCACCATCGCGCTCTGCGCCCACAGCAAGGCGTCCCAGCCGCCTGCGCGAAGCCAGAGTCCGAGCCCGAGCGCCCCGAGCGTGATGAGTGTCAAGGCGACGGAGAGCCGCGTGGTCAGGAGGTAGGTGCCGCCGAGCACGGGGAGCACGAAGAAGAACGGCAACCCACCGGTGCGCTCGAAGCCGATCAGCAGCCCGGTGATGACCGCCACCGCACCCAGCGCCACTGCGATGACTTCGAACTGCGTCGGATGAATGTGTGCACGCCACGCCGCGACCGCAAGCAGCAGGCAGGCCAGCGCGCCATTGAGCGCTGCGCGGTGGTCGTGCGCGCTGAGTCCCGGCGCGACGGCCAGGAGCAGCAGGCCGGCAGCGCTGGCAAGCGCCGCCCAGATTGAGATGCGCCGCCAGCGCGCGGCGTCACGCAGGCGGATCGCCTCGGGCGGGCTCGCCCATGCCGATGGCGGGCGTGGAGCGACGGTGGCAGATCGGAGAAGCACAGCTGGGCAGGCTCGGTGCGAGGTGCGCCGAGCCTGCCCATTGTGTCGGTTCTCGCCCCAGCAGTCTTGACCGCCAACGCGCCAATCCGCCGATGATCGAGCAGGCGCGAGCGTCTGCACGACGCGCCGTCGCGCCGGTCAGGCAGGTGCGGCAGCCGCGTCGTCGATGTGTTGTACGACGTAGCGCCGGCCGGCCTCCAAGCCCAGCTGGCCGGAGATCGCACGGGTGACCTGCACGCGCAGGGGCTGGCCGTCATCGTCGACGGCATCGACGCGCACTTCGAAGCCGAGGTGGACGACCCGTTCGACCGTGACCGGCACCCCATCGGCGCTGCCTTCGGCGAGCAGCACGAGGTCGTGGGGACGCACCAGTCGTCCACTCAGCACAGCGGTCGGGCCAAGGAACGACATGACGAAATCGGTCGCGGGCCGCTCGTACACATCAAGGGGGCTCCCCCACTGCTCAATCTGGCCTTCGTTCATCACCGCGATGTGGTCGGCAACGTCGAGCGCTTCCTCTTGGTCATGGGTGACGAGCACGGTCGTCACCCCGGTCGTCGCTTGCAGTTCGCGCAGCCAGAGCCGCAGGTCGGCGCGAACCTTCGCGTCCAGTGCGCCGAACGGCTCGTCGAGCAGCAGCACTTTCGGCTGCACGGCGAGCGCTCGGGCGAGTGCCATGCGCTGGCGCTGGCCGCCGGAGAGCTGCGACGGGTAGCGATCCTGATAGCCGGCAAGGCCGACGATCTCAAGCAGTTCGTCGACGCGACGGTCGATCTCCGGTTTCGGCTGTTTGCGGATCGACGGACCGAAACCGACGTTGGCGCGGACCGTCATGTGCTTGAAGGCGGCGTAGTGCTGGAACACGAAGCCGATCCCGCGTTGCTGCGGCGGCACGTAGGTCACGTCGTCTCCGCCGATGTGAACGGTGCCGCCGTCGGGCACTTCAAGCCCGGCGATCGTGCGCAGCAACGTCGATTTGCCAGATCCGGAGGGGCCAAGCAGCGCCGTCAACGAGCCGTCTGGAATGGCGAGGTCGATCGTGCGCAATGCATGGTAGGTGCCGTAGTGCTTGTCGAGCTGTCGCACCACGATCGCGTCTTGGTTCGTTGGGTTCGGGTCGGCCGCGGCCTGCGGCTGGCGGTGTGCCACGTCGGTCATGCGGCAGCCTTTCTGCGATCGAGCACGGTCATCAGGAGCAGCGCGGTGATCGCAAGGATCATCAGTAGCGTCGACGCGGCGTACGCGCCGAAGGTGTTGTGGTCGTCGATGTAGCGCGAGTGGACGAGCAGCGTGAGCGTCTGCGAGTCCCCCGCGACCCCCGATGAGACCATGATCACGGCGCCGAATTCGCCGAGCGAGCGGGCGATTGTCAGCACAACGCCGTAAGTCAGTCCCCAGCGAATCGCTGGAAGCGTGATCCGCCAGAACGTTTGCCAGCGGGTCGCTCCGAGCGTCGCCGCCGCCTGTTCTTGCTCTTCGCCGATCTCATGCAGCACCGGTTCGACTTCACGCACGACAAACGGCAACGTCACGAAGATCGTCGCGAGCACCATGCCGGGCAGCGCGAAGATCACGTTGATGCCGAAGTCTTCGATGAAGCCGAACCATCCGGCGCTGCCCCAGAGCAGGATGAGCGACACGCCGACGACGATTGGCGAGACGGCAAACGGCAGGTCGACGACCGCTTCCAGCAGGCCGCGCCCGCGGAATCGGCCGCGCGCGAGCGCCAGCGCGGTCACGATGCCGAAGACGACGTTGACCGGCACGACGATCGCGACGATCAGCAAACTCAGCGAGAGCGCGGAGATCGCGGCCGGCGTCGTGACTTGATCCCAGAAGGCGACGAACCCGTCGCCGAAGGTGCGAACGAGAATCACGCCGATTGGCAACGCCACGAGGATGCCGAGGTACGCCAGCGCGATCGCGCGCAACGTGAGGCGGGTGTTGCGAGCGACAATCATCCGGCGCTCGCTTCGCGACGGGCGGCGCGTGAGCCGAGGGTGCGCAGCACCAGCAGCGTAAAGAACGCGATCAGCAGCAGCACGACCGAGACGGCCGCGCCGTTGACAAAGCGGTCGATTTCGATCTGCTTTTGGATGTACTGCGAGGCGACCTCGGTCTTGCGGGGAATGCCGCCGCCGATCAGTACGACCGAGCCGTACTCGCCAATCGCCCGGGTGAAGGCCAGCCCGGCGCCGCTGAGGATCGCTGGCGCGAGTGTCGGCAGCACGATGCGGCGCAAGATCAGGCCGTTGCTGGCGCCGAGCGAGGCGGCGGCCTCTTCGACATCACGGTCGAGTTCCAGCAGCACCGGCTGCACCGAGCGCACGACGAACGGCAGGGTCACGAACAGCAGCGCGATGACGAGCGCCGGCCGCGTCGCGTTGAGGTGGATGCCAACCGGGCTATCTGGCCCGTAGAGCGAGAGCAGCACGATGCTGGCAACGATCGTCGGCAACGCAAACGGCAGGTCGATCAGCGCGTTGACCAGCGATTTGCCGGGAAAGTCGTCGCGGACCAGCACCCACGCGACGAGCGTGCCCATCACCACGTTGATCAACGCGACGACGAGCGAGGTGCCGACGGTGACGGCCAACGCGGCGCGAGCAGCCGGCGCGTCGATCGCGTCGATGAAGCCCGGGAGCCCTCCGCTGAAGGCTTTCGCCGTCACCGCCGCAAGTGGCAGCAGCACGATCACACTGAGCCACAGCGTGGCGATACCCAGCCCGGTCGGGCCGATCGCGCCGGGGATGGCGGTGCGCCGCCGCCCGCTCGGGGCGGCGGCGCGTGGCGTAGCGGCCGGAGCGGCCACGGCTAGCTCGTGGCCTTGTCGTAGATCTTCGCGATCGAGCCGTTGTCGGCGTCAAAGAGCGCGTCGTCAACGCTGCTCCAGCCGCCAAGGTCGGCGATCGTCCAGAGCTTCTCGGGGTCGGGGAAGTCGCTCTTGAACTTCGCGAGCACTGCCGTGTCGACCGGCCGGAATCCGGCCTGTGCCCAGAGCGTCTGCCCGGCTTCGCTGTAGAGGTAGTCGTTGAAGGCTTTGGCCTGCTCAGGGTGTTTGCTGTCCTTCAGCACGGCGACCGGGTTTTCGATCTTGAAGGTTTGCGGCGGCGTCACGTGCTCGACCTTCTCACCGTCGCGTTCGATGAAGAGTGCTTCGTTTTCGTAGGTCAGCAGCGCATCGCCGGTGCCTTGCAGGAAGGTTTCGGTTGCTTCGCGGCCGGATTTCGGCTGCACTTTGACGTGGCCGGCGACGAGTTTGGAGATGTATGCGATGCCGGCACTGGAGTCTTTGCCGCCATCGCTCTTGGTCGCGTACGGCGCGAGCAGGTTCCACTTCGCCGAGCCGGAGCTGAACGGGTTCGGGGTGACGACTTCGATGCCCGACTTGAGTAGGTCGTCCCAGTCGTGAATCCCCTTCGGGTTACCCTTGCGCACGACAATCGTCACGACCGAGCCGAACGGGACGCCTTGGTGCTCGCCGGAGTTCCAGTCGCTGGCGACGCGCCCGGCCTTCACGAGGCGCGTGATGTCGGGCTCGACGGAGAAGTTCACGACGTCGGCGCCCAAGCCCGATTCGACTTTGCGCGACTGATCGCCGGAGGCTCCGTAGGACTGCGAGAAGGTCACGCCCTTGCCGGCCTCCGTCTTCTGGAAGCCGGGGATCACCTTGTCGAAGCCGGGCTTTGGTACGGCGTAGGCGACCAGCGAGAGCTTTACCGCGCCGCTGGCGGACTCCTGGTCGCCGCTGCCGGCGGTGTCATCGCTTGCCCCGCCGCAGGCCGCCAGGCCGGTTGCCAGTGCGGCTGCCGCTGCGGCACGCGCCAGCACGGTGCGGCGCCGAGTCGTAAATACGGTAAAAGTGGGCATGTTTTGGGTTTATAGCATCTTCGCCGGACTAATGACGATCGCCGATCAATCAAGTCCACTTTGTGGGGCTCGGCTGCCTGCCGCAGAGCCGCGCGTTCGGCGACGGTGGCCGTTGCGATCGTCGCTCCCACGAAGCCGGGCCGATCCGCCCGCCGGCACGGCGCCGTGGAATCGAACGATCTCACGGCCCTGTGGGGAGAGGATCTACCGGCGGTTCCAGGCGCCGGGCGCGGCGATCAGGTCGTCGACGACCGGTGGCAGCTCGTCGGCGGCCAGTGCGGCGAGGCTGGTGACTTCCAGCACGGAGCGCAAGCTGGCGCGTACGGCGATCCAGACTTCGCGCAGTGGTGCGGAGACGCCCTGGTAGTCGACCTGCTCCGGTGCGACTCCGGCGACGGCAGCGAGCGGGCCGTCGACCGCTCGGATCACGTCGGCGATGGCGATGTGGGCGGCGGGTCTGGCGAGCCGGTGGCCGCCGTCGACGCCGCGTTTGCTGTCGACGAGGCCGGCGCGACGGAGTTCTTGGAGGATCGTCGCCAGGAACGGCCGTGGAATGTTTTGCGCTTCGGCGATCTGTTCGGCGGTGACGAGTGCCCCGCCGACTGCCTGTCGTGCAGCCAGCTCGATCCCGGCGCGCACGGCGTAGTCGACCTTCGCGGAAATGTGCACGGGGGCATTGTTTCGCACGGCGCGGCGTGGTGGCTCCCCGCCGATGGTGGTCAGTTTCCGTCGGGGAGCCGCGGCACGGCGCTGCGGCGCGGCGGGCGTTCGGTGAAGGGGCGTGGGTCGCCGGCTGGCCATTGGCCGGCGCGGTCGATGATCGCGGCGGCGACCTGTTCGGCCATCGGGCCGAGTTCGTGGAGTGGGCGGTGGCGATTTTGGCGGGTGCCAAGGTCGACTTCGACCATCGCGTCGAGGCCGACGGCGCGCCACACGTCGATCAGTAGTGCGACGTCGACGGCGTAGCCGGTGGCGAGCGGGAGCCGGGCAAGCAGGTCGCGTTCGATCGCGATTTCGCCGGAGAGCGGCTGTCCGAATGCGGCGAGTGGCGGGAAGAGAATCGCGAGGAGTGGTTTGGCGGTGAGCTGGGTGACGCGGCCGCCGCCGGTTGAGCGCCGGCCGGTGGTATCGAGGAAGGGCCGTTGGTAGGTGCCTTTGGCGAAGCGGTGGCCGGCCATCGCGGTGGCGCCGATCAGCGCGAGTGGGAAGTGGTCGGCGAAGTCGGCTGAGTCACCGTCGACGAAGCAGAGCACCTCTTCGCCAGTGCAGATGCTGGCGGCGCGCCACATTGCGTCGCCTTTGCCGAGGACCGGTCCTAGGTCGGTGTGGAGGTCGCGTTGGCGGACGACTTCGGCGCCGGCGCGTTCGGCGATCCGTGGGGTGTCGTCGGTGGAGGCATCGGCGACGAGCACGCGGTCGAGTACGCCGGCGCGCCGCAGCGCGACGAGCGCGGCGACGGTGCGGCCGATCGTGGCGGCTTCGTTGAGGGTCGGGACGATTACGGCGACCGAGCGTTCGCGGCGTTCGGCGACGGCGCGCAGGCCGAAGTGCAGATGGTGGAGCTGCTGGAGGCGCATCGCGTCGTGAGGCGAGGTCATCGCGTCGCGGGGTGGTGGCGGTTCGCAAGCCGGCGGGTGAGTCGGGCGACGAGTGTGCCGAGCGACGCGCCGGCGATGATGTCACTCGGGTAATGGACGCCGAGGTGGATGCGCGAGATCGCCATGGTGGCGGCGGCCAGCGCCAGCGGTGTGCGGGGCAGCAGCAGGCTGTACCCGGTGATGGCTGCGGCGGAGGAGGCCGAGTGGGAGCTGGGAAAGCTGAGCGGTCCGGGGGTGGCGATTAGTGGTGGGAGGTCGTCGAAGGCTGGGCGTGGTCGGCGTGCGACCTGTTTGAGTGTGGTGTTGGCGAGATAGGCGGCGCCGACGCCACCGAGGCCGATCAGCCAGTCCCGGCGGCGGCGGCGGTCGATCGCGGCGCCGACCGCGCCAAGCACGATCCAGGCGGTTCCGTGTTCGCCGAGGTGGGAGTACGCGCGGATCGCGCCGGTGATCTGCGGGTTGCGTGCCTGGCGTCGGAGCCAGCGCGTGCCGGCGTGGTCGGCGCGGGCGATGGCGCGCAGGAGCGGGTTGGCGGCGAGGCGTGCGCGCAGGCGGTGGCTCGTGGTGGCGCTTGCTTGGGTTTCGGCGGTGCTCCGGTCGTACGAACCGGGGCCGGTGGGACGCTCGCCGATCGACACCGCAGCACCGTATCGGGCGGTGCGGGTGCGTGGGCGCGTCACGCTGGCCGCCCCTGTGGGCGTGGGTCTGGGAGACTGGCCGGCAGGCGCCGTGAGGCGCTACCGCCGACGCCATCAGGAGCGCCAGATGCCCGAGACTACGACCTTGCCCCAGATCCCGGCTGACCTGCTGCCGGCCGACGGACGGTTCGGTGCCGGCCCGTCGAAGGTCCGTGCCGAGCAGGTGCAGGCGCTTGTTGATGGTGCAACGTCGGTGTTGGGGACGTCGCATCGCCAGAAGACGGTCAAGGAGGTCGTCGGCCGGGTGCGCGGCGGGATCGGCGAGTTGTTTGCGTTGCCGGATGGCTATGAGGTGTTGCTTGGCAATGGCGGCACGACGGCGTTTTGGGATGCGGCGGCGGCCGGTTTGATTCGGGAGCGTTCGCTCCATCTGACGTACGGCGAGTTTTCGAGCAAGTTCGCGAAGGTCGCGGCCGGCGCACCGTTCCTTGCCGATCCGATGGTGGTGAGCGCGGAGCCTGGTTCGGCACCGGAGCCGGTTGCTGATCCGTCGGCGGATTTGATCGGTTGGGCGCACAATGAAACGTCGACCGGTGTGGCGGTGCCGGTGGTGCGGCCGGCCGGTGCCGGTGAGGCGCTGGTGGCGATCGATGCGACGTCGGCGGCTGGCGGGTTGCCGGTCGATATTTCGCAGAGCGACGTGTATTACTTTGCGCCGCAGAAGTGTTTTGCGTCCGATGGCGGGTTGTGGTTGGCGGTCGTGAGTCCGGCGGCGGTTGCGCGGATCGAGGAGGTCGCGGCGCGCGGCGACCGTTGGATTCCGGAGTTCTTGTCGTTGACGACTGCGCGCGAGAACAGTTTGAAGGATCAGACGTACAACACGCCGGCGCTTGCGACCTTGGTGATGCTCGATCAGCAGCTTCAGTGGATGAACGGCAATGGGGGGTTGGCGTTCACGACTGGTCGTACGAAGGATTCGTCGGATCGGGTGTATGACTGGGCGCAGGCGTCGGGGTTCGCGAGTCCGTTTGTCGGTGAGCGGTCGCATCGGTCGCAGGTGATTGCGACGATCGATTTCGATGAGGCGGTCGATGCGGCGTTGATCGCGAAGACGTTGCGCGCGAACGGGGTTGTCGATACGGAGCCGTATCGCAAGTTGGGCCGCAATCAGTTGCGGATCGCGACGTTCCCGGCGATTGAGCCGGATGATGTGAGCGCGTTGCTGGCGTCGATCGATTGGGTCGTGGAGCGGTTGTAGCGGCGGGATCGCTCTGCGGCGTCTGCCGGGCGGCGCCGCGCCGCTTGGGGAACCGCTGATCCATTCCCTGCGCGGGGAGCGGTGGATCGGCCGGTCGCGGTAGCCTGCGGGCGGCGGCCGTGCTGGTGTCGGCTGCCGGATGTTGCGCAGGAGGATGTATGGCTCGCACGCTGGCCGGTAAGACGCTGTTTATTTCGGGTGGTAGCCGGGGCATTGGTTTGGCGATCGCGTTGCGTGCCGCGCGGGACGGCGCGAATGTGGCGTTGCTCGCGAAGACCGACCAGCCGCATCCGAAGCTTGAGGGGACGGTGCACACGGCGGCGGCGGAGATTGATGCTGCTGGTGGGTCGGGGCTCGCGATCGTTGGCGATGTCCGTGATGAGGCGAGCGTCCAGGCGGCGGTTGATGCTGCGGTCGAGCGGTTTGGCGGGATCGACGTCGTGGTCAATAGTGCGTCGGCGATCAATCTGAGCAAGACCGTCGATTTGCCGATGAAGCGCTTTGACCTGATGAACCAGATCAATGTGCGCGGCACGTTCCTCGTCACGAAGTTGACCCTCCCCTACTTGCAGCGGGCCGAGAATCCGCATGTGTTGACCTTGTCGCCGCCGTTGAATATGGCGCCGCATTGGCTGGGGTGCAATGTGGGCTACATGATGGCGAAGTATGCGATGACGTTGTGCGCGGTTGGGATTGCGGAGGAGCAGCGGGAGTTTGGCGTGGCGTCGAATGCGTTGTGGCCGCGAACGACGATTGCGACGGCGGCGGTCAACAATTTGTTGGGGGGCGCGGAGATGATGGCGATGTCGAGGACGCCGGAGATCATGGCCGATGCGGCGTACGCGATCGTGACGCGCGACGCGCGCGAGTATTCGGGGCGGACGGCGATTGATGATGAGGTGTTGGCGGAGGAGGGCGTGACCGATTTGGAGCGGTATTCGGTGACGCCGGGTACGACGCAGTTCGCGACCGATTTGTTCCTCGATGAGTAGGCCAGACGCCGGCCCGGTGGAGCCGGTTTAGGGCGCCAGCCCGGGCCGGATTCACCTGACCGGCAGATTCAAGCGAGCGCCACTCAGGGCACCTGAGTGAGGGATCGCGCCGGAGATGCGGGTCAGGTGGAGCCGGTTTAGGGCGCCAGCCCGGGCCGGATTCACCTGGCCGGCAGATTCAAGCGAGCGCCACTCAGGGCACCTGAGTGAGGGATCGCGCCGGAGATGCGGGTCAGGTGGAGCCGGTTTAGGGCGCCAGCCCGGGCCGGATTCACCTGGCCGGCAGATTCAAGCGAGCGCCACTCAGGGCACCTGAGTGAGGGATCGCGCCGGAGATGCGGGTCAGGTGGAGCCGGTTTAGGGCGCCAGCCCGGGCCGGATTCACCTGGCCGGCAGATTCAAGCGAGCGCCACTCAGGGCACCTGAGTGAGGGATCGCGCCGGAGATGCGGGTCAGGTGGAGCCGGTTTAGGGCGCCAGCCCGGGCCGGATTCACCTGGCCGGCAGATTCAAGCGAGCGCCACTCAGGGCACCTGAGTGAGGGATCGCGCCGGAGATGCGGGTCAGGTGGAGCCGGTTTAGGGCGCCAGCCCGGGCCGGATTCACCTGGCCGGCAGATTCAAGCGAGCGCCACTCAGGGCACCTGAGTGAGGGATCGCGCCGGAGATGCGGGTCAGGTGGAGCCGGTTTAGGGCGCCAGCCCGGGCCGGATTCACCTGGCCGGCAGATTCAAGCGAGCGCCACTCAGGGCACCTGAGTGAGGGATCGCGCCGGAGATGCGGGTCAGGTGGAGCCGGTTTAGGGCGCCAGCCCGGGCCGGATTCACCTGGCCGGCAGATTCAAGCGAGCGCCACTCAGGGCACCTGAGTGAGGGATCGCGCCGGAGATGCGGGTCAGGTGGAGCCGGTTTAGGGCGCCAGCCCGGGCCGGATTCACCTGGCCGGCAGATTCAAGCGAGCGCCACTCAGGCGGCGGGACCGTTGGGGAGGTCGCGAGGCGCGGTGCGTCGTTCGACGATGGCGAGGAGGGCTCGTTCGAGGAGGCGGACGAGTTCGTGGCGGGGCATGACTGGTTTGTTGACCCAGGTGAGGATGGTTTCTTCGACGAAGCCGAGCCAGCCGGCGACGAGGAGTTCGAGGGCTGGGGTTGGGCGTCGGCCGAGGGCACGGAGGACGATTTCGACGAGGTCGTTGCGGGCTTCGGTGTAGATGGCGGCGACTTCGGCGTCGCCGCCTGCGACGCCGCGGACGATGGCGACGTAGGGGTCGCGGCGGCGTTCGAGGAAGGCGACGAAGCGTTCGATGACGACTCTGAGGCGTTGTTCTTCGGGGACGTCTTCGGGGGGTTCGGCGATGCGGCTCATGCGTCGCATGGCGGCGCGGATGATCGCGAGGTGGTAGTCGCGGCGGGTTGGGAAGTAGTTGAAGAGGAGGCCGCGGGAGATGCCGGCGCGGCGGGAGACTTCTTCGACGGTGATGTCGCCGAGGGGGCGTTCGGTGAGCAGTTGCAACCCGATCCCGATGAGCTGGCGGCGGCGTTCGGCAGCGGGGAGACGTTTGCCTCCCGGCGGCGTGTAGGTGCCGGGTGATGTGGTGGGTGTGGTGGGTGTGGCGGGTTTGGCCTGCACGGCTGGTTGGTCGTCCTGCGGGCACGCTTCTTGAGTGCCGCCGATCACACGGTCAGGATGGGGTGGTCGCGTTTTGTAGCTGGGATCTGGTTGGGTCGTGTGCGACCGCAGAAGCGTACCATTCGTTGAGCGTTGCTCAATAACTGGTAGCTGGTCGGCCTCCCCGCACGGCCTGTGGTCCCAGCTACAGCGCGTCGCTCTTGGGGCCGTGCGTGCTGCTGAGGTGCAGAGAGCGGGCTCTGGCACAACGACCCGCGCCCGCATCACCAGGTTGGCGATGCGGGCGCGGGTGGTGCCGTCGGTGAGTCCCGACGGGGCGCGAGGGGACGAGCGGGTGGCCCGCCCTTCAGCGTTTCATGCTGACGTGGCTGTTTATCCTAGAAGCCCCAGAATCCGAAGAGCGAGATGTACTGGATCGTGCTGGCTGCACTTGCGGTGCTGCTACCGGCCGCGTTGGTCACGACCAGCGGGTACTTGCCGGTCGGCTGGCCGGGCAGGCCGACGAGCAGCGAGCTGCCGAAGTTGTAGAACACCGCAGCTGGCTTGCCGCCAACGGTCACTTTCACGTTGCCGGTGAAGTTGGTGCCGCTGACGACACTCACGCCACCGAGGTTCGCGTAGGCGACCTGGCCCAGCACGCTGCTGACCGTCGGCAAACCGGCTACCGGCGTCGCGGTCGGCGTAGCCGTTGCCGTCGGCGTGGCCGTCGGCGTCGCAGTCGTAGTCGGCGTGGCCGTCGCGGTCGGCGTGGCCGTCGGCGTCGCAGTCGCAGTCGCAGTCGCAGTCGGCGTGGCCGTCGCGGTCGGCGTGGCCGTCGGCGTCGCAGTCGCAGTCGGCGTGGCCGTCGCAGTCGGCGTGGCCGTCGCGGTCGGCGTGGCCGTCGGCGTCGCAGTCGCAGCCGGCGTGGCCGTCGCGGTCGGCGTCGCAGTCGCGGTCGGCGTCGCAGTCGCGGTCGGCGTCGCAG
>JASGGQ010000034.1:0-21449 GCA_047604965.1 Patulibacter sp. | reverse complement strand
TCGCGGTGGTGGGAGACCGCGCGGTGGGCGTGTTGCAGCTCTGGTCCGCAACGCTGTGCGCCGGGGGTGACGCCGGGGCGCACTGCGTTGACCGTCAGGTCGGATTCACGCAAACGGAAGATGCAAGCGAGATCCGCTCAGACGACTTGGTAGGCCGGGCCGTCGCCACCCTCAGGCGGCGTGAGGCGTCCGCCGCGAGCGGTGATCGCGCCGCACTGCACGCAGTTGGTGTAGTTGACGATCACCTCGACGTTGCCGGTCTCCGGTGCGTCGTCGGGGATTTCGTAGACGCCGGCGGGGCACATCCATTTCCACGTCTCGGCGACTTCCCGCGGAACGTTCTTCTCGATCCTGATGTGGCTCGGTGCGTCGTCCCGCGTCGCGTTGCCGGTGATGAAGACGGAACTGAGTTTGTCGAACGTGTACTTGCCGTCGGGTTTGGGATACAGGTCGGCGGCGCGTTTGCCGGCTTCGGGGATCGTTTGGACGACTTCGGCGTCGCGGTGCGTCGGCTTGCGGCCGCCGGGGAATCGGCCTTTGGTGATGATGTCGAGTCCGGCTTTTGCCAGGTTGAACGGCATCGAGGAGCCGCCGACGAGCTGCATGTTGTTGCGGACCTGGTAGAGCCGTTTGCCGACGATGTCGCTTTCGGCGATTGCGGTCTCGTAGGAGGAGACGTCTTTCTGGCCGAGTTTGAGCGACTTGTAGATCTCTTCGGCGGCGATGATGCCGGATTGGATCGCCATGTGAACGCCCTTGAGCGAGGCCATGTCGATCATGCCACCGGATTCGCCGACGAGAACGGCACCGGGCATCGAGAGTTTCGGCTGGCTCCAGTAGCCGCCGCCCTGGATCGCTTTGGCGCCCCAGGCAGTGCGTTCGCCGCCGTCGAGGATCGCCTTGAGCTTCGGGTGCTGCTTGACGGTTTGCAGCATGTCGTGGGCGGAGACGGTCGCGTCGGGGGTGCCGAGCGGGACGACGATGCCGATCGAGACTTGGTGGTCGCCGTACGGGTAGACCCAGCCACCGATACCGGTTTCGTGCCATTTGACGTTGGAGCGGCCGGGCCAGCCGAAGAAGTGGACGACGGAATCCCATTGCTCTTTGGTCTTCCAAACCTCTTTGGCGCCGAGTTTCCAGACCGGCGGGTTGGCGCCTTCAGCGAGGCTGAAGTGCTTGATGGCGGCGCCGGTGAGGTGCCCCCAGTTGCCTTCGGCGAGAACTGTTTGGCGGGCGTGGACTTCCATCCCTGGCTCGAAGTTTCCGAGCTCTTCGCCTTCTTTGCCACGGCCCTTATCGCCGGTGACCACGCCTTCGACGATGCCGTCTTGTACGAGCAGCTTGGCGGCGGAGGTTTCGGTGAGGATATAGGCGCCGGACTCCTCGGCCTTCTCAGCCATCCAGCGGCAGAGTTGGCTGATCGAGGTGACCCAGTTGCCTTCGTTTTGGAAGTTCGGCGGGGTCGGGCCGGGCATCGGCCGCGTGCCCTTTTCGGTCAGCCACCAGACTTCGTCCTTCTCGTTGACCCAGCGGATCGCGGGAAGTTCGGTGAGGTCTTCGTCCGGGAAGAGGCTCTTCAGCGGGCCGGGCTTCATGACGGCGCCGGAGAGGTTGTGCGCGCCGCACGCCTTGCCCTTTTCGATCACGGCGACGGGAACTTCGCCGAGTTGTTCCATGAGCTCGGGGTCGTCGGCGAGGAGCTGGAGCAGGCGGTTGGCGGCGGCGAGGCCGGCCGGGCCGCCACCGACGATCGCGACGCCGACTTCGATCGCCTCATCTTCGCCGGCTTGCGGCGCGGCGATGAACTCGGCCTCGACGTCGACGGGCGGAGGGAACTCGGCGGGAGCGTGTCCGTTGGTGGTTGCGGCCATGAGTGTGGTCCTTGCTGCCAGAGGTGCAGTGGGTAACAGGCGGCGCGTGCCCGTCCGGCGGGGGTGAAGCCGGACGGACACGCGCCCGTTGGAGCCTGGTTAGCCCTTCTTGGCCTTGATGGCCTCGGTGAGGGCCGGGGCGATCTTGTGGAGGTCGCCGACGACGCCGAAGTCGGCGAACTCGAAGATCGGCGCGTTCTCGTCCTTGTTGATGGCGAGCACGTTCTCCGACGACTGCATGCCGACCTTGTGCTGGATCGCGCCGGAGACGCCGAGGCCGACGTAGAGCTTCGGTGCGACGGTCTTGCCGGTCTGGCCGACTTGGCCCGCGTACGGGAACCAGCCGGCGTCGACGACGGCGCGGGTGGCGCCGACGGCGGCACCGGCGCCGAAGGCAGCGGCGAGGCCGTCGGCGACCGAGAAGTTGTCGGCGTTGCCGAGGCCGCGACCTCCGGTGACCAGGATCTGGGCGTCTTCGATGTTGATATCGGCGCCGCGCGCTTCGCCACGGACTTTGAGGGTCACCTGGCTGGCGGCTTCGCTGACCGGCGCGCTGAACGCTTCGACGGCGGCGGTGCCGCCGGTCTCGTTGACCTCAAAAGCGTTGGTGCGGGCAACGATCACGCCCTTGCTCTTGTACTTGGAGGTCGAGAGCAGCGTGTCGCCGAAGATCGGGCGCTTAGCGACGAGCTTGCCACCATCGACGGCCAGCTCGGTCGCTTCGACCGTCAGGCCGCCGCCGATCTTCGCGGCGACGGCGGCGCCGATTTCGAAGCCGAGCAGGCCGCCGCCGAAGAGGATGTAGTCGTAGCCGTGGGCGTCGACGAGCGCGGCGATCGCGTCGGCGGCGGTCTGCGCGACGCCTTCAGCGGCGTCGACCGTCCACACCTTCGTGGCACCGACCGAGCCGAGCTGCGGCGCGAGCGCTTCAACGCCGGAGCCGACGAGCACGGCGTGCGCTTCACCGCCGAGCTGGCCGGCGACCTTTGCGGCTTCGCTGACGGCGCCGCGGGAGTTCTTGTTGACCTGGCCGTCGTGGGCGAGGCCGTAGACGAGGATGTTCGCCATGGTGTGTTCCTTTCGCCCTAGACGAGCTTGCGCGAGTCGAGCCACGCGACGATCTGTTCGACCGTGGCGGCGGTGTCTTCGTCGGTGATGATCGTGCCGGCCGGCTTCTGAGCCGGGGCCTGGAAATCAGCGCATTCAACGCCGGAGCCGGCGACGCCGACCTTGCCCGGGTCGATGCCGGCGCCGGCGAGGTCGAGCTTCTCGACCGGCTTCTTCTTGGCGCCCATGATCGCCTTCAGCGACGGGTAGCGCGGCTCGTTGGCGGAGTCCGAGACGGAGATCACGGCCGGGAGGGTGACCTCCAGCGTGTCGTAGCCGTATTCGGCCTGGCGCTCAAGGGTGAGCGTGGTGCCGGCGAGTTCGAGCTTGCTGACCTGGCTGAGTGCCGGCTGGCCGAGGAAAGCGCCGACGACCGAGCCGACGGCGTAGCAGCCGGCGTCGTCGGACTGCTGGCCGAGCAGCACCAGTTCGGGGCTCTCACGCTTGATCAACTCAGCGAGCGCGTAGCCGGTAGCGACCACGTCGGAGCCGGCGAGGCCCTCGTCGCTGAGGTGGATCGAGCGGTCGGCGCCGCGCGACACGGCTCCCTGAAGGGTGCGGGCTGCGCTGTCGGGACCGACGGTGACGGCGACGATCTCGGAGACGTCGGCACCGCCTTCCTTGATCTGAACGGCGGCTTCGAGGGCGTTGGTGTCAGAGGGGTTCAGGGTTTTCTCACCGCTGCGGTCGATACGACCGTTGGCGCCGATCGTCTTCTCGACGGCGGCGTCCGGAACCTCTTTGACCAGGACCAAGATCTTCAAAACGGATCTTCCTTGCTTGGCGGGTGTGTTCGGCGGTGTGGGTCGCTGACTGGCGGTTGCCGGTCAGGCGGCACGCACGGCGCCGTTGATGAAATCGATGATGTCTTGGGTCGGTGACCCAGGCGTAAAGACTTCGGCGACACCGAGCTGTTTGAGCTCGGGGATGTCGTCGCCCGGGATGGTGCCGCCGACGGTGACGAGCACGTCGTCTGCGCCTTCGGCTTTGAGCAGTTCGACGACCTTCGGCACAAGCGTCATGTGCGCACCGGAGAGGATCGACAGCCCAACGGCGTCGGCGTCCTCTTGCAGCACGGTTTCGACGATCTGCTCGGGGGTCTGGTGGAGCCCGGTGTAGATCACTTCCATGCCGGCGTCACGCAGCGCGCGAGCGATGATCTTCGCGCCGCGGTCGTGTCCGTCGAGGCCAGGTTTGGCGACGACAACCCGGATCTTTCGGTCGGTGGTCTGAGTCATGGAGGATCGTCCGGGACGGAGGGCATGCGCACCCGGGACCGGCGGATCGTACTGGCCGTAGCTACTCCGGCGTCGGCTGACTGCTGAGCAGCCGTCGAGTGTGACTGAGGTCACCACGATTCGGCGTTGCGATGGTCGCGCGTGCGGAGCGCCATCCAGCCGGCCGCGAGTGCCGCCACGGCGACCGCTCCACCGGTCGTTGCGGTGCGCAGGTGGCGGGCGAGGTGATCGACGGCGAGGATCTCCCAGCGCTCTCGCTCGGCGATCACGCGCAGCTGACGGTCGGGGTTGACGGCGACCGCGCGGCCGACCGCGCGCAGCATCGGCAGATCGGAGATCGAGTCGCTGTAGGCAACCGAACCGGGGAGATCGAGTTGGTGGATGGCGGCGAGCCGGCGCAGCGCGTCGACCTTGCCTTCGCCATAGATGAACGGCCCGCCGGCGCGGCCGGTGTAGTGGCCATCGACAATCTCCGACTCAGTTCCGACGGCGCCATCGAAACCCAGCGAGGCGGCGAACAGCTCGGCGAACTCCTGGCTCGATGCGGTAATCAGGTAGACCGGATCTCCCGCAGCCTGGTGGCGGCGAACCCGTTCAACGACCGCCGGGAAGATCTGCGGCTCGATGCGCCCGAGCGCGGCGACGGCGACGGCGTGCAGCGCCTCCTGCGACACGCCGGCGATATAGCCGGCGATGCGGGTCAATACCGCATCGGTCGCGGCATCGTCGAGGCCCCACAGGCGAAAGCGCACGGCGATCGCGCTCTCTCGTAGCAGCGCGCGGCGGCTGAGGATGCCGGCCCGGCGCATTTCGACGAGGATCGCGGCGCCGCTGCTGCCGGCGACGAGGGTGCGATCGAGATCAAAGAAGGCGGCGGCGCGTGCGCCCGGCGTGGTCGTCGGCTCCGTCATCGGCGCTCTGAGCGTACGCCCCGAAAATGCGCGCGGGCGCGCCGCTCGGCGTGAGCGGCGCGCCCGGGTCGCGCGGGATGGTGACGGCGGCGTTCTACCCGTCGACGCGGACGATGATCGCGTCGCCCTGGCCACCGCCGGAGCAGATCGCGGCGACGCCGAGGCCACCGCCGCGACGGCCCAGCTCCAGGATCAGCGAGCCGACGATGCGGGCGCCGGACATGCCGAGCGGGTGGCCGAGCGCGACGGCACCGCCGTTGACGTTGACGTTCTCCGGCGTGAGACCGAGCACCTTCATCGAGTTCAGGCCGACCGACGAGAACGCCTCGTTGAACTCCCACAGGTCGATGTCGTCAACCTTCAGGCCGGCTTTGTCGAGCGCCTTCTGAGCGGCTGCGGCCGGGGTTTTGGCGAGGTAGGGGAAGTCGTCGGCGACCTGCGCTTGTGCGACGATTTCGCCGAGGATCTGCTTGCCGTGCTGCTTGGCCCACTCCTCGGAGGCGAGCACCAATGCGGCTGCGCCGTCGTTGACCGACGGGGAGTTACCGGCGGTATGCGTGCCGTCCTTGACGAGCCCCCTGAGCTTGCTGAGCGACTCGGCGGTGGTGCCTTCGCGCGGCCCTTCGTCGAGCTCGACGATCGTGTCGCCCTTGCGGCCGGGGACCGTGACGGGAACGATCTCCTCGGCCAGCTTGTCGCGTGACGCGAGCGCGCGCTCATGCGAGCGGGCGGCGAACTCGTCGAGTTCCGCGCGGCCGATGTTGAGTTCATCGCCGACCTCGGTCGCTTCAACGAACATCTGCTTGCCGGTGAAGGCGTTGGTCAGACCGTCGTACTGCATCAGGTCGATCAGCTGTGCCGGGCCCATACGGAAGCCGGTGCGCGAACCGGGCAGTGCGTGCGGCGCCTGGCTCATCGACTCCATGCCGCCGCCGATCGCGACATCGGCTTCGCCAGCGCGGATGTGCAAGTCGGCGATCGCAATCGCGCGCATCCCGGAGGCACACACCTTGTTGATCGTCTCGGAGCTGACGCCGATCGGGATACCGGCGGCGATCTGCGCCTGGCGCGACGGGATCTGCCCGGCGCCACCTTGCAGCACCTGACCCATCACGACGTGCTCGATCTGGTCGGGCGCAACCCCCGCGCGTTCAAGCGCGCTACGGATCGCAATACCGCCGAGTTCGGTGGCAGCGAGAGGTGACAGCCCGCCGCTGAGCTTGCCGATCGGCGTGCGAGCAGTCGAGAGAATGACGGTTTTGGCCATGGTGAGACGCCTCGTGACGAGAGGGATTGCCGGGCGAGGCCGGGGAGATTAGGGGACTGACGAGGTAACGTGGCGCCCGCCTGCACCGGCACGCTCGCCGGGCAGCGTTGGGCGACGGTCGGCGCGGGGCGTACCGTAGGAGCCGATGAAGGTCTCGGTCGCCCCCTCCCTCCCCGCCGATTCGCGCGATGTCGTCGCGATCGCGCTCGCCGACGACGCACCGGTTCCCGGCCCGTTTGGCGCGCTGGTCGCCGACGCTGAGGCGCGCGGCGAGGTGCGGCGGCGCTCCGGCTGGGTCGCGCACCTCCACGACGGCGATGCCCGCGTCATCGTGGTCGGCGTTGGGGCCGGCGAACCGGGCGGCGAGGAGTTGCGGGTCGCGGCGGCGCTAGCGCAGGCGCGTGCGCAGGCGCTCGGCGCGAGCACACTGCATTGGATGGTGCCGGCCGGCACCGATCCGGTCGTCGCGACCGGCGCGCTGGTCGAGGGGACGCTTTTGCGGGCGTGGAAGTACGACGCGCCCCGCAAGGAGCCGGCACCGGCCGAAGCGGTGCTGGAGCAGCTCGTGATCGTCGGCGGCGACCCTTCGGCGGCGACCGCAGCACAGCGCACGGCCGAGGCGGCCAACTGGGCGCGGGTGCAGCAGCACGAGCCCCCGAATGTCTTGACTCCGAGCGAGCTGGGGCGCCGGGTGCAGGCCCTCACCAACGACCTACCTCACGTTCAAGTCGAGATTGAGAGTACGGCCGGTTTGCAGGCTCGCGGGATGGGCATGCTGCTCGGCGTCGCTCAGGGCTCCGCCCAGCCGCCGGCACTGATTACCGCGCACTACCGCCACCCCAGCGCGACTGGCCCGCGGATCGCGCTGGTCGGCAAAGCGGTCACCTTCGACAGCGGCGGCATCTCGATCAAACCGTCGGCGCGGATGCATGAGATGAAGTTCGACATGACCGGCGGCGCCGTGGTGCTCGCCGTCCTCCAGGCGGTCGCGCAACTCGAACTGCCGCTCGATCTGCTGGTCGTCGTCGGCGCGACGGAGAACCTGCCATCGAGCACCGCACTCAAACCGGGCGACATCGTGACCGCCGCCGACGGCACGACCGTCGAGATCACCAACACCGACGCAGAAGGCCGGCTCGTGCTCGGCGACTGCCTGTGGCACGCACGGCAGCTCGGCGCCGAACTGCTCGTCGATGTCGCGACGCTGACCGGCGCGGTAACGATCGCCCTCGGCTCCACCTTCGCGGGCCTGGTGAGCACCGATGATGCACTCGCCGACGAGCTGCTGGAAGCCGGCAGCAGAACCGGCGAACTGGCGTGGCGGCTGCCGCTGCACCCCGAGTTCGCGAAGCTGATGTCGTCGCCGGATGCCGACCTCGTCAACGGCAGCTTGGAACGCAAGGCAGGCACGATTACCGGCGGCTACTTCCTCTCGCGCTTTGCCGGCGATACGCCGTGGGCGCACCTCGACATCGCCGGCACCGCCTGGTCGCTCGGGCGGCCGTACGCGCCACGCGGCGCCAGCGCCTACGGGACGCGGCTGCTGGTCGACTGGCTGCGGAGCCGCGCGGCAGCCTGAAGCCCGCGATCGGCGGCGGGAGCCGACGCCGGCTCTCGCCAACCCAATGACGGCGCCGGATCAGCCGGCGTTGACGTAGCCAAGTGCTTCGCCGGCGCTGTGCGTGCGGCGGATGACTTGGTTGCTGCTGTTGCCCTCGATGGTGTGTACGGTGCCATCGGCATCGACCGATTCGACCACGCCGATGTGCTCGTCGAACACGATCAGATTGCCGGGCGACGGCGTGACCCCAGCTCCGTTTTGCACGGCGCGACCGGTCCGCTGCGCCCAGGCATAGAGCGCATCGACACTGCCAAAACCCTGCCCCTGCTCGCCGAGCGGCGCACCCGACGACTTCGCCAGCCAACTCGTGAAGTACGCACACCACGGCCCGACACCGGAACCGGCCGTCGCCTCTCGATACTGGGCGATGCGCGGCGAGTCGTTCGAACCGGGCGGCTGCTCGGAGACGCCGAGCTCCTGCTGGGCGAGCGCGACGATCCGCTGGCCGACGCTGCCGCCCTGGGCCACGCTCTGAGTCGCAGTGAGCGCGCCGGTCTGCTGCCCGAGAATCGAATCGAATGAGGTGCCCGTGACCGACGGTTGCGCGGTCGCGGCGGTCGCGGCGGTCGCGGCGGCGACACCGCCCGACAATGCCGCTTGGAGTTCGCTGACGCGAGCCATCACCTGTTCGACACTCATCGCCCGGGTTATCGGACGTACAGCCCGAACACATCAAGCCCGTACGCGCCAGAACGACGCAGAAGCGGGACCCCTTCCGGGATCCCGCTCCGCGTGGGCTTCCTCCGGCCCGGGGGTCAAGCCGGCGGAAGAGCTTGGTGCGCCTGCCGCGTTACCGGAGCAGGGAGAGCACGTTTTGCCCGGACTGGTTGGCTTGCGCCAACATTGCCGTGCCCGCCTGAACGAGAACCTGGTTCTTGCTCAGGGCCACCGATTCCTTCGCCATGTCGGCGTCGCGGATACGGCTTTCAGCAGACACGAGGTTCTCGTGGTAGCTGGTGGTCGCATCCAGCGCGTACTGCAGGCGGTTCGAGGTGGCACCGTAGACGCCACGCTGCGTCGACACTGCGTTGATCGCTTCGTCGATCGATGCGATCGCCGTGGAGCTGCCCAACGAGAACGTCGGGACAACACCGCTCAGTTCGAAGCCGGAGATGGCGATCGTCTGACCGTCATCGGCACCGACCTGGAACGTGATCGTGGTCGTCGAGTCCAGCAGCACCACGCCGTTGAACTTCGTCTGCGCGCCGATCCGGGTGATCTCCGACTGGAGCTGCGTGACTTCGCTCGCGATCGAGGCCTTGTCGGTGTCGCTGAGCGAACCGTTCGCGTACTGCACCGCAAGCTCACGGACACGCTGAAGCATGCCGTGAACCGAGGAGAGGGCGCCTTCTGCCGTGGACACCAGCGACTGCGCGTCACCGATGTTCGAGGAAGCCTGCGCCAGGCCACGAATCTGACCACGCATGCGCTCCGAAATGGAGAGACCAGCGGTGTCATCGGCTGCCGAGTTGATGCGGTAGCCGGAGCTCAGACGCTGCATCGACTGCGATGCAGCAGCGGAGGTCGTGTTCAGCCGGTTGTACGAGCTGAGGGCGTCGGTGTTGGTGTTGATACGAAGGGACATCTCTTGACTCCTTGTCGAGATGGGTTTACTTCCCCCGGCTACTGCTTGTAGCCGGCTATGGACCAGGTATCGGACCCTCGGCGCCGTGACTTGACCAGCCGTCCAGCGTGCGTGGACGACATCGCTGAAATGCCCGTCGTTACAAGGGTTTTGTGCGGCGCACGGGACACCGCGCCGGACGGAAAACCGTATGGACGACGGGAGACGACGGCCCGCGCGTGGCGTGGCACATGCGTCGAACGGGGCGCCCGGACGCCCTCGCCGAAGCTACCCCGCGTCGGTGCCGTCGAGCCCGGTGAGCTCGGCGAGTTCGTCGAGCACCTTCTGCTGCGCCTCAACGGCAGCCTTGCGCGCTGCGGCCAACTCGGCGAACAGAATCTGCTTCCAGATCGCCTGCGCGACGCCCCACACAGCCAAGCAGCTCAGCGCGCCGATCGCGATTGCACGGACCACGAGGTCGACGAACGGGATGCCACCGCGATACCCCAGCCACGCGGCGAGTGCGAAGCCGATAACCGCCCCCCACGCTTTCGCATACGCGATCGAGGCGCGAGCCCTCGGATGGTCGGAGAGCCGGATCGGCGTGCGTTCTTCCGCCGAGCTATCCCCAACTCCGATCTGCTGTGCCATCGTCATCGACGGCGATCACGGGTCGCGGGAGCCACCCACGGCGGCGCCAAATGCGCCGCGCCTGCGGCAACGTCGACGGTCGGCGTCGACGGCCGATCATCGGGATCAGCGGAGAGTGGGCGCCGGATCTGCGGCACCGGCACGGTGCGTCCGCTCGCGGTCGGACGCGGCGCCGGCGGCAGATGGCTGGCGTCGGCGACAAGATCGGTCGCGATGCGGTGCGCGTCGGCGCCGCTGATCGTGCCTCGGCCGGCACCACCGGAAACATATGCCAGTGGCACCCGCCGGTCGATCGCAACGGCCACCACGCCGCCCAGCAGATCGGCCTCATCGGCATGCGTGGCAACGAGCGCGGTCGGTCGCAACGGACGCAACGCGCGCAGTACGCGGCGGGCGATCGGCGCCGCGAGGGTAACAGGGACACAGAGCGCGATCGTGTCGAGGTCCAGGAGTTCGAGGGTCGCCCCAAGCCGCTCGACTGCGGTGCGGTCGCTCGGGCTGACGCCGGGCGTGTCGATCAGTACCAGCGAGTGGCGACGCAGCGCCGTGATGCGATCGAGCGCCCGCGGCGCGTCCGGCGCCGCATGCACGGCAACGCCAAACGGCGCCAGCGCGCTTGCCAACAGCCCATCGTTCCCGGGGTCTTGCAGCGTCACGCAGGCAACCGGAAGCCGGCCGGCGGCGCCATATGCCGCAGCGAGCCGGGCAATCGCACGGCTCTTGCCGACGCCGGAGGAGCCGACGAAGGCGACCGCTTGCCCGGCGCGACCGACGAGCGGCGCAGTGGGAATGCGGCGCGCCAGCTCGGTGGCCAGCAACGCGGCAACATCGGCATCGGGTTCCAGCGCGACCCGGTGGCAAAGCGTGTCGTCGACGACCGGGCTCGCGATCTGCTCCGGCAGGCCACGACGAACGAGCGCCTGGTAGAGCGGCGCGAGCGCGTGCGCCGGGTCGGGCGGGCCAGACGGATCGACGAGGCCAGCCTGACGCAGCCGCTCCTCAAAGCTGGGGCCACCCTGCGGCACGGCGACCGGCGCAGCACCGGCGCGACCGGCATCGAACGGCGCCTCTCGTGTGACGTCGTGCGTCGCCTCATGCAGTTCGTGGGCGCGCTCCTGCTCGGCACGCAGCGCAGCCTCAATCGACTGAGCCTGCTCGATGCTGGGCGGCGTCACACGCAGCATCGGCGCAATCGACGGTGGAACGGCCGCAGCGTGCCCGGGCGCCGGGGCCGTCCCGGAGACCGGCGGGAAGCCAACGGTTTGCTGGAGTGGCGCGCCCGGCGGCACCGGTGGCGGCAGCAGCGGCTGGAACGCGCCACTGCCGGGAGCAGACGGGGCCGCAGCGGTCGGCGGCACGCTCCAAGGCAGCTCGACCGGCGCGGCGTCCGCGTGGCCGGCAGCGAGCGGGTCGGGGAAGGGGGCGCTGGCCTGCCCGGTGGTGGATGGTGCGGCGCCGGGGCCGACCGCTGGGCCATCGCTGACATCGATCCGCGTGCCCGGTGCCGCCGGAGCACCGGTCGCGGCGGCGGGCGTTGTGGCCGGCGACTGCTGCTGCACCAGCGCGACATCGATTTCGACCATCCGCTTGGCGAAAAAGCCGGCGATCCCGCCGGTGACACCTTCGCGTTGCCGCAGGATCAGCGCATCATCGCCGAGTTCCGCGCGGATCCGCGGGGCAACCTCCGCAAGCGACGCGCCGCGATACGTACGGACCGGCACGCCATCGACGAGCCGGTCAGCCCCAGGCGACGGCAACGCCTGCGAGAGCGGCAGCGGATCAGTGGATTTCGTGCGGCGGCGCTTCATGTCGCTATGGGTGGACAACTCCCACCGTCTCGACGGTAACGCCAGGAGCGACCTCCGTATAGGCACACACGGGAAGTTGCGGAACGGCCTGCTCGACGAGGCGCCGCAGGTGGCGGCGGATGCGGGAGCTGCACAACAGCACCGGGCGGCTGCCGCCCGGCAGCGGCTGGTCGCTCTGCTGCTGAAGGGCCTGAACGAGCGCCTGCGCACGGCTCGGCTCCATCGCGAGGTATTCGCCATCGGCAGTCGCGGTGATCGCGTCGGCAACCTCCTGCTCGATCGAGGGGTCCAGCGCGATCGCCCGCAGCCGTGACTCGTCGTCAAGGTGCGGGCCGACAATCGCCCGCCCGAGCGTTTGGCGGGCGTATTCGGCGAGCAGGTTCGGATCGCGCGTGACCCGCGCGCGGTCGCCGATTGCTTCGACGATCGCCCCGAGATCGCGGATCGAGACCCCCTCGCGCAACAGCGCCTGAAGCACTCGCTGGATCTCGCCGATCGAAACGAGATCGGGCACAACTTCGTCGACGACGGCGGCGTTAATCTCCTTCAGGCCATCGAGCAACTGCTTGGTGTCCTGCCGGGTCAGCAGGTCTGCAACATGGCGTCGGATGACCTCGGTGAGGTGCGTGACGACCACCGATTCGGTATCGACGACCGTGTACCCGAGCGCTTCGGCTTCCCCTTGGGATTCGTCGCCGATCCACACGGCCGGCAAACCGAACGCCGGCTCGGTCGTTGGCACGCCGCTGAGCTGGCCGACCGCGTCGCCCGGGTCGAGCGCCAGCTGATGACCGGCGAGCACCTGGCCGCGAGCGACCTCCGCGCCGCGCACCCGCAGCGCGTATTCGTGCGAACGCAAGCCAACCTCGTCGTGGATGCGAACCGGCGGGATGACCGTGCCCAGCTCGCTGGCGATCTGGCGGCGCACGTTGCTCACGCGCGAGGCGAGCGTGCCGCCGGCTTGCGCGTCGACGAGCGGGACCAGCCCGAACCCGACCACGAGTTCCAGCGGGTCGATCGCCAGCGCGGCGCGTGCCTGATCGGTCGATGACGGCTTCGGCGGCGGCTGCACCACGTTCGCTTGCGCTTCGGCGGCTTCGGCGGCGGCCTGCGCGTTCTGGCCAAGCTGGCGGCCGAGCATGAAGAGCGTGCCGCCGACGATGATGAACGGGATCTTCGGGAGGCCCGGCACGATCGCGAAGGCGGCCACGACCGCTCCGGCCATCTGCACCGCTTTGCCTTGGGCGCCGAACTGGCCGGCGATATCGGTGCCGAGGTCGTCGCCGGCGTCGGCGGAGCGGGTGACCATGATGCCGGTCGCGACGGAGATCAGCAGCGCGGGAATCTGCGCGGCGAGGCCGTCTCCGACCGTCAGCAGCGAGAAGGTGTGGGCCGCTTCGCTGAACGGCATCCCTTGCTGGGCGACACCGACGATCATGCCGCCGAGCAGGTTGATCATCGTGATGACGATCGCGGCGATCGCGTCGCCCTTGACGAATTTGCTGGCGCCGTCCATCGAGCCGTAAAAGTCGGCTTCGCGTGCGACATCCTGGCGGCGCTTGCGGGCTTCTTCCTCGGTGATCTGCCCGTTGTTGAGGTCGGCGTCGATCGCCATTTGCTTGCCGGGCATCGCGTCGAGCGTGAAGCGCGCCGCAACCTCGGCGACGCGCCCGGCGCCGTTCGTGACGACCACGAATTGGATCACGACGAGCACGAGGAAGATGATCAGGCCGACGACGACGTTGCCGCCAACGACGAAGTCGCCGAACGCCTTGACCATGTGGCCGGCGTCGCCGTGCAGCAGGATCAGGCGGGTGACGGAAACGTTGATCGCGAGGCGCAGCAGCGTGGTGAGTAGCAGCAGGCTCGGGAAGACGGAAAACTCCAGCGCCCGCCGGACGTAGAGCGTCATGATCACGATCGCGAGCGCCATCGAGATGTTCGCCGCGATCAGCAGGTCGATGATGACCGGCGGCAGCGGCACGATCATCATCACGATCACGACGACGACGAAGACCGCCGCGATCATGTCGGTGTACCGGGAGAGCTTCTTCATCAGGTCGTTCATGCCGCTATCAGACTCTGGGGTCGGCATTTCGTCCGCCGGCTTGAGCGGTGAACCGCACGCTGGCGACACGCCGACGTTGCACCGTAGTTCGGTGTGGCAGTTGGTGCTCATGCGAACACCAACTGCCGCACCGAACTACGGTGCAACGCCAGGCGCCCGCTCACGCCCCAGCCGCTGTTACGCGGCGATGCGCTGACTGGCGGTGCGGTAGACGAAGGCGAGCACCTGCGCAACCGCCTCGTACAGCTCTTCCGGGATCGTGTCGCCGACCTCAACGGCGGCATGCAGCGCACGCGCCAACGGCGGATCGGGAATCACCGGCACTCCCGCATCGCTTGCCGCCTCACGGATCTTGAACGCCACGAGATCCATCCCCTTCGCGATCACCTGCGGCGCGGGATGATCAGGCGAATACTTCAACGCGACCGCATAATGCGTCGGGTTCGTCACGACCACATCGGCCTCGGGCACGGCCGCCATCATCCGCGCGCGCGCCGCCATCATCTGGCGACGACGAATCGCTCCGCGAACCTCCGGCGGCAACTCCGCCTGCTTGTGCTCATCCTTGACCTCCTGCTTGTCCATCTTCAGCGACTTGTCGAGCCGGTGTTTTTGCCACACGAAGTCGGCGATACCGATCACGAAATACGCGAGCGCCGCCGCCCGCGCGACCTTCGCGATCTCCGTCACCAGCAGCCCAGCCAACGCCTGCGGCTTCATGCCGACCAGCGTGCCGAGGTCCTCCTTCATCGGCAGCAAGACCGCCGCGACGACCGCCATCACCGCGCCGAGCTTCGCGAGGTTCTTCAGCAACTCCACAAGCGCGTTGATCCCCAGGATCTGCTTGGCGTTGCTGATCGGACTCATCCGCTTGAAATCCGGCTTGAGTGCCTGCGGCGTGAGCTTGAGCTTCACCTGCGCCGCCATGATCACGATCGCCGTCAACGCGCACACCACCGCAACCGGGAGCACCGCCTTCATCGCCACCTGCGCCGCCTCCTGCATCCCGCGTGCAAGGCCGGCATCGCCAAGCTGATCGATCCGCGCGCCGGCCTCAAGCCCGGTGCGCAGAAACTCCTTGAGACTGGTCACGATGCCCGCGCCGAAGCTTCCGAGCGCAAAGGTGCCGGCGAGCAAGATCGAAGCGCCGGCGAGATCCATCGACTTCGCGACCTGCCCTTTGTCGCGCGCCTCCTTGAGCTTCTTCGGAGTCGCCTTCTCCGTTTTGTCAGCCACCGGCGCTCACCCCCAGCCGTCGAGCGGATCGATGGCGGGATGCGCGCAGATCGCAACGGGTGACCGGACAGTCGCTCATCTACCCGACCCGCAGCGAATGCAGCGCCGCACTGACGCTGCGCTCAAGCTCACGCTGCACCCACGTGCCGAACAGCGGCAGAGTGACGCCGAGCAGCAACAGCCCGACGATCACCTTCACCGGCAACCCGACGCTGAAGATGTTGAGTTGCGGCACGACGCGGCTTACCAATCCAAAGCCTGCGTCGGCGAGGATCAGCGCCAGCAACACCGGCGCGGCAACCTGCAACGCCGAGGTAAAGATCATCGCGAAGGTCTGGTCGGCGCTCTCGACCAGCCGGCTAAGACTCGGCGCTCGCCCGACCGGCACCAACTCGTACGACCGCGCGATGCCCTCGATCACCCACTGGTCCCCACCGATCGTCACGAAGATCATCACGCCGACCAAGCCGTAGAACCGCGCCAGCACCGAGTTGTTGTTGCCGGAAATCGGGTCGATCTGCGCGCCGAACGAAAAGCCAATCGACGAATCCAGGAAGGTCCCGGCCGTCTCCAGCGCGGCGGTCACCGCCAGCAACGCGAACGCGATCGCGCTGCCGACCAGCAACTCGATCGCAAGCATCCCGAGCACCTCTGGCGCGCCGCTCGACAGCGTGCGGCCGGGGTCAGCAGCGGGCGTCACACCGATCGCAAGCGCGACCGCCGCGATCGCACGAACCTGCGTCGGCAGCTGCTTGCTGGAAAACAGCGGCGCCATAATGAAGAGCGGTGCCACGCGGGCGAGCGCCGCGACAAACACGAGCAGATCACTGATGCCCAGCAGTTGAAAGAACTCGGCGACGGGGCCGGTCACCGCTACTGCACCACGTTCGGGATCGACATCCACAGGTCGCGCGTGTACTGCGTGATCACGTCGATCATCCACGGGCCGCCAATCACCAGGACCGCCGCGACCGCCAGCACCTTCGGCACGAACGACAGCGTCTGCTCCTGGATCTGCGTGACCGCTTGCACGATCGAAATCACCACGCCGACGATCAACCCGATTCCGAGCAGCGGCAGCGCGATCGTCAGCGTGATCGTCAGTCCCTTGCTGGCAAGACTGATGGCGGTGTCGGTGCTCATCAGTGGAAGCTCTGCACCAGCGACTGGGTGATCAGCGCCCAGCCGTCGACGAGCACGAACAGCAGCAGTTTGAAGGGCAGGCTGATGAACGACGGCGGCAGCATCATCATGCCGAGACTCATCAGTGTCGCGGAGACGACCAAGTCGATCACCAAAAACGGCAGGAAGATCATGAAGCCGATCTGGAACGCCGTTTTGAGTTCGCTGAGGATGAACGCGGGGATCAGCACCCGCGTCGGCACGTCGGCGCGGGTTTTCGGCCGGTCGAGCTTGGCCATCTTCACGAACAGCGCGAGGTCGCGGTCGCGCGTCTGGCGGAACATGAACTCGCGCATCGGCGCCTGACCACGCTCAAACGCCGTCTGCACCGAAATCTTGTTGTTGAGGAACGGCTGAAGCGCGTCGTCGTTGACCTTCGTGGCCGTCGGACCCATCACGAACAGCGTCAAGAACAGCGCGATGCCGACCAGCACCGCGTTCGGTGGGGCCGTCGGCGTCCCGAGCGCCGTGCGGATGAAGCCGAGCACGATCAAGATGCGCGTGAACCCGGTGACGGTGAACAGCAGCGCCGGCACCAGCGACAAACTCGCGATCAAGATCAGCAGCTGAACGGCCTGGCCGCCGTCCTGCATGCTCGTCTGGGCCAGCACGACGCCGCTCATCGGCGGACCGTCAGATCACGCAGCCGTTCCACGATCGCCGCCGGACCGACCGCACCGTCAGCGGCGACGGGGCGCAGTTCGTCGTCGGCCGCTTCGACCACCAGGCCGGCCGCGCGCGCCTGCGCGTCGGTGTAGCTCCGCAGCGGCTCAATCCCGCCGTCCGTCACGCCGAGCAGCAGCAGCTCGTCACCGGCGCGCACGAGATGCAGCGACCGCGTGCCGCCGAGCGGCAAGCTCGCAAGCGGCTGCAAGCCGGCGCCAAACGCATCGCCTTCGCGCGCCGCCTTGAGTTGTTTGAGTACCCAGGTCACGCCGTAGATCACCGCGATCACGACGAGCAGCCCGACGATCGTGCGGGCGAGTCCGCCCCCGCCGGTGTTCGTTTGCGCCGGCGTGTCGGATGGGAGGTTCAGCGGCGTCGATTCCCCTCGGTCGGGTGTGGTGCCGGCCGTCGCGGCGACGGCGTCGGCGACAGTCAGCCACGTACCGAGCAGGATCGTCACGCAGATCGCCAGCAGCAACTGGGCGTGACGCCGGACGGAAATGAGCGAAAACGGCAACTGAGAACCTTGGGGGAGCGACGACGACCCCCGTCACCGCTCACTCCAGGGATCGGCATTTCGTCCGCATCTCTTGAGCAGCGCCCGTGCATTGGCGCGCGCCCGCGCCGGGCCCAGCCAAGCCGGGCCGGGCCCATCGCGCCCGGCCCGAGCGCACCCAACCGGTACGCCGCGCCGGGCCGAAGTGGCGTTACGCCGCCAGCGGCGGCTGTGCGTCGCCGAGGCCGGCGAATTGCGCGGCCCCCTGTGCCGGATCGCGTTCGGCGATCGTCTCGGTAATCCGCAGGCCGTACACGTCATCGACGACGACGACCTCGCCCCGCGCCACCAGCTGCCCGTTGACGAGCAGATCGACCGGCTGGCCGGCCGTGCGCTCCAGCGGCACCACTGCGCCCGGCCCGAGCGCCATCGCTTCGCCGAGCGTCACGCGGGCCCGGCCAAGCTCGACGGTCACATCGACGGCAACATCGACGAGCCGTCCGAGATCTGCGGCGGGCGGCTGCCCGCCGGTGGTCGAAAAGTCGTGAGCGTCAAACATGGTGTGAAGGTGGCGTGTCGAAATCGAGGCGAGCAAAGGAACGGCGCACGCGCTATTGCACAGCAACGTCGGTGAGGATGACCTCTTCGACCTTGACATCGGTATGCGCCTTGATGTCCTTGACGATGTGGTCCTTCAGCTCTTGGCGTTTGGTCTTGCTGATGAGCTCGCCCGCCGATGCACCGGTCAGCTCGTCGGTGACGATGTCGCGCACCAGCGCCTCCTGCGGCAGCGTGCCGTAGCCATCGGGCGCTTTGGAGGAACCGTGCTCGCCGCTGCTGGCCTCCGCGACCGCCTCCGCGAGATAGCCGTGTTCAAGCACCAGGCCAACGTTGAGCTTCGCGAAGCGCCCGTCGGTCAGGTTGACCAGGAAGTCCTTCGGCATCACGTAGACCTCGCCATGCACCTTCGGCTTGGGCTTCGTCTCGGCCGGTTTGGCGAACATCGTCTTGCCCACGAACAGCCCTGCCAGAAGCAGCACCACGGGAAGGAGGATCTTGGGTTTCATGTCCGGGTTAGTCGGTGCCTGCGGCCGTAGACTTGACCGTCGCGCTGCGCGGCACGTACAGCTCAACGCGGCGGTTCCGCGCGCGACCGGCCTCGGTCGCATTGCTACCGCGCGGGTCGTAGTACGCGCGGCCGGTGGCCGTCAGCCGTGCCGGAGCGACCTTGTCGCTCACCAGCAACCGCACGACCGCTGAGGCGCGCGCCGTGGAAAGTTCCCAGTTCGACGGGTAGGTACCGGTCGAAATCGGCGTCGAATCGGTGTGCCCGGAGACATAGATCGGATGGCGTCCATCGGCGCGGAAGAGTCGCGCCATCGAGGCGATCAGCGGTTTGGCTGCCGGTTTGATCGTCGCCTGGCCCGGGTCGAACAGCAGGCCGTCGGTCTTGAGCCGGATCGTCAGCCCATCGGTCGACAGCTCGGTCTGCACCTTGCTGGAAATCCCTTGTCGGCGTGCCGCAGCGTTAATCATCTGTTGCAACCGCTTGAGATCGTTGTCTTCGTTCTCGGAGGTGCTGGCCCCAACATCCTGCTGGGCGATCGCCTTCTGAAGCGACGGCCGTGGCGGCGCCGAAGCTGGCGTCTCAACGCCACTCTCGCCACCGGTCTGCTTGATCGCTTCGCCGCCGCTCATCACCGGCGGACCGTTAAACGCGGAGTTCAGCGATTGCGCCAGCTCGTCGAACTTGCCCTTGTTGACGTTCGAGATCGAGAACATCACGATGAACAGGGCCATCAGGAGCGTGATGAGGTCGGCGTAGGTCAGCAGCCACCGCTCGTCGGGGTGCTCGTCATGCGCCGCGTGCTTGCTCTTGCGGGCCATCGCGCACTACGCAGCTTTCTTGGCATCGACCGCTTGCAGCTTCGGCGAGCCCGGCAGGTTGACGGCGTCGCGTTCCTTGGGCGGAACGAACGCCAGCAGCTTCTCGGCGACCATCCGCGGGTTCTCGCCGGCTTGCAGCGCCAAGATCCCTTCGACCGTCATGTGGCGGTACTCGACCTCCCACGCGGAGACCTGCTTGAGGCGCGTGGCCACCGGCAGGAACAGCACGTTCGCCGAGCCGACCCCGGTCAAGGTCGCGAGGAAGGCGACGGAGATCGCCGGACCCAGCGAATCGGGGTCGGAGAGGTTGCCGAGCACGTGGACGAGCGACACGACGGTGCCGAGCACGCCGATCGTCGGCGCAAAGCCCGACGCGGAGCGGAAGACGTCTTCGGCGAGCTTGTGGCGCGCCTGCATCGCTTCGGTTTCGAGGTGCAGGATCTCCTCGACGAGATGTGCGTCGGTGCCGTCGACGACCAGCTGCACCCCTTTTCGCGTGAAGTCGTCGGGGATCTCATCGAGCTGCGCTTCGAGCGCCAACAGGCCGTCACGGCGAGCGGTGTCGGCGAAGCCGACGAGTCGCTCGACCTGGGCGCCCTTGTCGGGCTGCGCCGAGTTGAACGCGAACTTGTACCCGGCAGGGATCTGTTTCATCCCTTCGATACCGAACGAGCCCATCGTCGCCCCGAGCGTGCCACCACCGATGATGATCAGGGCCGACGGCGCGATCAGTGCGGTCGGTGGAACGCCTTCCATCATGGCGCCCATCAGGATCCCGCCGAGCGCGATCACGATGCCAATGAGTGCTCCCTGCTTCATTGATCTGGCAATCGGCGTTCTGTGGGAGAACTTCACAGCTCGTCCAGCGCCTTGGACAGGTGACGGGAATTCGGCGCATCGCAGTATGGAGCGAGATTGATGCGCACCGGAGCCCCGTTCGCCTGCTCAAGTTTGCGGCTGCGCGCAGCGATGCCGCACGCGCGTGAGCGGTGTGAGCACCGGCGTTCGGCGTCCGAAACCGCGCGGCGGCGCGGAGCGACTCGGTGGCCGGTGCTCGGCGGAGCTACTCGCCGGCCGGCGGCGTCGCAGCGCCGCCGTCGGGCACCACGCTTGGCCGGCAGGCGAGACCGGGCCGCCCGGGAATCGTGGTGACGTGCAATACCAGCGCGCCAGCATCGTCGAGTTCCAGCTCACCGGCCGCAACCGTCGTGCTGCCGGCCACCAGCGCCACCGGCGCATCGACCGGTTCGGCGAGTTCGACGACCGCGCCGTCCCGCAGCCCGAGCACCGAGGAGAGGGGCATGCGCGTCGTCCCGATCTCGGCGGCCAGGTCGAGCGGCACGCCGCCCAACGCCGGCGGCGTCGGCGCCTGCGCGTCAGCCGCTTCAACCGGCGGCTCCCCGTCAGTCTGCTGCGCGCCCTCCGGCACGGGCACGGGTGCGACGCCCGGGCCGGCGGCACTCCCAACTTCAAGCTCTGCAGCAGCCAGGCGCGCGCTGACGATCCCCGGAACGACCAGCACGAGTCGCACCTCCACCCCATCGCGCTGCACCGGGATCACGACGGCGTCCGGCAGCGGCCCGACCGCCTCGGCGACGGCCGCGTCGCTCTCGGCGTACACCGCCTGCGTGGTCGCGGCGCCGGGAGGCAAACCAACGAGCCGCGCCAGCGCGCCGATCACGGCGTCACCGGCGGTCGCCGCCGGCTGGCGGCTCGCTTCAGCGACGCGATCGCTCCAGCGGCGCGCACGCACCGGCTCGACGGGGTCCTCGGCGGGAGCATCGCCCGCGCCATCGGCAGGCGGCATCGCGTCGCCATCGGCCGAATCGTCAGCGGTGCGCGCCGCAGCCTCCCCTGCCGGCGGCGCGGGCGGGGC
>JASGGQ010000033.1:0-21823 GCA_047604965.1 Patulibacter sp. | reverse complement strand
AATCGTCGCCCGCCACCGCTGGCGCGCCGCCCGCTCCGGGCGGCCGTCGGCCGCGCGCGGGGAGGGGCCGGTGGGCGAACCGCTTCCGGGCGCTGCGCTACGCCGCAGCGGGCTGCGGCGTAGCGGACGGCGCCGCCTGCACCGCCGGTGACGAGAAGCGCAAAGCGTCGTCATTGACCGGGCTGCGGAACATCCGGCGGTCAACGAGATAGTTCTGCTTCACCGTCCACGGGAACTCGTCGCCCTGCTGGGGCAGCGTGTGCTGGACGCGCTGGACGTAGCCGGCGCCGAAGTCCAGCAACGGCCGACGCTTGATCGAATCGTCGCCGACCGGCACCACCTGGCGATAGTCATGCTCGTCCATGTACTTGAGTAGGCGTGCGACGTATTCGCTGGTCATGTCCGCCTTGAGCGTCCATGAACTGTTGGTATATCCGATCGTAAAGGCGTAGTTCGGCACGCCCTCGAGCATCACGCCCTTGTACGCCATGCGATTCGGGAAGTCGACGGCCTCGCCGTCAACCGAGAGCTGCATCCCGCCGAACAGCAGCAGGTCCAAGCCGGTCGCGGTGATGACGATGTCGGCATCGAGACGCTCGCCGCTCTTGAGCTGGATGCCGGTCTCGTCGAACGTTTCGATCTGATCGGTCACGATCGACGCCTGGCCGCGCCGCAGCGACCGGAAGAGATCACCATCCGGCACGGCGCAGAGCCGCTGATCCCACGGGTTGTACGGCGGATTGAAGTGCGTATCGACGGGATAGTTCTTCGGCAACTGCCGCTGCGTGAGCTTGCGGATCAACCCGCGCGCCTGCTTCGGGAAGCGCTGGCTGAACTGGTAAAACGCGATTTGCTGGAGGATGTTCTTCCACCGCACGACCGGCAGCGCGATGGCATCGGGCAAGATCCGCTGCAACCCCTTCGCGAGCGGGTCGGTGCCCGGCAGCGTCATGATGTACGTCGGCGTGCGCTGGAGCATCGTGACGTGTTCAGCGGTATCTGCCATCGCCGGGACGAGCGTGACCGCCGTCGCCCCGGAGCCGATCACCACGACCTTCTTGCCGGAGTAGTCGAGCTCCTCAGGCCAGTGCTGCGGATGCACGATCTGCCCCCGGAACCGTTCGCGGCCGGTGAACTGCGGCGTGAAACCCTGGTCGTAGCGGTAATAGCCGGCGCAGCCGAAAAGGAAGTCGCAGGTGATCTGATGGCGCTCTCCGGTGGCGACCTGCTCGAGCTCGATCGTCCAGCGTGCGTCGGCAGATGACCAGTTGCCGCCCAGCACCTTCGTGCCGTACCGGATGTGCTGGTCGATGCCGTATTCCGCAGCGGTGTCCTTGAGATATTCGAGGATTGCCGGGCCACCCGCCAGCGTTCGCGGGTCGTTCCACGGCCGGAACCCGAAGCCGAGCGTGTGCATGTCGGAGTCGGAGCGGATCCCCGGGTAGCGGAAGAGATCCCAGGTGCCACCGAGCGATTCGCGGGCCTCGATCAGCGCGAAACTGCGCTGCGGCTGCTGGAGTTGCAAGTGCCGGGCTGCTCCGATGCCGGAGAGGCCAGCACCGACGATGAGGACGTCCACGTGGTCGTTCATTACGCAAGTGTAACCATGCGATGCGCCGCGATGGGCGTGCGGGTACTCGTTCGTACCAAACTGGCGCATTTGCGCTTGCGGCCTCAGGTTCGCGCGGTGTCGCGCCGCCGGCCGCAGCGAGCGAGTTGGGCAGTGGCGGAAGTCGTGTGTGGCCGGACGATCCGCCAGACTGATCGGCGTGCCACCGGTCGCCAAGGTCCTCCCGCTCGTCACCGCGCGCGGGCTCCCCGGCGAACTGGACTACCTCGATTGCTCCGGCGCCCCGGTCGGAACGGTGGTGCGCATCCCGCTCGGGCAGCGCAGCGTCGACGGAATCGTCGTTGCGCGCGCCGAGCAGAGCGACGTGGCGGCCGACAAGCTCAAAGCGCTCGACGCCGTGTACGCCCGCAGCACCACGCCGGAGCTGGTGGAGCTCGCGCGTTGGCTCGCCGACGATGTCGCCTCGACCGCTGCTCGTGCGCTCCAGCTCGTCGCGCCGCCCGATGGCGAGCCGCGCCGACGGCTGTGGGCGCGCGCAGTCGTCGAGCTGCCGCACGCCACCACCACTGGCGACCGCTCTGCGAACGAGCCGCCCGCATCGCTGCCGGCAGAGCTGAAGCTGACCGGCGCGCAGCGCCAGCTGCTCGCCGAGCTGATCGCCTCCGGCCCACGGCCAGCCGGGGACGACCTGGGCCGGTTGCGCACCCTGGAAAAGCGCGGGCTCGTCGCGATCCAGCCGGCCGCTGAACGCCGCCGCCCCGCGAGCCACGCCGTCGGTGCCAGCGCCGCCGAGGAGCCGGGCGCCACCGGCGAGCAGCTCGCGGCCCTCGCGAGGATCGAGCAGGCCCGCGTAGCCGGCGGCGATGCGCTCTTGCTGCATGGCGTGACCGGGTCGGGGAAGACCGAGGTGTACCTGCGGGCCGCTCGCGCAGCGCTGGAGGCCGGCCGCACCGTGCTGGTGCTCGTGCCGGAGATCGGGCTGACGCCGCAGATTGTCTACCGCTTCCAGCAACGCTTCGGCGATGTCGTCGCGGTGCTGCACTCCGGTCTGGGCCACGGCGCGCGCCGCGACGAATGGTGGCGGATTCGCGGTGGTCAGGCGCGGATCGTCGTTGGCGCCCGCTCGGCCGTCTTCGCGCCGCTGCAAGAGCTGGGGCTGGTGGTCGTCGACGAGGAACACGACAGCTCGTACAAGCACGAGGGCGATCCGCGCTACGACGCGCGACGGGTGGCCGCGTGGCGTGCGAAGCGCAACGGCGCCGTGCTGCTGTGCGGCACGGCGACGCCGCGTCCCGAGAGCTACGCGACGCTGGAAGTGATTCGGATGGCGCAACGTGTCGACGGGCGCGCGTTGCCGCCGGTCGAACTGATCGACATGCGTACCAACGCGGGCGGCGGCGCACTGCATCCGCAGACCCGCGACGCGCTCGTCGACGCGAACAAGGCGATTGTGCTGCTCAACCGCCGTGGCTGGTCGAACTTCCTGGAGTGCCGCGACTGCGGGCACGCCTTCGGCTGCCCGAACTGCGATGTCACGCTGGTCTTGCACCGCCAGCGCGGCACGCTGGACTGCCACCACTGCGGCCACGTCGAGCCGGTGCCGCGCTCTTGCCCGAGCTGTGGCTCGGTGTCGATCGCGCGGCACGGCGTCGGCACCGAGCGGCTGGAGCAGGAACTGGGCACGCTGGGGCTGGAGGTGCTGCGGGTCGACGCCGATATTCGCGATCCCGGCGCGGTGCTCGCCCGCTTCGGCGAGCTGCCGCGTGCCGTGCTGGTGGGGACGCAGCTCGTTGCCAAGGGCCATGACTTTCCAGATGTCGACTTGGCCGTCGTGCTCGATGCCGACGCGACGCTGCGCTTCCCCGATGTCCGCAGCGAGGAGCGCACCTTCGCGCTGATCACGCAGCTCGCGGGGCGGGCGGGGCGCGGAGGAGGTGGGAACGGTCGGGTGTTGGTGCAGACGATGCAGCCTGGGCATCCGGTCATTGAGGCGGCGGCCCGGCATGACGCGGAGGGCTTCCTGGCGGCCGAGATCGAGAGCCGGCGGGCCCACGCCTACCCGCCGTATTCGACGATGGTGCGGCTCGTCGTCGCGCATCCCGATCAGCGCGTCGCAATGGAGCTAGCGCGGGAGCTGGCCCGTTCGATCGCTGGGCAGGAGGTCGGCGAGGTGCTCGGGCCGGCGGAGCTGTTTAAGTTGCGCGGTCGCGAGCGGGCGCAGGTGCTGCTGAAGGCGCAGTACCGCGGGCAGGCGGTCGCTGCGGTGCGGGAGGCCGTGGCGCTGGTCGAGCGGCGTGCGTCGCAGCGACGGGCGCAGTTGACGGTCGATGTCGCGCCGCAATGACGGGGGCGAACGCTCGGTTTCTTGGCGGGCTGGAATATGCCGATTGAACAGAGCGTCAGCACGGCCTCGGAAAACTCGCCTTACCACGCGAGAGTCGATAGTTTCGCGTCCGCTCAGCGGAGCAGCGCGACTGTCGCCTGGCCGGGACGCCGGGGCTACGGCAGCTCGCTGAGGGCGCTTGTCGGGGGACGACCGGCGCCGCCTGAACACGGTTCGAGGCCCTGTGCGCACACGCCGACGTGGAACCGGCGCGCACGGGGCCCCGCACTGCCGCTGCCGGCGGGAGCCGCTGGCGCCGGAGCGGCCGGTCGTCGCTGGGGCGCCACAGATACGATGTGGGCGTGCCCGATGCGCAACAGCCAGCCGGTGAGGCCCCCGAGCCGCGCCACGAACTCACGCCGCAGGAGCGTGAGCGGCGCGAGCGCGCGCTCACGCAGATCACGCAGCTCGGCGACCCGGTGTTGCGGACCGACGCCGTCGCGATCAGCGAGTTCGGCGGCGAACTTCTTTCACTCGGCGCGCACATGGTTGCGTTGATGGACGATGCCTTTGGCGTGGGGCTCGCCGCCCCGCAGGTCGGCCGTCCGATTCGCCTCTTCGTCTACCGCGAAGAGGGCGACGGTGAGGCGCGTGCGGTCGTCAACCCGGTCGTTGAGCCGATCACCGACGAAACCGACGTGCTCGACGAAGGCTGTCTCTCGATCCCCGGCATTCACGTGCCGGTTGAGCGTCCGGTCGCGGTGCGGCTACGTGGGCACCAGCTCGACGGAACTGAACTGGACACCGAAATCCACGGCTTCACCGCGCGGATCGTGCAGCACGAGCACGACCATCTCAACGGCGTGCTGATCCTCGACCGCACGACCCCAGAGGCGCGCCGCGCCGCGCTCAAGGAACTGCACGCGACGCGAGCGGAGCAAGCGCCGGATAGCGTCACGTGAAGACGGTCTACTTCGGCACCTCCGAGTTCGCCGTCACGATCTTGCAGCGCCTCGCGGCATCCGATCACCGGCCGTCGCTCGTGGTCACCCGGCCCGACCGGCCGGCCGGTCGGGGCCGTCGCCTGCAAACGCCGCCGGTCGCCGAGGCGGCCCGCGAGCTTGGCCTGCCGGTCGCCCAGCCCGGCCAACTCGACGACGAAGCCGCCACCGCGCAGGTACTGGCCGAGCAGCCCGACGCGCTCGTCGTCTGCGCGTACGGCGCGATCGTGCGCGAGCCGCTGCTCTCCGCGCATCCGATCTACAACGTCCATCCGTCGCTGTTGCCGCGTTGGCGCGGCGCGGCGCCGATCGAGCGTGCGATCGCTGCCGGCGACGCGCAGACCGGCGTCAGCATCATGGCGCTCGAAGCCGGCCTGGACTGCGGCCCGGTCGCGTTGCAGCAGGCCGAACCGATCGAACCGGGCGACACCTACGGCACACTCGCACCGCGCCTGGCGACGCTCGGGGCCGACCTGCTGCTCGCCGCGCTCGATGCCGAGCTGCCGTTTACGCCCCAGCCGGCCGATGGCATCACCTATGCGGAGAAGATCACGGCGGATGATCGCACGCTTGATCCGGCGGCACCGGCCGAGGTATTGGCGCGAATGGTGCGGGCGCTCAGCCCGCACATCGGCACGCGCATCGCACTGGAGGACGGCTCGATGCTCGGCGTGCACGAGGTGCGCGTGATCGACGATCCGGCGGTGTCCGACGACGCCGAACTGCACGTCTCGGGCGGCCGGGTGCGGCTCGGAGCGCTCGAACTGCTGCGGGTTCAGCCGCCTGGCGGCAAGCCGATGCCGGCCGCCGATTGGCTGCGCGGGCGGCAACGCTGATGAGGACCGCAACGAGTCTCGGCGCCCGCGACGCGGCGGCCCGCACGCTGCTGCGCGCCCTGCAAGACGACGCGTACGTCGATCGGGCGCTGCGTGCGCAGGCGGCGACGCTGAGCCCACGCGATCACGGGCTCGCGCGAGCGTTGACCTACGCCGCCGTGCAGCGCCGCGCGACGCTCGCATATTGGATCGAGCAGTTCACCGGCCGCCCGGCCGCTGCGCTCGACGACGAGGTGCTCGTGCCGTTGCAACTTGGGCTGGTGCAACTCGCGTTCATGGATCGCGTCCCACCGCATGCCGCCGTCTCCGAAACGGTCGATGTCGCCAAGCGGCTGTCGGTACGCGGTGGCCACCGGATGGTCAACGCAGTGCTGCGGCGCGCCGTCTCAGGCGGGCTGCCGCCGCTGCCGGGCGACGTGACCCCGGCCGACGCCGCGGTCACGCACTCGGTGCCGCTGTGGCTCGCCGAGCGATGGTTCGCGGAGTATGGCGCCGACGAGGCCCGTGCGCTGCTGGCGCGCTGCAACGAGCCGGCCGAGCGGGCGATCCGCGTCAACACGCTGCGGGCCACCGTCGATGAGGTCCGCGAGGCGCTGCCGGTCGAGACGCGCGGCGACGCCGAACTGCCGCACGCGCTGGTGCTCGAAGCGGGCGTCGACCTTGAACAAACGGAGCTGTGGGAGCGCGGCGCGATCGTCGCGCAGTCGCGCGGGGCGCAGCTCGCCGCACACTTGCTGGCGCCGCAGCCTGGGGAGCAGGTGCTTGACCTGTGCGCCGCACCGGGCGGCAAGACGAGCCACCTCGCGGCGCTGCTCGGTGGGGGGCAGGGACTGGTCGCAGTGGAGGCGCATCATGGGCGGGCGGCGGCGCTGCGGCGCACGCTCGATCGGCTTGGCGCGAGCGAGGCGACGGTCGTCACCGGCGACGCGCTGGCGCCGCCCCCGGCGATGCGTGGTCGCTTCGATGCGATCCTGCTCGACCCACCGTGCGCGGCGCTTGGCACGCTGCAACGCCAGCCCGATGTGCGCTGGCGTGCGACGCCGGAGCGGATCGCCGCGGTCGCGGAGGGGCAGCGGGCACTGCTCGATGCGGCGATCACGCTGCTCGCACCGGGCGGCCGGCTGCTGTATTCGGTTTGCTCGATCGGTGCCGCAGAATCCGATGATGTGCTGACTGCCGCCGGTGTGCAGGCGCAGCTACGGCGCAGCGTGCTCCCGCACCGCGACCTGACCGATGGCTTTGAGTACGCGGTGATCGGTGGCTGATTCGTCGTCGCCGGCAGCGGCTGCGCCTCCTGATGCCGTGCTCTTTGACTGCGATGGCGTGCTGGTCGACACCGAGGTCACGAGCAGCCGGGTGCTTGCGCAGATGCTCATGCAGCACGGCATACCGACCGACGGCGACGAGCTGCGCGTACGAATGAAGGGTACGTCGCTGCCGTGGATCGAGCGGGAGTCGGCGCGGCTGCTCGGCGGCGAGCTTCCGGCGCGCTGGATGGAGCAGTTCATCGCGCGGCGGCTGGAGATCTACCGTGACGGCGTGGCGCAGCTGCCCGGCGCCGCAGCGGCGGTCGGCGCGGTGCGGCGTGCTGGGATCCCGATCGCCGTGGTGTCGCAGGGCGCGCGCGAGAAGATGGCGGTGACGTTGCCGGCCAGTGGGATGGACGTGGTGCTTGGCAGCGCCCCGATCTTCTCCGGCGACGATGTAGAGCGCGGCAAACCGCACCCCGATCTGTACCTGTTGGCCGCGTCGCGTTTGGGGGTCGAGCCGGCGGGCTGCGTCGTCGTCGAGGATTCGGTGCCGGGCGTGATCGGTGCGGTCGCCGCCGGGATGCGCGTGCTCGGCTATGCCGCTGACGAAGATCGGGCCCGGCTGCTGGCGGCGGGCGCTGAACCGTTCGATGATTTGCGCGCGCTGCCGGAGCTGCTTGGGCTGGTCGGGACGGCCGGGTGACGAGGCCAATGGCCCGCTGGGGATCGGGCTGCGGCGCGCGGCGCGGCGCCTCGCGCGCATGTTGCGCTGCACGCTCCGCCCGGCCGGTCCGTCACACTCCATGAGGATGTCGACGGGGAGCGTATGTCCGAGCTGCCGCCAAGGGCACCTCGGCCCGACGAACCTCCCTGGCCGGTTCCGTTGTGATCGGTGCCTGCGCCGCTTCGAACTGGTGTCGGTCTGCCCGAGCTGCGGCGAACATGCGACGATCGCGACATCGATCGCTGGCCGTGCGCCGATCTGCGGCCACTGCGGCACCTCGCTGCTGCGCACGATGTAGCGCGCCTCGTCCGCCGGCGCTGCGCGCGACGGAACGACCCCGTCGGAATCGCACTGAATGATCATTCCGGGTGGCTGGAGACGCTTGGCGGGAGGATCGTTGCGGCGCGTCGGCGCGGGGCGCTAGGCTGCGCCACCGGATGCGCTTGCCGATCCAAACCACCGAGCCGTCGATCGAGATTTTGCCGTCGATCTTGTCGGCTGATTTCGCGGCGCTTGGGAGCGCCGTCGAGGAGATCATCGATGCTGGCGCACGGGTGATCCATTGCGATGTGATGGATGGCAGCTTCGTGCCCCCGATCACCTTCGGCGCGCAGATCGTCGGCGCGTTGCGCGACCGGCTTGGTGGCGAGATCGACCTCGATGTGCATTTGATGATCGACGCGCCGGAGCGGCACGTGATGGAGTTCGTCAAAGCGGGTGCGAGCGGCGTCACCTTCCATGCCGAGGCGACGGCGCACAGCCACCGGATCTTGCAGCAGCTCACAGAAGCTGGCGTGCGCGGCGGCCTGGCCGTTTGCCCTGGCACGCCGATCGGGCCGATCGAGCAATGCGCCGATTTGCTGGGGCTCGCGCTGTGCATGACGGTCAACCCGGGCTGGGGCGGCCAGAAGCTGATCCCTGCGACGGTCGGCAAGACCGGCCAGATCGCGGGCGCCGTACAGCCCGGCACGATCGTGCAGGTGGACGGTGGGGTCGATCTGACGACGGCGCCGCAGGTCGCTGCGGCCGGCGCGCATTGGCTGGTTGCCGGCTCGGCGGTGTTCGGCGCGGCCGACCCTGGCGCGGCGTTCCAGGCGATTGAGCGGGCCGCCCGCGCGGCGGCCTGATCGCGCGTGCTGGCCCGGCTGCTTCGGCGCTATCTGGCGCCCTATCGCGCTGCGATCGTGCTGGTCGTCGCATTGCAACTGGTGCAGACGGTCGCGACGCTGTATTTGCCGACGCTCAACGCCGACATCATCGACGACGGCGTCGTTGCCGGCGACACGGGGTACATCGTGCGGACCGGCGGGTGGATGCTCGCCGTGACGTTGCTGCAAGCGGTCTGTGCCGGCGGTGCCGTGTACTTTGGTGCGCGCACGGCGATCGCGGCCGGCCGCGATATTCGCGCTGCGGTCTTCGTGAAGATCCAGCAGCTCTCGGCGCGTGAGGTCGCGGCGTTCGGCACCCCGTCGCTGATTACCCGCACCACGAACGACGTGCTCCAGGTGCAGATGCTGGCGTTGATGACCTTCACGCTGGTGGTCGCCGCACCGATCACGTTGGTTGGCAGCATCCTGCTGGCGTTGCACCAGGATGTTCCGATCTCGGGGCTGTTGGTGTTGGTCGCTCCGGTATTGGCCGTGGTGATCACCTCGATCGTACGGCGGATGCGCCCGCAGTTCCGCGTGATGCAGGGCCGGATCGATGCGGTCAATCGAGTGTTGCGCGAGCAGATCGCCGGGATTCGCGTGATTCGCGCGTTCGTGCGCGATGAGCGGGAACGCGAGCGGTTCGCGAAGGCAAACGCCGATGTGCGTGACGTGTCGGTCGCCGTTGGGCGGTTGATCGCGTTGATGTTCCCGACGGTGTTCGTGATCGTGAACCTCACGAGCGTGCTGGTGATCTGGATCGGCGGCCACCGGATCGACGCGGGCGAGATGCAGATCGGCGCGCTGACGGCGTTCCTCGCCTACCTGATGCAGATCCTGATGGCGGTGATGATGGCGACCTTCATGTTCGTCATGTATCCCCGCGCGGAGGTGTGCGCCGAGCGGATCGAGGAGGTGCTCGTTACGGAGAGCAGCGTGCCGACGGCGCCGCAGCCGGTGCTGTCGCTGGCGGGGCGTGGCGAGCTGGAGTTGCGCGGTGCCGGCTTCCGCTATCCCGGTGCGGAGGCGCCGGTGCTCGCGGGCGTCGATCTGATGAGCCGTCCGGGCGAGACGACCGCCGTGATCGGCAGCACCGGCAGCGGCAAGACCACGTTGCTGCATCTCATCCCGAGGCTCTTCGACGCGACCGAGGGCGCGGTGCTGATCGATGGGGTCGATGTCCGCCAGATCGATCCATCGTTGCTGGCGCGCACCGTCAGTCTCGTGCCACAGAAGCCGTATCTCTTCTCAGGGACGGTCGCGTCGAACCTGCGGTACGGACGGCCGGACGCGACCGACGATGAGCTGTGGCACGCGCTGGAGATCGCGCAGGCGGCGCCGTTCGTACGCGAGCTGGAGGGCGGGCTGGACGCGCCGATCGCGCAGGGCGGCACGAATGTGTCCGGTGGTCAGCGCCAGCGCCTTTCGATCGCCCGCGCGCTCGTCGCTCGCCCGGCGGTGTACCTGTTCGATGATTCGTTTTCGGCGCTGGACTATGCGACCGACGCGGCGCTGCGATCGGCGCTGCGCGAGGAGACGGCCGCGGCGACGGTCGTGATCGTCGCGCAGCGCGTCAGCACGATCCGTCACGCGCAGCGGATCGTCGTGCTCGATGGCGGCCGCGTCGTCGGCACCGGCACGCACGCCGAGCTGATGGATGGTTGTGCGACCTACCGCGAGATCGTGCTGTCGCAGCTCAGCGCGGAGGAGGCCGGCGCGGCATGAGTTCGGCACGTCAGCCGATGCGCCCGCACAACCAGGGCGGCGGGCACGCGGCACGGATGATGGGGCAGAGCGGCCCGACTGAGAAGGCGCTTGATTTCCGCAGTTCGCTCCGGCGGTTGATCGGCATGTTGATGCCCGATCGCCGGTTGGTCTTCGGCGTCGTGGCGTTCGGCGTGTTCAGCGTGGCGCTCAGCGCCACCGGCCCTCGGCTGCTTGGCCATGCGACCGATGTGATCGTGCGCGGCGTCTTTGGTCGCCAGCTGACGGGGACAACGAAGCAGGCGGCGGTCGAGCGGCTTCAGGCGCGCGGCGAAGATGATCTCGCGCGGCTGCTGCGCGCGATTGATGTGATTCCCGGTCGCGGGATCGACTTCGGCGCGCTCGGTCGCGCGCTGCTGCTCGTCGTGCTGGTGTATGTCGCGGCGTGGGCGTTCGGCGTGTTGCAGGCGCGGATCACGACGCTGCTGGTACAGCGCACCGTATATCGCTTGCGCGAGCAGATCGCGTCGAAGCTCACGCGGCTGCCGTTGTCGTACTTTGATGGGCAGCCGCGTGGGGAGGTGTTGAGCCGCGCGACGAACGACACCGACAATCTCGCGCAGTCGTTGCAGCAGTCGCTCAGCCAGTTGATGACATCGCTGCTGACGATCGTCGCGGTGCTCGCGATGATGGTGTGGCTGTCGCCGTTGCTGGCGTTGATTGCGTTGGTGACGGTGCCATTGTCGGTGGTGGTGACGGCGCAGATTGCGAAGCGTTCTCAGCCGCGTTTCATTGAGCAGTGGGGGACGACCGGGGTGCTGAACGGCCATATCGAGGAGATGATCTCCGGGCACAACGTCGTGCGGATCTTCGGCCGCCAGCAGCAAGCGATCGACGTATTCGATCGGCAGAACGGCCAGCTGTTCGAGTCCAGCTACCGCGCGCAGTTCCTCTCCGGGCTGATCCAGCCGGCGATGATGTTTATCGGCAACCTGAACTACGTGCTGGTCGCGGTCGTCGGCGGTTTGCGGGTCGCCGCCGGTGCGTTGTCGATCGGTGATGTGCAGGCGTTCATCCAGTATTCGCGTCAGTTCAGCCAGCCGTTGACGCAGGTCGCGAGCATGGCGAACTTGATCCAGTCAGGGGTCGCGTCAGCCGAGCGGATCTTCGAGTTGCTCGACGCGCCGGAGCAAAGCCCTGAGCCGGTGGAGCCGCTGCGCCCGGCGGTGGTGCGTGGCCGCGTGGAGTTCCAGGAGGTGTCGTTCCGGTATCGCCCGGAGGTGCCGCTGATCGAACGGTTGTCGTTGACGGTCGAGCCGGGGCAGACGGTCGCGATCGTCGGTCCGACGGGGGCGGGGAAGACGACGCTGGTGAATCTGCTGATGCGGTTCTACGAGTTGACCGGCGGCCGCATTTTGCTCGACGGCGTGGATATCGCGCTGATGTCCCGCGAGGAGTTGCGCGGTGCGATGGGAATGGTGCTTCAGGACACGTGGCTCTTTGAGGGCACGATCGAAGAGAACCTCGCGTATGGCGCCGATGCGCCGACGCATGAGCGGGTGGTGGAGGCTGCACGGGCGGCGCGCGCCGACCATTTCATTCGTACGCTGCCGGACGGCTATGGAACGGTGATCGACGATGACACTGGCCGGGTCAGTGCGGGGGAGAAGCAGCTGATCACGATCGCGCGGGCGTTCCTTTCCGAGCCGTCGCTCTTGATTCTCGACGAGGCGACCAGTTCGGTCGATACGCGCACCGAGGTGCTGATCCAGCAGGCGATGCACACGTTGCGTTCCGGTCGCACGAGCTTCGTGATCGCGCATCGCCTCTCGACGATCCGCGATGCCGACCTGATCCTCGTGATGGAGCGTGGCCAGATCGTCGAGCAGGGCACCCACCCGCAGTTGATCGCGGCGGGCGGCGCGTACGCGCGCCTTTATGCCGCCCAGTTCGCTGCGGCTCCCGGCGAACCCGGCGAGGGGTAAGAAGCTCGTTCAACATGAGCTGCGTGCGGCCCAGCGGCGTGCCGTGGGGTGGGGAACGTACCTGCGTCGTGAGTGACGAGCGAGGTGCGGCTCATGGCAAGTTCAGGGAAGTCCCCGGTGGTTTCGGGGCAAGAAGCGCGGCGGCGGGCGGTGCTCTATGTTCGCATCAGTGATGATCCCGAGGGTGTTGAGCGCGGGGTAGCGCGACAGGAGACCGATTGTCGGGATTTCGCGGAGGCGCAGGGGCTCGAAGTCGTGGAGGTGGTCTGCGAGAACGATACGTCGGCGTTCAAGCAGCGAACGGTCACTTTGCCGAGTGGTGAGAGGGTTCGGCGGGTCGTGCGTCCGGGATTCCGGACGATGCTGCGGCTGCTGGCTGAGGGGCGCGCGGAGATCACGTCACTCTCCTTCAAGCTCGCGCTTGGTTCGGAGCGGACAGGCCACGAGATCGGTCACAACCACGATGTGGCACTGCGTCGTCACGGGCCAGCGCCACTGCTTGATCGGTCGGGCAAAGGCACTGCTGCGTGACCCTCGACCTACGAGCGAGCCGACTTTACCCTCGTTGACGTGGTGCGCAGTCACGACCGGCCGCTTCGTAGTGGCCTGCTGACGTAGGCGCTGGTCTGGGAGTTGACGCTGGTGCGGGATGTCTATGTCGCTCACCACCTACGGGGCGTGGCCTCGTCTCCACATAAGTTGGGAGTGGCCTCGCTCCGTCTTGCACACCATGGCGATGTTCATACCCGTCTGTGATCGCCACGTCTTCAGTGCCTCGAAGTGTTTGGAGAAGAGGTTTGTGAGCCTACTTCTCGGGTAGTTCGCCCCAGCGCTGAACCAGGGTTGGGTCGTGGGGGTCGGGGTATTCGTCGTGGAGGCCGAGGCGGTCGCAGAGTGCGAGGCTGCGGGTGTTGCGTCGGTCGATGCGGGCGAAGGTGCGGGGGTGTCGTCCGAGCTTGCGCATTTGCTTGAAGATGGTCAGGAGCATGAACGCTCCGAGCGTGATGTCGCGGCCGTCGGGGAGTTCGATCAGGGTTCCGCGCGCATCGTTAGCGACGGCAATGACTTCGGTGTAGCCGACATCCGGCGTCATTGTCGGTTCGATGTGGTGTGCGCCGACGACGAGGAGTGCTCCGTTGCGGTCGAGTCCGAGGAGCATGCGGCCGTCGAACCGTTGCGGCGAACCGAGGTAGCGGAGCGGCAAGGGGCCACGAATCTGCTGTTCGACGGTCGTCTCCCACGGCGCTGTCGTTGCGCAGCGGAACGATGCAAGGAGTTCGAGGTCGGCGATCGTGACCGAACGAACCTCGATGTCGCTGGGTTTCACTCGATGTTCGGGATGCCGTCGGGCAACTCGATCGACGGCTTGCCAGTGACGACGAGCGCGTCCGGATCTACACCGGTCAGGACACTGCCCCAAGGCGTTCCGTACACATCGACCGGTGTCGCCCCAGCCTTCGCAGCAGCCACGAGCGTCAGAACGTCAGAAGCTTCCTGCTCCGTGAGCTCAGCGATCACCTGCTGAAGATGCTCCTTGACGGTCATGCCCCAAATTCTAGCGTGCGGCTGAGGCTGTCACGAGACAACCGTACCCCGGAGAACACCCCACGGGCCGGACCCCAGAGCCCTACGCCTCTTGCAGATCGCGGAAAGCCTGCCCGACCCCCCGATAGACTCAGGCCCGGCAAGCGAGAAGCAGGCGCAGCTACGTTCACCGGCCCAGCGGCGTGCCGTGCGTACGCTGAAGGACCGCTGGTGCCTGGGGCGTGGGTGCGGCGCGTTGATCGTGGCCTCCCCGGTTGGGCCACGCCGGCCGGCGGCGCGTCTGCCAGCTTCTAGCCTGGTAGGGCATGAGTACGACGACGCAGGTTCCGCAGATTCAGCTTGGCGACGGGCATTCGATCCCGCAGCTGGGGATTGGGGTGTGGCAGGTGGAGAACGCGCAGGTGGGGGAGGTGCTGCGTACGGCGTTTGAGGTTGGGTATCGCCACATCGACACCGCGCAGATGTACGGCAACGAGCAGGGTGTCGGCGATGCGATCGCCGCGTCGGGACTCAAGCGCGAAGAGGTCTACCTCACCACGAAGCTCAACAACGGCAATCATCGGCCGGACGATGCGCGGCGCAGCTTGGAGGAGAGTCTGACGAAGCTCAGGACCGACTACGTTGATCTGTTCCTGATCCATTGGCCGCTGCCGACACGCTACGACGGCGACTTCGTTTCGACGTGGCGGGTACTGGAGGAGTTCAAGGCCGATGGGCGTGCGCGTTCGATCGGCGTGTCGAACTTCCAGGTTCCGCATTTGGAGCGGCTTGCGGCGGAAACGTCGACGGTGCCGGCCGTCAATCAGGTTGAGCGCCACCCGTATTTCGCCAACGGTGCGGTGGTGGCGTATGGCGCTGAGCATGGGATCGCGACGCAGGCGTGGTCGCCGCTGGCGCAGGGCACGATCTTCGGCGATCCGGTCGTCGGCCGGGTCGCTGAGCGGCATGGGCGAACGGTTGGCGAGGTGGTGTTGCGGTGGCATCTGCAAGCGGGGCATATTGTGTTCCCCAAGTCGGTGACGCCGGCTCGTATCCGCGAGAACTTCCAGCTGTTCGACTTCTCGCTGACCGCCGACGATGTTGCCGAGATCGACGCGCTCGATCGTGGCAATGCCGGCCGGATCGGTCCGAACCCCGACACGTTTGACTTCATCCCCGCGTAGGCGGACGGTCAGCGGGCGACGCGATTATCCCGGCTCGGACAAGGCTGAACGCCGGCCACTCTGGAGGTTGGGAAACACCTGCATTTCTGAAAAACGCCCGTGTTGCTTTCCTCGCTGTGAAGAACGCCATCGACACCTGCAACTCGCCGTCGCGGGCCGGCCCCTCACTGTTTTCGTGGTCGTTCAGGGGCCGAGGCAGCCGATCGGGATGACGTGAACTCCGTCTGGGCGCCGGCCGCCGACGCCGGTGCTGGTGATGACGCCCAGGCATGAAGGCTCGCCGTGCCTTGACGTGTCGACGCTCTCCGCGAAACGCAGAAGCGAATGGGCGGCACGGTCAACAGCGTTCGGGTGCAGCTTGATCTCGAACGCCGCCCACTTGCTGGGGCCGCACGTCACGACCGCATCAACTTCGCGTCCGCCGGCATCCCGCCACGACTCAACGCGGGCATCCAGCGGCTGCGCGTAGACCCGCAAATCGCGGATCACGAGCGCCTCATAATGAAAACCAAGCGCGCTGAGATCGTTGACGAGCTCCCGTGTTCCGATGCCGAGCGCCGCCGGCCCGAGCGACGGGTCCACGAAATACCGGACGGGGGCAGTACGCAGGCGAGCACGCGAACGCATATGCGGCAGCCACGCCTCAGCGTTCTCGGTGAGATGCAGCCGCTCCAGCGCCGTCAAGTATGCCGAAATCGTCGCCTTCGAAATCGGGCCCTCCGCGCCACCGACATCCCGCGCCAGCTCAGCGGCAGCAGTCGCCCTGCCCACATGACGGCCGAGCGACGCAAGGAGCCGCCGCAGACTCCCAGGGTCCCTCCGGGCGCCGAGGCTCTGAACGTCGACCTCGACAATGTTCGTGAGGTAGTCAAGCAGCCACCGGCGCGCGCGCGTGACATCCGCGCCGACAAGATCCGGCCAGCCGCCGATCACGATGCGCTCCACGAGATCGTCGAAGTCAAGATGCGTGCCGACCCCTGTCTGCCGCTCACCGCTCAGAAGGCGCGATAGCGACATCTCGCCGCTTGAGTGTCCCGACTCGAAGAGGCTCAGCGGGCGCATCGGCAGCACCGAGAAACGTCCGGCGCCGGAGTGCCTGGCCGCATCATCATTGGGTGTTGACGACCCCGTGAGGATGAACAGCCCCTGCTGCCCGCGATCGTCAACCTGGCGACGGGCTCGGTTCCAAATCGCAGGCTCAACCTGCCACTCGTCGAACAAAATCGGAGTCGGGTTGTCGAACAAGCGCTCAGGGGCCAAGCTCACCAGGCCCCTCGCAACCTCGTCCTCGTCGAGTCGAAACACCGTTTGCGCCTGCCGGGTCGCCGTCGCCGTCTTCCCACACGCCTTGGGGCCCTCGATGAGGACAGCTCCGATCGAGGCGAGCCGCTCGGACAGCTCGCGGTCCGCGACGCGCTGAAGGTAGCGACCCATACCGCCACTCTACCGTTTGCAAGGTTTCCAGTGGCCGATTTGCAAAGAATCCAATGACCCTTTTGCAAAGGGCGTGCAGCCACGCGACAGCCATCGCCGCACCCGCGACCCGAGGATCGGTGGATCCGGGCTTAGCCGCGCAGCGCGTCGCGCTCGACGGCGAGCAGGCCGAGAAGCAGCACGCCGGCCGCGACGACGTAGCCCGATGCGGCGCGGGCGACCGCCTCGTGGACCGGTTCGGCGGCGAGCCACAGGAGGTAGGTGAGCGCCGAAGCCGTCCACGCGACCGCAGCGATCGGCGCGCGGCCATGCGCGAGCGCCGACTGGTTGAGCGTGCCCGCCGCGAGATGCAGGCCCATCCCGACGCCAACGAGCGCCAGCGTCGCCGGGGCGTACCGCCACGACAGGTCGAACAGCACGCCCATCGCCCACGGCCCGAGCGCCAGCAGCCCGACGCTCACGGTGGCCGCGAACACGGCGATCGCCAGCATCGTCGTCCGCAGCGCCTTCGCTGCCGCCGCACGATCGCCGCTGGTCCGCAGTTCCGCGAGATGTGGCAGCAACGTGCTCTGGATCGCCTGGAACAGCTGGAGTGGCGCCCGCGCGACGAGGAATGCGTTGAAGATCGCCGCCGCTGCGCCCGCCGTTGCGACGAGCGCCGCCGCGCCCGTCCCCTCGCTCAGCACGCCCGCGGTGATCAGCGTCTGCTCACACGCCATGACCACGACGACCGACACGGCGAACACCAGTCCCGCCCGGAACGTCAGCTCCTCCATCACCGGTGAGGTCGGCGGTGCTGCCGGCACGTCGGCGGCGTTGCGCGCGAGATGCAGATCCTCCGGGAACGCCTCGGCCGGCGTTCCATCCGGCGCGAGTGCCTCGATCTCGGCGGCGACCTGCTCCTCGTCGGCGGCCGCGCCGGCCGGCGACTCCGCCGCCCGGATGCCGCCGCGCAGCGCCAGCGGCACCACCACCAGCGACAGCAGCGGCGCGGCGGCGATACCAAGCGCGACCGCGAGCGTGCCGCTGGTGAGGCCAATCAGCGCCAGAATGGGGAACAGGCAACGTCCGCTCGACTCGATGAACACGAGCGCGCCGTACAGCTCCGGGCGCCCACTGCCAGCGAGCCAGCCACGAGCGAAGTAGCTCACCGAATAGGCGGCGATCGCACCGACGAACACCCAGTACAACTCCGGCGCGGCACCGAACACATGGCGCTCGATCGTCGTGCGCAATACCAGCGCGAGCGTCACGGAGATCACGCCGGCACCAGCCTCCAGCAGCACCACCGTTCGCAGCTCGCTGCTGCCCCGGCGGCCATGGCCGCGCGCATCGGCGAGCGTGCGCGCGAGCAGCTGTTCGATCGGCCGGTAGACGACCGAGCAGACGATGAAGGTGATCGCCCACAGCAGCGCGACCGGTTGATATGCCGCGTCGCCCAGCGCGTACGACGCGAGCGAGAAGAACGCGAACGTCACGACGCCGGTGAGCGCCAACCCCAGCGAAAGGATGCGGGCGCCCGAGCCGTACGACCGGGCGCCCCGGCCGCCGTCAGTGGCGGCGGCCGTCACTTGGCGCCGTGTATGCGGACGAGCAGCATCGTCCACGGAAACGGCGAGCGCGCCTCGACGACGGTGCCAACCCGGCTCAGCTCGGCGATGAACGAGCGCTTGCTCCAGTGGTTGAGGTGTCCTGGGGTGTTCCCCAGCTCCGTGAGGTACGCGCCGCGCGCCATATTCACGATTCGCCAGATCGGTTCGCGTGGCACGGAGACGAGCAGGTACTTGCTTGCGACCCGAGCCATCTCGCTGATCGTGTGCGCCGGATCGGGCACATGCTCCAGCACTTCGATCGCGGAGGCGACCTCAAACTCGTTGTCCTCGAACGGCATGTTCTCCGCCTTGAGGATCTTGTATTCGAGGTTCGGGGCGGTGCGGCTCTCCCAGAACTTCTGGAGTGTTTCGTCTTCGAGGTCGATCCCGACGACGCGCCGGTCGCCGAGCTGCTGCGCCCACTGATGGGTGTGATGCGCCTCGCCGCAGCCGACATCCAGCAGCGAACCCGGGTCGGCGAGCGCAAACAACTCCGCCAGGTCGCGTTCAAAGCCGGCTTGGAGCCGTCGCGCAACGGGGTTGTTGGTGTTGTACTTGTCGTACGTGTTGCCGGTGACGGTGCCCTCGGCGTCGGTCGTAACGCTGACGTTGCTCACAGCTTGATCGCCTCGTGCTCGGAAGTCTTGCCGGTCGCGGGGCCGGCATCGGCCCCGGTGGTCTTCTGATGGCCGGTCGGCGCGCCGCCCGGCTCGTAATGGGACGGCTCAACGCCGACCTGTAGCTCAACGCGCCGCACCCGCTCGAAGATGCGCTGCGTCAACGAGCGCTGCGCGGCCGCGAGATCGCCCAAGATGCCGATCGCCGCCAGCACGACTGCCGCGTTGAACAGCACCGCGCCAAAGATCAGCGACTGCACATGGCCCGCGCCGTTGCCGCCGATGTACGCGACGAGGAAACGCAGCCACACCGCAAAGGCCAGTAGCCCGAGCACCGATGCGGCGGTCATGAAGACCTTCAGCGGCTCGTACTGCGTGTAGATCCGGAAGATCGACACGCTGTTGCGGCGCACGTACGCCCACATCGAGGGAAAGAGGCGCGACTCGCGCAGCTTCTCGTTCGTGCGAACCGGAACGTGGTCGACCGCGACGAGCTGCTTGCCCGCCTGGATGATCGTCTCCAGCGTGTAGGTGAACTTCGACACGACCACCAGCTGCAACGCCGCCTCGCGGTTGTACGCGCGAAAACCGGAGGTCGTATCCGGCACCGAGGTCGAGGATGCCTGGCGCACGACCCAACTGCCGAGATGCTGCAACCGCACCTTCAGCGGCGAGAAATGCTCGATCGTCTCGACTTGGCGGTCGCCGACGACCATGTCGGCGGTGCCGGCGAGGATCGGCGTGACGAGCGCCGGAATGTCCTTCGCGCTGTACTGGTTGTCGGCGTCGGTGTTGACGATCACATCCGCGCCGAGTTTGAGCCCGGCGTCCAATCCGGCCTGAAAACCGGCCGCCAGCCCTTTGTTGTTCGTCAGCCGCACGATGTGATCGACGCCGTGGGCGCGGGCGACCTCGATCGTGCGGTCCTGAGAGCCATCGTCGATGACGAGCCACTCGACCTCGTCGAAGCCCTCGACCTGGCGGGGTAGATCGAGGAGCGTGACGGGGAGCGTCTCCTCCTCGTTGTAACAGGGGATTTGAATGATCAGCTTCATGCGGAGGAATGCGTGCGCGGGCTGTCCCGAGCGCGGCGTGTCATCCTACCGGCCGTGCTCGCCGCAACGACGACCCGGTCCCCCAGCGGACCGTCCGTGTGGCCCAGCGCCCTTGCCCGGCCTGTCGCCTCCGTGCGGCAGCGGCTGCTGGAGCGGGTCGCGCTTGGGGTCGTGATCGTCGCTGCGCTGCTGGGGTTTGCCCTCTTCCCCACCTACCCGAACTACGACTCGATCTACTCGATGTTGTGGGGCCGGGAGATCGTGCACCTCCAAACGCCGACCTTCGACGCGTTCCGCGCGCCGACCGAGCATCCGCTGTCGAATGCCGTCGGCGGCGCGCTCTCGCTGGTGGGTACCGTCGGCGACCGCGTCTGGATCTTGCTGTGCATCGCCTCGATGGTGCTCCTGCTCGTCGGGCTGTACCGGCTCGGACGTGACCTCTTCAGCCCGGTCGTCGGCGGTCTTGCGGCGCTGCTGCTCGCCAGTCGCCTCGACTTCGCGTTCCTCGCGGCACGCGGGTACACCGATACCGCCTTCCTGGCGTTCGTCGTCTGGGCGGCGGTGCTGGAGGTGCAGCGGCCCAGACGCGGCCTCGCGCCGCTGCTGCTGCTCGGGCTCGCCGGCCTGCTGCGCCCGGAAGCGTGGCTGCTGGCCGGCGTCTACTGGCTTTGGTGCCTGGGCCCGGCGAGCTGGCGGCAGCGGATCGTGTGGGCGCTGCTGGTTGGCGCGCCGCCGCTGATCTGGTTCGCAAGTGACTACTCGGTGATGGGCGAGCCGCTCTACTCGTTCACCCACACCAGCGATCTCGCTGCGAGCCTAGATCGCACCAAGGACATCTCCGAGGTGCCGGTCGCGCTTGTCACCTTCCTCGTCGATCTCGTCAAATTGCCGGTCTTCATCGGCGGTCTGCTCGGCGGGGTGCTCGGCCTGCTGCTGTTCCCGAAACGCTCGCTGCTGGCGCTGCTGCTGCTCTGCTCCGGCGTCGTCACCTTCATGGCGATCGGCGCCGGCGGCTTCTCGGTGATCGACCGCTACCTCCTTGTCGCCGCCGTGATGGTGATGCTGCTGTGTGCCGTCGCACTGGGCGGCTGGTCGGTTCTCGCACCCGGCCGTGCCCGCACGACCTGGATGGCGCTGGCGGTCGTTGCGCTCGTCGCCGGGGTCGGACTGACGGCGACGCGGCTGAGCCTGCGTAACGTCGTCAACGAACTCGAGTTCCGGGGCGACGCTCGGCCTGCGCTCGTTCAAGCGCTCGATGATCGGCGCACGCAAGCGGCGATTGAGCGTTGTCGCACCGTCTATCTTCCCAACCACAAAACGATCCCCGACGTGCGCTGGCTGACCGGGCTGCCGGCCGACCGCGTGCTCGCTCGCAGCGACGATCGCGTGCCCGACCAGCCGACCTCCGGCGTGGCGATCATCACGCATCAGCGGCGTGCGATCTTCAACCAAGTGCTGTTCGATGAGACACAAGACCCGGCGTTGAACCTGCCGCCGGCCGGTTTTGAACAGCTGCTTACCACCCGCTACTACTCCGTTTATGCCGCCTGCTGACGCCGACGCGACCGGGCATCCGGCTGGCGACGTGCCACCAACGCAGGAACCGCAGCAGCGCGCACACAAGCGCACCATGGCCGAACTGGCCGCCTTGCGGAAGCTCGTCGCGCGGGAGGCGCACGAAGCCGAACGCGCACGCGGCGACCATCTCGGCAGCAGCCGCAGCTGGAAGGCCACGATCATCGCGCTGCTACTGCTCGGCGCCGCGCTGCGGCTGTACGGCATCAAGCAAGGGCTCCCATTCGCGTACAACGTCGACGAGCAAGCGCACTTCCTGCCACGCGCGATCGGGATGTTCGGCCATGGCGGCAACCCCGAC
>JASGGQ010000032.1:0-21897 GCA_047604965.1 Patulibacter sp. | reverse complement strand
GGCCGCACAGCGCGCTGGCGGCCGGGTGCGCCGCCCGGCTCGGTACGCTCGCGCCATGGAGTTGCACGATGGCGAAACGATTCTGTTCGAGGGCCATCCGAGTTGGCGTTCGGCGCTGCTGTTCTTCTCGAAGGGCTTTGTGGTCGCAGCTGCGGTCGGGGCGATCGTGTGGTTTGCCGTCGGACACGTGTGGGGTGTGATCGTCGGGCTCTTGGGCGTTGCGGTCACCGTTGGCGTTTCGGTCCTGCTGCGGTCGGCGACCGAGTACGTGATTACCGATGAGCGACTGCACATCAGACGCGGGATCGTGTCGCGCACCATCCAGGAGACGCGTCTGGGCCGCGTGCAAAACGTGACGATTTCGCAGTCGGTGTGGGAGCGGCTGCTCCGCATCGGCAAGGCCGACTTCGATACGGCATCGGCAGAACAGTCCGATTTTCTGTTCGCGGGAATTGCTGACCCGGATGAGGTACGTGCGGCGGTCGACGCGGCGCATCGGTTGGCGGAGCGCCGCGAGCAAGCGGAGACGCTGTAACGCATGAGCTGCCGCTGCGGCGCCGGGCGCGTTGAGGGATCCACCGATCCATTCGCTGCACGGGCAGCAGCGCCTGGCAGCCAATTGATCAGCGAGTCGTTCGGGCCCGTCCCGGTAGGCCTTTAGCGGTTGCGTTCGGCGTCGGCGAGTTCGACGAGGTCGTCGTCGAGGTCGTCGCCTTCGAGGCTGAGGTTGAGATCGTCCGGCGCGCCGTCGTCCTCGTCGCCGCCGTATGCGTCGTCCCACGCTTCGGCGGGGATCGGCGTGTCCGGGTCGATCCGTTCGGCGCGGGGTCCGCGGCGTTCTTCGCTGCCGCGCCGCCGGGTGCCGCGCTCGACGAGATCGAGGATCACCGGCACGCCGGTCAGGCCGAACCGTTCCCGCAACCGATTCTCCAGGAAGTACGCATAGTCGCGGGTGATCAGTTTGCGGCTGTTGACTTGAATGCTGAAGCGCGGCGGGCGCGTTTCGATCTGTGCGCCGTAGATCAGTTTGAGACGCTTGCCGCGGACCAGCGGCGGCTGGCGGATCTGCGTTACTTCACCGAGCCAGCGGTTGAACGCCGGGGTCGGGACGCGGCCGGTGATGCGGTCTCCGAGCGCGAGTGCTTCGCGCAGCAGCCGGTCGACGTGGCGGCCGGTGAGCGCACTGGCGGTCAGGACCGGCGGGCGTTGACGCAGTTTGCTGGCGACGAAGTGGCGCTGGCGGATCAGTTCGGCTTCGTCCATCGTGGTGATGTCCCACTTGTTGAGCACGAGCGCGGTCGCGCAGCCGGATTCCATCGCGAGCTGCGCGACGCGGAGATCTTGACTGGTGACGCCGTCTTGCGCATCGCAGACGACCAGTGCAACATCGGCGCGGTCGGCGGCGCGGCGACTGCGCAACCCCATGTAGTACTCGACCGAGTCGTTGACCTTCGCTTGGCGGCGCAGGCCGGCGGTGTCGACGAGGATCACCTTGCGTCCGTCGATCTCGAGGCGCAGGTCGATCGCGTCGCGCGTGGTGCCCGCGACATCGGAGACGATCACGCGGTCTTTGCCGACGATCCGGTTCATCAGGCTTGATTTTCCGACGTTGGGGCGGCCGAGCAGCGTGAGGCGAACGGCGTCGTCATCGTCGGGTTCGGGGTCGTGCTCGGGGAGTAGTTCAACGATTTTGTCGAGCAGATCGCCGGTGCCGAGGCCCTGCATCGCCGAGACGGGGATCGGATCGCCGAGTCCGAGGCGGTATCCGTCCATCGCGTCGGGGATCGCGTTCGCGGTATCGACCTTGTTGGCGGCGATGATCACCGGGATGTTGCGGCTGCGCAGCAGTTGCGCGAGCTCTTCGTCGCCGGGGCGCACCCCAGCTTTGCCGTCGAACACGAAGACGGCGACGACCGCTTCGTCGAGTGCGTGCGCGGCCTGGTCGCGGATCGAGCCGGCGATCGGGTCGAGATCGAAGCTGTCCAGGCCGCCGGTGTCGATCAGCGTGAAGCGCCGGCCGTTCCATTCGCACGGGATCTCTTTGCGGTCGCGCGTGATCCCCGGCGTCTCGTGGACCACCGCCTCGCGTGTCTCGCTGAGACGATTCACCAGCGAGCTCTTCCCCACGTTCGGGTACCCGACGATCGCGACCTTGTGCACCAGTCCAGCGTACGGGAGCCACCCGTCCGGGGTGTGCGCGCCTCCCGCCGGCAGAGCTGAGAAGGTCTTTCAGGATGAAGGGTGAAGCGGGTTTACCGGTCGATCGGGCTGGCGCCGCGTTCGTAGGCGAGTTCGGCGATCCGCTCGACGACCTGCTCGATCGAAAGGCCGGTGGTGTCGAGCTGCACGGCGTCGTCGGCGGCGACGAGCGGCGACTCCTGGCGGGTGCGGTCGCGTTCGTCGCGCTCTTGCTGCTGGGCGAGAATTTCGCGCACGTCAGCGCCGAGTTGGTCGGCGCGGCGCTGCGCGCGCTCCAGTGGATCGGCGTCGAGGAAGATTTTCAGTTCGGCGTCGGGCGCGACGACGGTCCCGATGTCGCGGCCCTCGGCAACCCAGTCGCCCTCGCTCATCAGCTGCCGCTGGCGGGCAACGAGCCCGGCGCGCACCTCCGGCTCCGCAGCGACCTGCGACGCAAGCGAGCTGACCTCCGGCGTGCGGATCAGCAGCGAGACATCCTCCCCGCCGAGGTAGACGGCGCCTTCGGCATCGAAGTCGACCTCCACGTCGCCGGGGGCTTGGCCGCGCAGCGCTGCGAGCGCCGCGCAGCGGTACATCGCGCCGGTGTCGAGGTAGGTGAAGCCAAGGCGGGCTGCGACGAGCCGCGCCACCGTCGATTTCCCTGCTCCGGCTGGCCCGTCGATCGCGATCCGCATGGGGCCGATGGTAGGCGACGACTCGACGAGCGGCACTCCACGTTGGCGCGACGCATGTTCGACGGGACGGCCCCGCATCCGCCGCCACAGGGCGCGCGGCGAAATGCCGAGGTAGCGGGCGGCCAGCACGGCGACGACGACGCCGGCCGCGTCGGTCCCGACGATCAACGCGCCGCCGATCGCCGCAAGCGTCCCCGATCCGCCGCCGGCCGCCGCGCCGACCAGTCCCCAGCCGAGCGTGCGTGGGAGCGTGCCGATCGCGGTACCGAGCGCGATCTGCCAGCGGCGCAGCCGCGTGAGGCCGGCGGCGTAGTTGAGGGCGGCGTCCGGCATTGCCGGCAGCAGGCGGAAGGCGATGACTGCGGCCAGTCCGTACCGGTCGAGCCATGCGGTGAGCTGGCCGAGCCGTGCGCCGGCAAGATCTTCGGCGGCGTTGCGTCCAAGCCGCGCCCCGATCTCGCGGGAGAACAGGGCGGTCATCGCGGCGCCGACGATACCGAGGGCGATGCCGAGCCACGGGCCGAAGAGCAGTCCGCCGGCGATCGCGAGCACCGGGCCGGGCACGAAGAGCGCCGCGAGCAGCGTGGACAACGCCACAAATACGACCGGCGCCAGTGGACCGGTCGAGCGGATGTCTTGCTGGAGGTGGCGTGGCGCGATGTGCAGCACGCCGCCGGCGAGCACGGCAACGGCCAGCGCGATCAGCAACACCGCGAAGAGCGAGAGGCGGATGATCGCCTGTCGGCGCACCGTTCGCGCGTGGTGCGCTTGCGCCTCTGCGCTGGTCGCCGGCTGCTGACGGTGCGGCATCTCGCGTGCGGACGGGTTCCGGGGTACTGCGGCGGTGCGCCGTTACGCGCCGGAGAGCGCCGCGAGGTCATCGAGGAAGGCCGGGTAGCTGACTGCGGCGGCCGCCATGTCGGCGACCTCCACCCCGTCGCGCGAGGCCAGCCCGGCCAGCGCGCCGATCATCGCCATGCGGTGGTCGCCACGGCTGTCGAGCCGCCCACCGCGCAACCCACCGGTGCCTTCGACGATGAAGCCGTCGTCGGTCGGCGTGATCTGGCCGCCGAGCGCGCCGAGCTCTTCGGCGACGGCGGCGATCCTGTCGGTTTCCTTCGCGCGGAGTTCCTGCGCGCCGGTGACGGTAGTTATCTCGCCCGGTTCGGCGAAGCAGCCGAGCAGCGCGACGAGCGGCAGCTCGTCGATCGCGAGCGGCACTTCGTCGGCGGTGACGGTCGTGCCGCGCAGCGGGCCGTGCGTGGCCGTCAGCGTCGCCGTTGTCTCGGCGATGGTGTGCGGCGTGCCGGGCGCCTCGACCGGCCCGTCGATCTGCGCGCCCATGCGGCGGGCGATGTGAACGAAGCCGGCACGAGTCCAGTTGGTCGATACCTCATGCACGGCCACGTTCGAGCCGGGGACGATCAGCGCGGCGGCCAGCGGAAAGGCCGCCGACGACGGGTCGCCGGGGACGCGCTGGTCGCCGAGTTCGATCCGCTCGGCGCGCGTGACGGCGATCCGGTCGCCGTCACGCGTGAGCGGCGCACCGGCGGCGGCCAGCATCCGTTCGGTGTGGTCGCGGCTGGGGATCGTTTCGATCACGCCGGTCGCTCCGGTCGCGCTCAGGCCGGCGAGCAGCACGCAGCTCTTGACTTGGGCACTGGCGACCGGCAAGCGGTAGTCGATTGCCGAGAGTTCGTGTCCGGCGACGTGGACCGGCGCGAAGCGGCCGTCGCGCGCGGTGAGTTGCGCGTGCATTTGCGTGAGCGGTTCGATAATGCGGCCCATCGGGCGGCGGCGGATCGATGCGTCGCCGTCGAGCGTCGCTTCAAGCCCTGGGATGCCGGCGATCCAGCCGGCGAGCAGCCGCAGCAGCGTGCCGGCGTTGCCGACATCGACGGTGCCGGCGGGTGCGACCGCGCCGCGCAACCCGACGCCGTGGATCACGACGGTGTCGCCGTCGCGGATGACTTGCGCGCCGAGCGCTGCGACGGCGGCGAGCGTCGAGAGCGTGTCGTCGGCGACGAGGTACCGCTCGATGCGGCTGCGCCCGTCACTCATCGCCCCTAGCAGCGCGCAGCGGTGCGAGATCGACTTGTCGGGGGGGCAGAGCAGTTCGCCGGAGAGCGGACGGCGCGCCGGGGCGATGCGGGTCAGCGTCGTCGGCTGCGCGGTCATGCGGCAGGTTCCTGATCGTTGGCGACCGCCGGCACGGCGTTCGCGTCGAGCGTCAGCTGCGCGCCCCGGGCACGTTGCGCGTCGCCAAGCCGTTCGCCACCGATCACTTCGATGCCGAGCCCTCCGAGCAGTTCGATCGCTGGGCCGGCCTGCTCCAGCGGGCACCAGAGGGCGACCATGCCGGTCGCTCCGCCGGGCAGCGGTGCGACGGAGATGTCAACGATGTTGATGCCCTCTTTGCTGCACGCCAGCGCAAGTTCGGCGATCGCACCTGGACGGTTCGGGACGACGGTGCGCAGTTCGACGAGTTCGCGGCCGGTCAGTGCCTGGTCGACGAGCCGGCGCCGCAGCTGCGCCGCCTCGGCCTGCCAGTCGGTCAGGTCGTCTCCGGCGCGAATCCGGTCGCGGACGACGCAGAGCCGATCGATGATCCGGTCAAGCTGGCCGGCGAGCGCGTCGCCGTTGGCGCGGTAGATGCCGCTCCACAGCGTCGGGTTGGCGCCGGCGACGCGCGTCACGTCGCGAAAGCTCGGGCCGGTCGCGGGCACCGCGTGGTCGTCGCCGGAGGCCTCCCCAACCTGTTCGACGAGCACGTTGGCGAGCACGTGCGGCACATGCGAGACGGTGGCCATCAGACGATCGTGAGTTGTCGCGTCGATCGTCGTCGGGCGCGCGCCAAGCTGGCTGACGACGCGGTGGACCTGTTCGAACCGGGTGCCGTGCGAGCGTTCGTGCGGCACGAGGTACCAGATCGCGCCGTCGAACAGGTCGGCGCGGGCGTGCTGCACGCCGGAGCTTTCCGAGCCCGCCAGCGGATGGCCGGCGACGAGTCTGCCGTCACCGCCGGAGGCTTCGATCACCGGGCGTTTGACGGAGCCGACGTCGGTCACGGCGCACTCGTCCGGCGCGGCATGCAGTACCTGCTGCAACGTTTGCGGCAGCGTGCCCATCGGTGCGGCGACGACCACGATGTCGGCGTCGGCGACGGCTGCTTCGAGTGTCGACGCGGCCTCGTCGATCGCGCCGACGCTGATCGCCGATTCGAGCACGTGCCGGTTCGGATCCCAGCCGACGACGCGGGCGCCTTCGATCCGCTCGCGCGCGGCAAGCCCGACGGACCCGCCGATCAAGCCAACCCCGATCAACGCGATCCGCATCGTCGCTGCGCCTGCAATATCCGGCGCCACCCGCGTCGACTACCCGACCGAGATCGTTTTGCCGGCGAGCAGCGCCGCTTGGCCGACTTTGTCGACGAACTGCGGGAACTCGGAGAGTCTCAGCGCCTGCGGTCCGTCACAGATCGCCGCTTCGGGCTGCGGATGCACTTCGACGATGATCCCGTCCGCTCCGGCGGCGGCGGCGGCGAGCGCCATTGGTTCAACGAGGTGGCGTTTGCCGGCGGCGTGGCTGGGGTCGACGATCACCGGCAGATGTGTGCGTTCTTTGAGGACCGGCACGGCGAGCAGGTCGAGCGTGAAGCGGTACCCGGTTTCGAAGGTGCGGATGCCGCGTTCGCACAGCAGCACCTTCTCGTTGCCTTCTTTGAGGATGTATTCGGCGGCGAGCAGGAACTCGTCGAGCGTGGCGGAAAGCCCGCGCTTGAGCAGCACCGGGCGGCCGGCTTTGCCGAGTTCGGTAAGCAGGTTGTAGTTCTGCATGTTGCGCGCGCCAACCTGGATCACGTCGGCGACGTCGAGCACCGCGTCGAGTTCGCGCGTGTCCATCAGCTCGGTGACGATCGGGAAGCCGGTCGCCTCCTTGGCTTCCTGGAGCAGCTTGAGGCCGTCGCGCCCGAGGCCCATGAACGAGTACGGGCCGGTGCGCGGCTTGTATGCGCCGCCACGGAACATCGACACGGCAAGCCCATGCTCGACGAAGTACTCGGCAGTGCCGACCGTCTGTTCGCGGCTTTCGACGGTGCAGGGACCGGCCATCAGCGAGAAGTGGTTGCCACCGACCTTGCGGCCACCGATCTCGAAGACCGATGGCTCTTCGCCTTGGACAAGCTGGCGACTGGCAAGCTTGTACGGCTTGGCGATCGGCATCACTCGGTCGACGCCGGGGTCTTCTTCGAGGCCGAGGTTCGCGACCTTCTCGTCGTGTTCGGCGTCACCGATCGCGCCGATCACGGTCAGCGTCTCACCGGGGCTGACGTGCGGGCGGGCGCCGGTGCTGGCAATACGGTCGATCACGTTTTGGATTTCGCCGTCGGTCGCGGACGGCTTCATGACGATCATCATCGGGGTTGCGGTTCCTTGGCAGGCGTTGGAGCAGGTGGTGCGGGGCTGGGTGCGGCGCCCTTGGCTCTCGCGCGGGCCGACGGAGTGGCGTCAGCGGTGCGCGGCGCGCCGGGGCGCCTTGAGATAGCGCGAACCGGTCGTCCGGTCCGCGCGGGGAAATCGCACGGTCTGCCATCGCAGGCCGGTATCCCGATGATGCAGCGGTGCACGCATTGCGCGATACAGCGTAAAGCAAAGCCGGTGGCCGGGCGCGCGGGCGCGCGAGGATGGCTGACGAGACGCTGTGCGGCGCCCGTTCGCCCCGGCACTCGGCCACACGCGCTCGCCGCCGCAGGCTTCGCGGGGTATGGTCGGGCGATGCCGAGCGTCTATGTTGCCAGTCCTTTCGGCTTCTCCGTCGCAACGCGCGGGTACTACGACGACGTGCTGCTGCCGGCACTGCGGGCGGCCGGGTGGACGCCGCACGACCCGTGGGCCGACCAGGACGGCACCGTCACCGCGCGCTTGCAGGCGATCGGCAGGCTCCCACCGACGGAGCAGCTGGTGGCGCTGCGCGAACTCAACGGCACGCTGGCGGCAGCCAACGAGCGGCTGCTGCGCTCCGCCGACGCCGTCTTCGCGGTGCTCGACGGCCCCGACGTCGACTCCGGCACCGCTGCGGAGATCGGCTTCGCTGCCGCGCTCGGCCATCCCGTCGCCGGCCTGCGCCTCGATACGCGCCGCACCGGCGACAACCACGGCACAACCGTCAACCTTCAAGTTGAGCACTGGGTCACGCTCGGCGTTCACCGCACGCTCGAAGCAGCCGTACTGGCGCTCGCCGCAGCGCTGCGGTAGCACGGGCGGAGTAGGCCGCTCGGGCGCCAAGTCCGACCGGGCGACCAGCCCACGGCTCGGCGCCGGGCCGGCACGGCAGCGTCGTCGCAAACCGCCCTACCCGAGCCACGCCACCAACCGGGCTTTGAGGTGTGCAGCGCCGAGCGATGTGACGGGCGGCTGGCGATCGCCCGCCTGCCTCGGAGGCAACCGTTTGAGCTTGTTGGCGGCTGGCATGCCAGGTGAACGCACGGGGTCGACGTAGACCAGAAAGCCGTGAACCTCGGCTTGGCTGGCGCCCGCGACCGCTGCCGCATTGCGGCGCGCCTGACGCTCGAACCGTCGACTAGCGCGCTCGCCGTTGATCGTCAACCATGGTGCGGTGGTCTTCACCTCGATCACTGCGCGTCGCGTGCCGTCCGGGGACGTAACGATGAAGTCCGCGTCGCCGAGGTGGCACCCGGCCAGCTCACGCGTCAGCACGAGCCCGTCGACGACTTTGGCGCCATGGCTGCGCCGCACGCCGTCGAGGATCTTCTGCACGTAACGCTCTGCCGCTTGGCCGCGCTTGTGGCGCGCGATCGCGTCATCGAGCGCATCCGCCGCGTCCTGGCGATGATCGTGGACTACGGTCGTTGCGCCTGGGGCAGCATCCATGTCGGCGGGACCCTGCCCAGGCGCATCCGACTGCGCCGTTGGACCTGCCCCCCGGCTGTCCGCACCCCGGGCGATCGTCGTCGTAGCGGCCGGGCCACGCTGATCGATGCACACCGTTTGAGCACGCCTCGCTGCCCCGGGTTCGCTTTGGCCGACCTGCCTGTAGCGGGTCTCGCGCACGCCGTCTGGCGCCACCGCAGGTGACGATGTGACCGCGCGATAGATCCCGATCGCGGTCGCGAGGAATCCTCCCACCACAAGCAGCGCTGCGATGGCTGCGAGCGGGTTGAGTAGGGACGCATCGCGGAGTCCGAACAGCTCGACCATCAGCGTGCCACCAAGCCACGCAGCGGCGCCTTTGCCGGCCAGCTCCCACCCTGCGGATCGTGTCGATCGGCGCGCGCCGAGGCCGCCATACCTGCGGCTCATGGCTCGATGTCCGCTCGACGCTCAGCCTCGTACGCAAAGGCAGCTTCGACGAACGCGCCCGCAGCGTGCTCCGTTTCGCGATCGAACCAGCGTTCCTCCGCTACCGGCTCGGCGAGCGCAACGAGTTCGCCGAACGCCTGGTCGGTGGCGTGGCCGTCATCGAGGCCGTCGCGCTTCATGAGCGCCGCCGCACGCGTCTCGATCATCACCGCGCGACGCCGCAGGAACCCGGCCGGATCGTCGAGCGCCTCCAACTCGGTGGCCCTGTGGCGCTCCCACCACGCGCGAACCCGTTCGTCAACGTATGTCATGCGTTCCCCTTCATGCGTCCCCCTCGGAGCCTGCCGCACACCGGCGGATCTCGCCCACTCGGCACGGCGGCCAGATTCTAGCCCGGACGCATCGGTGGTCGGTTGACGCTCCTACGTCAAAGGGTTGGGTGTTGGCCCAGGCCGTGATTCGGCGGTCGATGACGTTTGAGCGGTAGCAAGGGTCGAGCGCGGGGCGTTGAGCCGCGCAGATGCCACCGGTCGCCGTACACGCAACCGACGCGATGATGACCATGGTATGGTGACCATGGTCATGACGATCTTTTCTGCGTATACCGCGACCCGTTTGAAAGCCGAGTTGCTCGGCGTCCTCGATCGCGTCGCGCAGACCGGCGAGATCGTGACCGTCACCAAGCACGGGCGGCCGGTCGCGCGGATCGTCCCGATCGAGGACGACCGCCCACTGTCGGGATCGGTCACCTTCCTCGTGGACGACGACGCGCTGCTCGCCCCGCTCGGCGATCTGTGGGACGCCGAGCGGTGATCGTGCTCGACACGCACGCGTGGCTCTGGTGGACCGCTGCTCGCGACCGGCTCTCCCCCGCCGCCGCGACCGCAATCGACACGGCAGACGTCGTTGGCGTCAGCGCAATCAGCGCGTGGGAGGTCGCGATGCTCGCGCAGCGCGGGCGCATCGCCCTCGATCGCCCAGCAGCGAGATGGGTGAACGAAGCGGCGGCGATCGACCCGCGCATCACGCTGCTCGACCTTGATGCGGCGATCGCCGTCGATGCTGCCGCACTCGGCACGCGCGGAATGCACGGCGATCCCGCCGACCGCTTCATTTACGCCACCGCGCAGCACCACCGCGCAGCACTCGTGACCCGCGACGCCGCGCTACGGGCCTTCGACCCGAGCGGCACCGTGTGGTGAAGCGAAGGTCACGCCTGCGATCTCTTCGAGGCAGCTAACCGCACCCACCGCACCCCATTCGCCGAAGGATTGACACTGACCGGTCGGCGAGAGGGCAGAGTCGTCGCATCCCGCTGCTCGCTGTTGGCGCTTGCTCAAACTCGAACACATCACACCTGGTCTGCGTCTGGCAGGGGTGATTCCCGGAGAGGTCGTCGAGGTGCGAGGTGCGCGGTGCGCAGGCGGCAGGTCCGGACGCTGTGACGCTCACCTTCCGCACAGCGGATGGCCGGCTTGACGAGACGATCATCTTCCGCCAACAGGCTCCAGCAGCGCCGGGAGGAGCTGCAAGCCGGGGCTGTCTCAGCGCTCGATACTGCCGAGCTGCGCGCGCTCACCGGCCTGATTGCCACGGCACGCGCGGTCCGCGATCACGGCTCCGATCGCAAGTGGTCGGAGCTGAGCCAGATCATCAAGTCCAACGTGCTCGGGACCACGGCCGATGGACGGCCGCGCAAGCTGATCGTCTTCACCGAGCATCGCGACACGCTCACCTACCTCCAGCAGCGGCTGGCCGCGCTGATGGGCCGGGATGACGCGGTGCGGGCGATCCACGGCGGCGTGCGACGCAGCGAGCGGCGTCAGATCACCGAGGAGTTCACCCATAATCCGGACTGCCAGATCTTGCTGGCGACCGACGCGGCCGGCGAGGGACTGAACCTTCAGGCGGCGCACTTGATGGTCAACTACGACCTGCCGTGGAACCCGAACCGGATCGAGCAGCGCTTCGGCCGCGTCCACCGGATCGGGCAGACAGAGGTCTGCCGCCTCTGGAACCTCGTCGCGTCGAACACTCGTGAAGGTCAGGTCTTCCTGCTGCTGCTCAAGATCGAGCAGCAGCGGGAGGCGTATGGCGGGCGAGTCTTCGACGTGCTCGGAACTGCGTTCGAGAACCGGCCGCTGCGCGAGCTGCTGGTCGAGGCGATTCGGTATGGCGAGCAGCCGGAGGTCCGGGCGCAGATGGCGCGGGTGATCGACGAATCGGTCTCCGAGGGACTCAGCGAGCTGCTGGAGGAGCGAGCTCTTGCGCGCGAGTCGCTAGCGCCGAAAGATCTCGCCGCGCTGCGCCGCCAGATGGAGGAAGCACGGACGATGCGCCTTCAGCCGCATTTCATCGGCGAGGCGTTTACTGCGGCGTTCAAGCAGTTCGGCGGGCGAATCGTTCGCCGCGAGGCGGGGCGCTTCGAGATCACGAACGTCCCGGCGTCGCTGCGCGGCAGCCGTCGCGGGCCCAGCGCCGTACCTGGACTGCGTCGCCGCACCGCCGGGAGCACCGGCTGCCGCGGACTTCCCGTGGATGGCGGCGGTGGAAAGTGCGGCACGCGACTGGCTGATCGCCAACGAGCTGCCGCAGTATCTCGCCGAGGTCGGGCAGCGCCGCACCGCCGAGCTGGAGCGGACACGCGCGCAGGTGCAGCAGCGGATGACGCAGGAGGCAAACCGCCTCGCTGGCGACGCGATGGCGGCAAGCGACAAGGAGCAGCGCGGCGTGCGCGTCCGCGAGGGCTCCGCCAGCCTGACCCGTAAGCGCGAAGAGCTTGAGCGCCGCTTGGCGCAGCGTTTGCAGCTATTCGAGCAGCAGCTCCAGCTCTCACCGGTGCCGCCGCAGATCGTCTGCGCGGCCTTGGTGCTGCCGCCGTCGATGGCCGCGGAGGACGATCCGGCCGTCGCGCCGATGCACGCCACCGCGACCGAGGAGGTCGAGCGCCGCGCGGTGAACGCCGTGCTCGCCGCCGAGCGCGCACTGGGCCGCGTTCCGGAGGAGATGGCCCGCAACAACAAAGGCTTCGACATCCGCTCCACGCGCGGCGAGGAGCCGACGGTCTTCATTGAGGTGAAGGGCCGCATCGCCGTGGCCGAGGACTTCTTCATCACCCATTCGGAGCTGCGCTACGCCCAGAATGCTGCGCCGCACTACCGCCTCGCGCTCGTGCGAGTCGATCCGCGCGGCCCGCAGCACGACGAGCTGCGCTACATCCAGCAGCCCTTTACCGGAACCGACCTTGGCGACTTCGACGCCGCAGGTATCCGCGGACTCTGGCATCCGATGTGGGAACGCGGCAGCGCTCCGTTTTGAGGTCGGCCGAAGAGCGGCGGCTGCCGTTCGGTTCTGCCGCTCAGCGTCGTCGCGCGACGATCAGGTTTGCGTCTTGCTCGTTCGCAGTCGTCCAACCGATTCCAAGTAGGCGATGTCCTTGGCACGGCCGGCTTCTCGCTTGGAATGCTCCACATCGACAAGCGCCGCCACCGATGCCGTGGTGTCTGTGAATGCAACCGTAATCTCCGTTGCCCCGCCGATCAAATCCTCGTAACCCTTCGCAAAGCCGGCAGGCGCAAACGCGATGTCCAGCTTCCCGTGCCTGGTGCGCAGGTTCCAGAGGTCCGTCTGCGCGAGATTGTCGGACGTGAAGTAGTCGGGCGGCAGCGGCACGTCCGTCGTGGGGTCCGCAGCATCGACGACGAGAACGCATTCGAGATCATTGAGCACCGACGCGAGCCGTTCGAGGTTCTCCCGGCTACGGCGAGGCGTCGCATCGATGTCTTCTGTCCGGTAGTCGACACCGTGCGACTGCACGGCCGCGCCGCCGATGATGACGAACTCCACGCCGCCTGACAGCAGCGAGGTGAGCAGCGCGCCTCGCTCGGACTCTAGGCTGCGGCCTGACTGCTCAGCCATGCATCTGCGCTCCTCCGGGCTTCGTCGGCGGTCAACGACGGCGATGCTGGCGGGCCGTCGGGCCAGCGACGCTCGTGCGCGATCAGCGCCTCGTACGCTCCTGCCTGCACTGCTCGCCCGGGTTGCGACAGCTCGATACGCAGGAGGTCGAGCGGACCGGCAACCAGGATCCGATGCCCGTCGACGTCCACAGCGCGGACGTCGCGGCGTAGATCGCCGATTCCTTGGGTAGCGGTGAGAGGCGAAACCCAACGTGCGCCCGGCAGCTCCGCGTCGCGTTGGCCGCCGCAGTATGCGACATCGGTGTTCGGCGGCGGCATCAACGGCCAGCCTTGGAGCACTCCCGCGATGTCGCCGATCACGATCGCATCGGGAGCCCGCGCAACGAGCCGGGCAAGGGTCTCGACGCACGCTCCCAGGCCGAACCACCGCAGCCGTTCGGCCGGCTCGCGCCGGCGCTGCTCGGTGATGTCAGCCTGATACGAGCTATCAGCGACCGCGAGGCGAGTCGGCATCTCAAGTCCGCATGCCGCAACGACATCGATCACCCCGTCGAACGGAGGCTCCATCTCACCCAGCTCCCACCGCGCAACCGTCGACCGCGACCGCCCAACACGCCGCGCCACCTCGGCCTGAGACAACCCGGCGCTGCGGCGCGCAAGGACCAAGAGATCACGCGCAACGAGCATGCGATCACTGTAGCGGATCCGCGACAGTCTCCCGGGGCGCAGGCTGGTCTGGAGCGCCTTGCCGGCAATGAAGACCTCACCCGCCCGACCTGAGGTCGTGTTCTCGTTATGTCTCGCCGGTCGGCTCCCAAGCGAACTCGCCGCCAATTCGCTGTAGCTCTCGAAAGACGTGTTCGAACGCTGGTGAATCAGATTCCGGCAGGCCGTTGCCCCCGATGCGAGTACACGCCGTGACGATGTTCCCTCACCAGATACGTGCAGCGAGATCCCCCATCTCGTCAACACGCATCTTCTAGCCCTATCCCATCCCGAGTCAGTAAGGGAACCCGCCGAAGACCTCGACCGGCACGCCAGCACAGCGTGGGCGAAACGCGCTTGGCGTGCCCTGCGTGCGCTCAATACCTACGCGCAAATGAAGGCGGACAGCGGGTGCGACGGCAACTTCCTGCAGTTCTGCGAATCCGGCGACGGCGAATGGGCAGCGAAACACGTCGCGCTGCGCGAGAGCGAGACTACCGATCGCAATCCGAAGTTCCGGGAACCACGTACCTTGCCGATCGACGCGAGCGTCGGCATCGGGCCGACGGTCTACATGCCGTCCCACATCAACGTTCGTCAACGCCGGGCCGCCCGCCCCGCGCATCCACTTCTACGACGACACCAGCGGCCCGACGGGCAAGGTCCACATCGGCTACTTCGGCGAGCACCTGCCGAACAGCAGCACGAACTGATCAGTCGACAACGACCAGGGAGCAGGGCATGCCGCCTGCGCCCTCAACGATCTTGGAGAGAACTTCCCCGTTCTTCGCGGCCACGTGCTCCCTATCGGGCGTCCAGCACCGCCAGCAGGCGCGCCTGCTGCTCCGGGGTGCCGGTCGAGATGCGCAGGCGTCCGGCTTCGCCGAGGGCGCTGCCGGCGCGAACGAGGACGCCGGCATCGCGGAGCCGCGCGACGAGCTGCGTCTCGGCCTCCACGCGCTCCGCCTCGGGCAGCGTGGCGACGCCGGGAAGCTGCGCCCACACGAAGTTCACCTGCGGATCGGCGACGGTGAAGCCGCGCTCGGCCAGGCCGGCCGCCAGTTCGTCGCGGGCAGCGAGCTGGCTCGCGACGCGGCGCTCCAGGATTTCGGGGCGGCGCAGCATCGCGACCGCCGCCATCTGCGCGAGGTGGTTGAGGTAGAACGGCTGGCGGATGCGATCGGTCGCCTCCACCGGCTCCACCGAGCCAAACAGCCCGTAGCCGACCCGCAGCCCGCACAGGCCGTGCGCCTTGGAGAAGGTGCGCAACAGCACGACGTTCGGCAACTCTGCGAGCAGCGGCAGCAGGTCGCGCGGCCCGCAAGTGCCGGAGAACTCGACGTACGCCTCGTCGATCAGCACGCACACGTCGCGCGGCACTGCCCGCGCGAAATCGGCGACCTGATCGGCGGGCAGCGCGGTGCCCGTCGGATTGTTCGGGTTGCAAACGATCACGAGCCGCGTCTGCGGCCCGATCGCCGCGAGCAGCCCGCCGAGATCGTGCGCGTCGCCGTCGAGCGGCACCCGCGTCTCGTCGGCGCCGGTGAGCTGCGCCAACATCGGGTACACGCTGAACGCCGGCCACGCATACACCAGGTGCGCGCCCGGCTCCAGCAGCGCCGCGCCGAGCGCGATCAGCAGATCGCACGAGCCGTTGCCAAGGCCGATCCGTTCGGCCGGCACACCCCACAGCCCGGATAGCTCGCCGCGCAACTCACCGGCGCCCGGGTCGGGGTAGCGGTTGATTGCGCTCGCCGCCTCCGCGACGACCGCCTGCACCTCCGGGTCCAGTGGCGCCGGCCCCTCGTTGCTGGCCATCAACGCGACATGGTCGGGCAGCCGGTAGCCGCCGGCCTTCGGGTACGGGGCGACCCGCGACAGGGCGCTGGCGTAGCGGAGCGACGCGCTCGTGACCGATGATTCGGAAGTCATGGTGAGGCCTACTGGGGCGCGTCGAGGTCGGAACGCAGCGCGCGCGCTTCATGCAGATAGACGTGCCGGCTTGCGTGCCCCGGCGGCGCGTAGACGTGCAGCAAAATCCGCACGGCGAGCGGCAGCGCCCCCGGCTTGTCGATCTCCTGCGCGCAAAGCAACGGCACCTGCGCAAAGCCAAGCTGGCGCGCCGCGACCGCCGGGAACTCCGCCGTGAGATCGGGCGTGCAGGTGAAGATCGCACTCACGCAATCCTCCGGCGTCAGCGCGTTGCGCGCCATCAGCTCGGTCAAGAGTTCGCTGGTGCGCTCCAGAATCGCGTCGCGATCGTTCGCGGGAACGCTCGTCGCGCCGCGCAGCGCGATCAATCGCGGGCCCGGCCCGGCCGGCTCGGGCGAACTTGATTCGGACGCTGCGGGCACGCGCGACATGCTAGGGACTCACCGCCGCTCGTTGGACAGACGCCTCGTGCGGAGCGCCGTTGGCAGCGGCAAACACCGCGCCAAATTCCCGCCGCACACCGTCGATCCACTACGCCGCGTGTCCCCCTTTTTTTCAAGAATTTCACGGCGTTCTGCGAGACCTGTAGATTCTCGTCCACCTTCAGCTGGATTGCGTTTGCGCGCCAGCTCTGTCCCCCTGCCCAAAGGTCCCGCAGCATGCGCATCCGGCCATTGTCTACGTCGCCACAACGCCTGCCCGCGGCCCGATCGGTGCTGCTGCTTGCCGCCGCGATCGGACTGCTCGTCGCCGGATTCGTGCTCCAGCGGTCGGCCGATCCGACCACCTCGCAAGCGACCGTCGACGCCGCCGCCGTCACCGCCGCCCCCGCCAGCACTTCGTCCACCGCGCACCGCAGCCGCCACCATCACGCCCGCAAGCTCGGTGCCGTCGGTCGGCAGCGCGCCGCCGAAGCCAAAGTTCACGGTTGGATCCGCCGCAGCACCGGCGGCCACGTCCGCGCACGCGGCTGGGTCCGGCGGATCGTCAGCACCTCGCCGAGCGGCGCCGAGCGCACCGAAACGCAGCTCGTGGCCGACAACACCACAATCGCTCTCGCTTCAGGCGGCGCCGCCGACCGGGTTGCTGTGGGCACGGTCGTCGAGCTCACCGGCACGCTCGACGACGGACAACTCAGAGCGACAACGCTCACGGTGAAAGGCAGTCTGCCGCCTGGCGGGTTGGCACCGACGACCGACGCCGCATTCGCGAGCCAGCGCATCGACCGGGTGCTCGTGATCCCGTTCCGCTTCAGCGCCGACCGTCCGGGAACGCCACCGCTGCCGACCGCCGCCCAGCTGCGCGAGGCGACCTTCGGCGCCACCAACTCGATCCGCCAATATTTCCTTGATTCCTCGCATGACAACGTCGTCTTCAACGGCGACGTGCAGGAGCCGCTCACCGTAAACGCCGACCCCGGTGACGCCTGTAACTGGAGTCGCTGGATCGATCCAATCGACGCCGCGTCCAAGGCGGCAGCGACCCCGTACGACCCGGCCAGCTACGACCGCGTGATCTACGTCTCCACCGCGCAGCCGGGCTGTTACTACGGCGGCGAAACCCCATCGCCGGGCCGCTTCACGATGTCGTGGGTCAGGATGGACGGCGATGCCACGTGGGCAACCAAGGGAGCCCGATGGACCCGCGACATCGCGCACGAGATGATGCACCAGTTCGGGCTGTTCCACGAACTTGCGGCCGTCTGCCGCAACGCCGTGAGCGGCCTCCCGGCACCGATCAGCAGCGACTGCAACCCAGGCTTCGAAGGCACCGGGAGCGGCACCTCTGACCAGGCCGATCTGATGAGCGGCGGCGCCTTCCCGATGACCGGCGCGCACCGCCTCGCGACCGGCATGCTGCCGGTCAACAACGTCCGCGACATCGACCCGGCGACCGGCGCTGCGGTGACGCTGCGCTCGGTCGACGGCGGCGCGGCAACCGGCGGGCAGCCGCAGATCCTGCGGATCCCACGGATCGCCGCCCGGGCAGCCGGTGAGCGCCACGACTACTACTACGTCGAAAGCCGCGCCATCGCACCGACCAGCAACACCTTCGACGGCCTTCCCCACGCCGAATGGACGATCAACCGCGGGCTCGCGATCCGCATCGGCGACCAGTACGACGCCGGCGTGCTCAGCGGCGAATCGCACACCTTCCAGACCGTCTACCCCGCGCCGGGGCAGCTGACGCCGAACAACAGCCGCCCGTGGGATGCCCGCGCGTACTTCGTGCCTCCGGGCACCCGCGAGGGCGACTACCGAGATAGCGATGCCTGGCTGCGACCGGGACAGAGCTTCTACGACCCGGTCGGCAACTTCACGATCACCGCTGGAACCCGCAGCGGCAACACCGCCGACGTCACCGTCGCGCCCGGACCGGTGCCACTCACGACGCAGACGAAAACGACGGTCGCCGTGACCGACGGCCAACTGACCGTGACGGCAGGGTCCGGCCGCCGCAACGCGATCTCGATCGGTGCGACCGGCACCGGTGGTGACATCTACGTCGCCGATTATGGCAACCGGCCGCAGCCCGGCACCGGATGCACCGCGGTCGATGTGCAGACGGTCCGGTGCACGCGCAACGTCGTCCGCTCCGCGATCGTGAACACCGGCGACGGCGACGACGTGATCGCCGTCCAAGGCAGCGACCTGACGATCCCGATGACGCTGGGCGGCGGCACCGGTGATGACAGCATCCAGGGCGGAGCAGGCGACGACCTGATCGACGGTGGCGCTGGCTCTGACGCGATCACCGGCGGCCCCGGCATCGACACCATCACCTATGCCGCTCGGACCGCCGCCGTGACCGTTGCGCCGGCGCCGGATCCGCCCTACCGCGGCTCAGGAGACGACCCCACGACCAGCATCTCAGGCAGCGGCGAGCCGGCCGAACATGACGGCATCGCGCAGGATGTCGAGAACGCGATCGGCGGCAGCGGCAACGACACCTTCGTCACCGCCGCTGCCGATACCACCGACCGCGTCGCCGACGGCGGGCTCGGTGCCGACACGTTCAACCTCGCCGGGAGCGGCCGCCGCACCGTCATCGCGCTCGACGGCCTCGTCGACGCGACGATCGCCTGCGGCGCTGGGACAAGCGACCGCTTGGTCGCCGACACTGCAGCGACCGCCGTCGCCGCCGACCCGAACGGCGGCGGCTGCGAAACGCGCACCGCGACGGTCGCTCCGACGCTCACCAGCGCAACGGTCGGCAGCATTACGACAGGCTCCGGCGCGCTGCCACAGATCAGCCAAACGACGCCGACCTTCGCGTGGACGCACCCGAAGCCGGGCACGACCTTCGAATGCAAGCTTGAGTCCGGCTCCAGTGCCGGATCGGGCGCCTACTCAACCTGCACCTCCCCATACACCACGGCGGCGCTCGCGGCCGGAACCTACACCTTCTCCGTGCGGTCGCAGGCGAGCGGCAGCATCGCCGCAAGCGAGGCTGCGGCGAGCAGCTTCGTCGTGAGCACCACTGCGCCGACGGCAACGTTCGCCTCTGGTCCGGCCGATGGGGCGAGCCTCACCAGCCGCACCCCGACCTACGCGTTCAGCGGCCCGGCCGGCGCAAGCTTCCAGTGCAAGCTCGCCAGCGCGGACTGGGCGGCGTGTGAAACGCCGTACACGCTGCCGCAGCAGAGCGGCGCGTCGGCCACACTGTCGGTGCGCGCCGTGAGCGCCAGCGGCACCGTGCAAACGGCCGCCGCGCAGAGCCGCACAGCGAACTTCACGGCGCCGCTGCCGACGACCACCGTCACCGGTCCGGAGCACGGGGCGACCGTCACCGATGACCAGCCGCGCTTTGCCTTCACCGGCACTGCGGCCGCGAAGTTCGAATGCTGGACTGACTCGGTTGGCGGCTACCAAACATGCAGCAGCCCGTACCTCCCCGATCTCAAGGCTCGCGGCGTTGCCACCGGGCGCCACGTCGTTCGGATCCGTGCCGTCGACGCGTACGGCAACGCCGACCCCACACCCGAGGTGCGCATGTTCACCGTCGTCACCGGCGTCAAGATCTTCAGCCCGCTCAAGGGTCGCGTGGTGTGGAGCCGTACCGGCACGGCGACGCTCCCGTTCAGCGTTGAGCAGACCGGTGGCGCCGGCGTGATCCACGAGCAGTGCAGCGTGATCGAGGGGGACTGGCAGCCGTGCTCACCGCCGTCGTTCGCCGTCGATCTCTCTGCACAGCCAACCGATGCCAGTTACGACTTCAAGGTCCGCGTGCTCGACGCCGCGAACAACGTGATCGCCCGCGACACGACCTACGGCCTGCTGCGCGTCGATCGGACCGCGCCGAGTGCGCCGATCGTCTCGGGCATCGGGAGCGAGCTGTACTTCACGCCGGCCGGCGTGAGCGTGCGCCTCAGCAGCGGCGACGGCGCATCGGGCAGCGGCTGCGAGTGGTCGACAGGGAACTCGTGCGTCGGCTTCGACGCCCAGATCGACGGCGGCGCCTGGAAGGCTGCGGCGCCTGCCTACGCATCCGGCCCGTTGACGGTCGGCACCCACACGGTCGCGTTCCGCGCGCATGACCTGGCCGGCAACCTTTCGGCGACTTCGGTCTCCAAGAGCTTCACCGTCAAGCAGCCGCCGAGTGCGACCGTCCCCGTCACATTCACGCTCTCCCCGACCAAGGCAGACGGCTCGCCAGGCGCCTGGACGAACACCCGCACCCCTTCGTTTACCTTCGCGGCCGACGCTCAGGGCTTCAACTATCGCTATCAGTGCCTGATCCGCTACCCGGTCTGGGAGGACTGCACGCCCGGCAAGTTTGTATCGGCCGACGTTCCCGGCGACTACCGCCACGCCTACGACGCCGGCGTGCGGGTGTACGACGGCAGCGGTGCGATCGTCAACGACACCAGCATGGGAGTCGGATACCGGCAGGCCGCGTACCTCGTCGACTACGACGTGCCCCAGACGGCCTGGACCGCCACGCCTGCCAACGGAGCGACGGTGACCGGACCGTCGGCCTCGCTGACGTTCGCATCGCCCGACGACACCTCGGCGCGCGCTGATTGCGCAAGCAACTTCGACGGTGTGAGCTGCGTCAGCTTCGAATGCAAGGTCAACGGCGGCACCTACGAGCGTTGCGAGTCGCCATACGTGCTCACCGGCAGCCTCAACGGGGCGTTCACGATCTCGGTTCGGGCTCGCGATGAGGCCGGCAATATCGATCCGACGCCGATCACCCGCACGTATTCGCTCAACCTCGGTAGCCCACCCGACACGACGATCACGAGTGGGCCGGAGTCTGGCCACTCAACGAACCTCTCCGCACCAAGCTTCGCGTTCGCGGCGACGCCGGCCAGCGGAGCGAGCTTCCAATGCCAGTTCGACACCACCACGGTCTGGCAGACATGTGCCTCCCCCAAAACTGTGGCCAGCGGCTCGACGACGACCCGTTCGATCCGGGTCCGCGCCGTCGGTGCCAACGGTGCCGTCGATCCGAGCCCGGCCAGTCGCTCCTGGTACTACGACACGACCGCGCCGGAGACGTCGATCACCGCCAGCCCGAAGCTTGGTCTGGTCGCGCCTGGTGGCAAGGCGACGCTGAGCTTCGCCGTCTCCGACCCGACCGGCCGGGGCTGCGATGCGGCGGCCCAACGGTACGACTGCCCAACGACGCAGTGCCGCCTCGACAGTGGAAGCTGGAGCGCTTGCACGTCGCCGCATACGACGGCGGCGCTGACTGAAGGCAGCCATTCCTTCGCCGTGCGCGCCGTCGACGAAGCCGGCAACGCGGACGCGACGCCAGCGACGACGACGCTCAGCGCGGTCACGCCGGCCGTAGCCTTTACCGGCGGGCCGGCCGATTGGGCGACCATCCCCGGGCGCACGCCGACCTACACCTTCACGGTGAACCTGCCCACCCTCCAACTCCAATGTTCGCAGCAAAACTGGAACTGGAGTGGGTCGAGCCCTGGGTCGTCGCAGGACTGGAAGAACTGCTCTTCGCCGTGGACGCTCAGCGGCATCCTTGCCACCTCCAACGTCGCGTGGGTCAAGCTCCGAGCGGTCGACCCTGCCGACGGCACGGTCATCGCCCCTGAGGTCAGCCGGATCGTCACGTTCAGCCCGTGAGGTGAGCGATCTCGCGACGCGCTGGCTCGTGCAGCGCGTCGCGACCGTCTGCCGCCTC
>JASGGQ010000031.1:0-22322 GCA_047604965.1 Patulibacter sp. | reverse complement strand
CCGGCGACTTCGCGCTCGCGCCGCAGGCGCTCGGGCCAGGCGGAGCGCCGGGCGAGCTCGTCGAGCATTGGCCGCCTGCGCTCGCGTCGCAGGGCGATGGCGCCGCTGCGCCGCTCGCGATCCCCGGCCGGATGCCGCGCCTGCCGATGCGGCTCTTCGGCGTCGCCGGCGCCGCGACTGCGGTCGCCGTGATCAGCGACACCGCGTCGGCTCCGCCGGCCGTGGTGGCGATCGCCGCTGCTGCGTTCGTGGTGCCGCGATTGACGTGGGTCGCGATCACCGGCACGGCCGTCGCACTGCTCTCCAGCATCGATCCGGCGGCTGCCGCTCTGGCCGCCATCTCGATCGTGTCGCCGTTGCTGCTGCTGGCCACGCGCCCTTCGCTGTGGCCGGCCGGCGGCCTCGCCGCAGGGTTGGCGGTGATCGGCGCCGCCGGTGCGTGGCCAGCGCTCGCCGCGCTCGCGCCTCGCGCCTGGACCCGCCTGGGACTCGCGATCCACGGCGCGCTTGTGGCTGCGGTGACCGCGCTTGCGATACGCACGCCGGGACTTGACGCACCGCCCGGCTCGCTCGCCGAGATTGGCGTGAACTTTATGCTGCCGACTGCTGGGATCTGGGCGGTCGCTGCGCTGCTGCTCGGCATCGTAGTGCGTGGCCGCACGCTCGCCGCCGACGTGACCGCCGCCGCTGCCTGGGCCGGCGCCGTCGGTGGTGCGATGGCCGGCGCGCATGTCGCCGACCCGTCTGCGCAGCTCTGGGCCGGCCCGGCGGTCGCCGCGCTGCTCGTCGTTGCCGCCCGCGCCGCGTTGCGCGAACACGATCGCGCCCGGATCGCGCCACGCTGACGCCCGCTCGCGGGCGGCGTCTCGTGCCTCCTGCGCCACAGTCCCTCCACGCGAGAGGGCGGCGCCCCATTACCATGCGGCGGATGGCGCTCTTGCGCAACCTTGAGCAATCGCTCAGCGGCCTCGTTGAAGGAACGGTGGGCCGCGTGTTTCGGACCGAGGTGCGTCCGACCGAAATCGCGCGCAAACTCGCGCGCGAAATGGAGATCAACAAGCGTGTGTCGCTCTCGCGGACGTACGCGCCGACCGACTACATCGTCTACCTCTCGCTGGAGGACCGTGCGCGATACGCCGGGGTTGAGCCGTCGATCGCCGAGGAGCTTGGCGCCTACCTGCTCGAGCATGCGCGCCGCGAACGGCTGGTGCTGGTGCGTCGCCCGCTCGTGGAGTTCCGCACCGACCAGCGGCTGCGGCTCGGCGAGTTCGGGATCGAAGCGCGCACTGCGCCGATCAGCGCCGCCGAAGCGCCGTCGCGCCCAGAATCGGCGCCGCCGATCGCTGATCCGTCGTCGGCCGTCGCCCTCCCCGGCCCCGAACTGGCTCCCGCCCCGGCTCCCGGCCCGGCGCCGGATCCGGAACTCGGCGGTGAACTCGAAGCCGAACTGTACGACGAGCCCGAGCCCGACCCCGACTCAGGCCCCGATCAGCACGGCGCCGTGCCGCCCCGTGGCGACTGGCTTGACCCGGTCGACGACTGGGAAGCGCCAGCCCAGCCGTCCTCACCGGTCGCCCCGCCAGGTGTTGGCGCGCCCTGGATCGACCCGGCCGGCCAGAATCCCAGCGCGCTACCGCACGCTGCGCCGCCACGTCCACCACTGGTGCTCAGCATCGATGGCCGGCGCTGCGAACTGGACGGCGACTACGCCGTGATCGGCCGCAGTCGCAAATCCGATGTCGTGATCTCCGACCCGTCGGTCTCCCGCCGGCATGTTGAGCTGCGCCGCGACGAGGACGGCTGGTACGCGCTCGATCTCGGCTCCACGAACGGCACACTGCTCAACGGGCAGCCGCTGACGGCGCCGCAGCGCCTGGCGCCCGGCTCGCGCCTTGAGGTCGGCCACGCGCCGGCCGTGATCGAGGTCGGCTAAGCCGGTGCTGCTGGAACCGGTCACCTTCGCGCTCAAGCTCGGCTTCGTTGCCGTGCTCTTTCTGTTCGTCCTCTGGGTCGCGCGCAGTGCGCTACGCGACCTGCGCGACGAGCAGCTGCTCGTCGCCGCGCCGCCACCACCGGACGCCACGGGATTTCACGCGGCGATCGGCGCGCCGGCCGACGAGTTGGTGGTGCAGCGCGCCGCCCCGCGCCTCATCATCAGGCGGATGCAGGGCCAACGCCCGGGACTCGAATATGACCTGCCGCAGCGCACCACACTCGGCCGTGGCGAGGTCGAAATCGCGTTCGAAGATCCGTACGCCTCGTCACGTCACGCGCGGATCGAGCTGCAATCGGGCGTCGCGATTTTGGAGGATCTTGGCTCCACCAATGGAACCTACGTCAACGGCGAACGGCTCGAAGGGCCGTGGTCACTGCGCAGCGGCGACCAGATCGCGATCGGTGACACCGTCTTCGAGTACCGCGATTGAGTTCCGCCGACCGTCCCATGCTCCGCGTCGTTGAACAGGCCGCCTTTACCGACACCGGTCGTCAGCGCCGGGCCAACGAAGATGCGCTGCTGGCGCGCGCGCCGCTGTTTGCCGTCGCCGATGGGATGGGCGGCGCGAAGGCCGGCGAGATCGCGTCGCGTACCGCAATCGACATCCTCGGGCTCGGCGTCGAAGATGGCGTCGTGCGCTCGCGCCTCGTCGAGTTGGTACGGCGCGCCAACCGTGCCGTTCATGAGGCGCAGCTTGCCGACGCCGACCTCGCCGGGATGGGCACGACGACGACCGTCGTGCATGTTGGCGGCGAGGCGCTGACCGTCGCACATGTCGGCGATAGCCGCGCGTATTTGCTGCGCGACGGCAGCCTGCGGCGGCTGACCGACGACCACTCGCTCGTTGAGGAGATGCGCCGCAGCGGCCGGCTGACGGCCGAGGAGGCCGCCAACCATCCACAGCGCTCGATCATCACCCGCGCGCTCGGCCCCGATCCTACGGTCGAGATCGACGTGCGCGAGTTCGCGCTTCAGCGCCACGACGTGATCCTGCTCTGCTCCGACGGACTGACGTCGATGATCCCGGAGCAGCGGATCACCGAGATCCTGCGTGGCAACAGCCGGCTTGACACCGCCGGCCGCGCGCTGATCGCCTCCGCCAACGCGGCCGGCGGGCGCGACAACATCACCGTCGTACTGCTGCGGATCGGCGCCATCGACGACGAGCCGGTCGCGACCGTCCCAGCCGACGAGCAGGCGACGCAGGTCGGGCTGGCGGCGGTGACGCCCGGCGCTGGCTTCGAGAGTGCCGCGACGATCCAGGGCGGCGACCGCAGCGCCGGCACGCTCGACTCCGGTGAGGTGCGCGCCGCCGCCGAAGCGGCCGGCCCGGCGGCGCAGGCGTTGCGCGCCCGCGAACCGCAACGCCAGCGCTCCCGCCGCGACCCGCGACGGCTGCGGATCTGCGCCGCCTTGACCGCCGCGATCCTCACGATCGTGACGATCCTCGGCGCCGGCTGGGCGGCCACCCGCGTGACCTACTTCCTCGGCTCCTCGGAGGGCTTCGTCTCGATTTACCAGGGCGTCCCATACGACCTGCCGTTCGGGATCAGTCTCTACCGCCCGATCTACCGCTCCGGCCTGCCGCTCTCTTCGCTTAGCGGCGCTGAACGGGCCCGGCTGCTGGATCACCAGTTGCGCTCCGGCCAGGACGCGCAAGATCTCATCAGGGCTGTCGAACGCGAAGAACTGCGGTGATCCTCCGCAGAGTCCGCGATCTTGCGCTGCTGCTCCCGTCGGCGCTGCTGGTCGCCATCGGCTTCGCGTCGGTCTTCGCGAACGACACCGGCGACCTGACGAACCTCTCGCTGCTGTACGGCGCCGGCTTCCTCGGCCTGGTCGTCGTCGCGCACCTCATCACGACGGTCGCGCTGCCGAACGCCGACCCGTACCTGCTGCCACTGGTCGCGGTGCTGGCTTGCTTCGGACTGGTCGAGCTCTATCGCATCGACGAGAGCCTCGCGCGCGACCAAGCGACCTGGTTCATCGTCGGCCTTGCCGCCTACGCCGCCGCGATCTTCGCACTGCGCAAGGACTACCGCGTGCTGCGCGAATACCGCAACGTGCTGGCGCTCGGTGGGGTGTTGCTGCTGCTCGCGCCGCGGCTGCCGGGGATCAGTCACCCCGAGAACGGCGCTTACCTCTCCGTCGTGCTCGGCCCGATCCGCTTCCAGCCGACCGAGCTGGCCAAGCTCTGCCTGGTGCTGTACCTCGCCAGCTACCTTGCCGACAACCGCCAGCTGCTCGTCCAGGCCGCCAGAGGCCCGTTCGGGGTGCTGCCGCCGCTGAAGTATTTGCTGCCGCTGCTGGCGGTGTGGGGGGCGACGATGCTGATGCTCTTCGTGATCCAGGATGTCGGATCGGCGATCATGTACTTCGGCGTTGGCCTCGCGCTGCTGTACATCGCGACCGGCCGGCTGCTGTACCCGATCGCCGGCCTCGGCCTGTTCGCGCTCGGCGCTCGGCTGCTGTACGAAACGCGCCCGACGATTCAGCATCGCGTCGCAGCGTGGCAGCACCCGTTCGATCCCGAGATCTACAACAAGCCGATCGGCGGCAGCTATCAGCTCGCGCAGGGGCTCTTCGCGCAGGCCGACGGTGGGATGCTCGGCCAAGGGCTTGGCGGCTCGATCGTCACCTACACCGCCAAGTATGGTGCGACGTACCCGCTGCCGGCGGCCAAGAACGACTTCATCTACGCGCTGATCGTCAACGAGGTCGGGCTGTTCGGTGCCGCCGGCCTGCTGCTGATCTACCTGCTGATCGTGTGGCGTGGCTTCAAGGTCGCGACCGTCGCGCACGACTCCTTCTCCAAGCTCGCCACCGCCGGATTGGCGACCGTTTTCGCGCTGCAAGTGTTCGTGATCGTCGGCGGTGTGACGAAGGTGATCCCGCTGACCGGCGTCACGCTGCCGTTCGTCTCCTCCGGCGGCTCGTCGATCGTCGCGAATTTCATCTTGCTCGCGCTGTTGTTGCTGATCTCCGACCGGGCGCGCCGCGAAACGCGCGACGATCTCGCCCGCGCGAAGGGCGGTGCGTGGCGGTGAACCGGGGCGTTCGCCGCATGTTCGTCGTGGTGCTCGGGCTGTTCGTTGTGCTGCTCGCGGCGACCGCCCGCTGGACGGTGTTGCAAGCCGGCGAGCTGGCGAGCAACAACCTCAACCGCCGGCCGCAGCTAGAGACGGCGCGGGTGCCGCGCGGCACGATCCGCGCCGCCGACGGCACGTTGCTGGCACGCTCGATCCGCCAGCCCGACGGCACCTACCAGCGGCACTACACGCCGGCCGCCAAGCAGGCGTCGCAGCTGATCGGCTACGCCTACACCAACCAGGGGCTTTCCGGCCTGGAGAAGCAGTACCAGGACGATCTGACGGGCAAGGTCAGCAGTGCCGCGACGCTGCTCTCCGCACTGCGCGGCAACGAGCGCGGCAACGACATCGTCGCGACGCTCAACCCCGCCGTCCAGCGCGCCGGGCTGGAGGGGATCGCCGGCCGCATTGGCGCAGCCGTCGCGATCGACACCCGCACCGGCGGGATTCTCGCGATGATCTCCACCCCGAACTTCGACCCCAACGATTTTGCCGCGAACGCCACGGCGCGGCGCGCGACGAACGCCAGCGGCTCGCCAACGCTCAACAAGGCGACGCAGGGCCTCTTCGCGCCCGGCTCGACGATGAAGGTCGTCACGACCGCCGCCGCGCTGGCCTCCGGCAAATACACGCCGACAACGATCGTCGACGGCTCCTCGCCGCTGATGGCCGCCTCCCAGCCGCTGGTGAACTTCCACGGCGAGAAGTTCGGCAAGATCACGTTGACCGACGCGCTGACGCACTCGGTCAATACCGCGTTTGGGCGCGTCGCGCAGGATCTCGGGCCGCAGCCGATCGCGCAGGCGATGCGCGACTTTTCGTTCGGCAAACGGCTCCCGATCGCCTACCCGAACGACAAGCTCGTGCGCAGCGGCGTGCGCGCACACGGCACCGGCGAGATCATCCCGGTCGACGCCGGCGTCGACATCGCGCGCGTCGCGATCGGTCAGGAGCGGCTGTCCGTGACTCCGCTGCAAATGGCGTTCGTTGCGGCGACGATCGCGCGTGGCGGCGACAAGCCGCGCCTGGCGACCGTCGAGCGAGTCCTCGACTCCGACGGGCGCACCGTCAGCAGCCTCGGCGACGGGCGCAGCGCCGGTCGTGCGATGTCGCGCCGCGATGCAGCAGAGCTGACCGGCATGATGGAGAAGGTCGTGCAAGAGGGAACAGGAACCGCAGCAGCGCTCTCCGGCCTTCGCGTCGCCGGCAAAACCGGCAGCGCCGAGGTCGACCAGCAGCGCGACCTGACCGACCCGTGGTTCATCGGCTTCGCGCCGGCCGATAACCCCCGGGTCGCCGTTGCCGTCGTCCTCAGTCGCCTGCAGGGCGCGACCGGCGGCGTTGACGCCGCGCCGATCGCCCGCGCGATGATGCAGGCGGCACTGTGAGCCTGAGCCCCCGCCCCCCGTTGAAAGAGGCGCCGTGAGCGAGCGCATCGGCCCCGGCTCCGTGATTGCCGGCCGTTATCAAGTCGAAGCGCAGATCGGTGCCGGCGGTATGGCCTCCGTGTTCCGCGCCGAAGACATCCAGCTCGGCCGGCATGTCGCGGTCAAGGTGCTGCACGCCCAGTTCGCTGAGGATCAGGACTTCGTCGAGCGGTTCCGGCGTGAGGCGAAGGCGGCGGCGCAGCTTCAGCATCCTGGGATCGTGTCGGTGTACGACACCGGCTCGTGGAACGGCACGTGGTATATCGCAATGGAGCTGCTGGAAGGGCTGACCCTCAAGGAACGCATCCAGCGCGAAGGCCGCATCCCACCGGCTGCTGCGGTGGCGATCACCGAACAGATCCTGCGGGCCGTCCGCGCCGCGCATCGCGACGGGATCATTCACCGCGACCTCAAGCCGCACAACGTGCTGCTCGACGAGGATGGCCGCCCGAAGGTCACCGACTTCGGCATCGCGCGGCGCGGCGCCAGCGACATGACCGCGACCGGGTCGATCCTCGGCACCGCGCACTACATCGCCCCCGAACAGGCGCAGGGCGAAGTCGTCACGCCGCGGACCGACCTGTATTCGGTTGGCGTGGTGCTCTACGAAATGCTGACCGGCCGCACGCCGTTCGAGGGCGACTCGGCCGTCTCGATCGCGCTCGCGCACGTCAACAACGAGCCGCGTTCGCCACGTTCGCTGGTGCCGGAAATCTCCCCGGCGCTCGACTCGGTCGTGTTGCGCGCGCTTGCGAAACGTCCCTCCGATCGCTTCGCCGACGCCGACGCCTTCCTGGCAGCGCTCGCCGACGCCGCGCGCGGAATCGCACCGGTCTATACGCCCGGCACCGGCGAGCATCCCGCGACCTCCGACCGGCGTGGCGTGACCGGCGATCGCCGTGCGTTGACCGGTGACCAGGATCGGCCGCCGGCGCCGTGGTACAAGCGGCCGTGGGTGATCGCGTTCGCCGTGTTGGTAGCGCTCGCTGTGGTCGTCGCACTACTGCTCAGCACTAGCACCCAACGGGTGCGCGTCCCCGATGTCGTCGGCGCGACGCTCAGCACCGCGCAGGATCGACTCGAAGCCGAACGATTTGAGGTGTCGGTGGTGCGTAGCGAATCCTCCAAGCCGATCGACACCGTGATCGCGCAGCGTCCCGGTGCCGGCGCGCAAGCCGAGCAGGGTGCCGCCGTGCGGCTCACCGTCTCATCTGGTCCGGGCACGGCGACGGTGCCGCAGGTCGAAGGGCTCACGCTTGCTGTCGCGCGCGACCGGATGCGAACGGCTGGCTTCCACACCACGGTGCAGCGGCGCGCGGATGACGAGGTCGACGTCGGTCATGTGATCCAAACCTCCCCGCCGGGCGGCACGATCGCCAACCGCGACCAGGTTGTCACGATTACCCTGTCGACCGGCCCCGAGCAGGTCGACATCCCCGACGTGACCGGCCAGCCGGAAGATGCGGCGCGCGCCGTGCTCGACGAGCTGGGATTGCGGGTGCGCGTCACCGATCAGGAGTCGGACGAGAAGGAGCCGGGCACCGTGCTCGCACAAACGCCTTCCGGTGGTAGCAGCGCGCACGTCGGCGACAGCGTCACGCTGACCGTCGCCGCTGAGCCGTCGCAGGTCGCGGTGCCGGATGTCCTGGGGCGCACGCAGGCGACTGCCGAGCGGCGACTGCAAAATGCCGGCTTCGCCGTGCGCGTGGTCACCGAGGAGGTCACCGACGAGGATGACGACGGCACCGTCATCAGCAGCGACCCGGCCGCCGGCGAGCAGGCCGATCCGGGCAGCACGATCACGATCGTTGTCGGTGCGCTCGCGACGACCGACCCGACGCCGACGACGGAGGCAACGACGCCATGAAGGTCGCGGTTCTTGGTGGCGGCCGTTCGCCTGAGCATGAGGTGTCGCGGCGCGGCGCGGCAGCGGTCGCCGATGGGCTGCGTGCGCTCGGCTACCAGGTGGCGGAGGTCGAGCTCACGCGCGACGGGCGGTGGCTGAGCGGCGGCTCGCCGGTGCAGCTGACGCCGGGCGGCGGCCTGCTGGGCAGCGACTGCGTCTTTCCGGTGCTGCACGGACCGGGCGGCGAAGATGGCTCGGTGCAAGGACTGCTGGAATTGCTCGATGTGCCGTACGTCGGCTCTGGGATTCTCGCGAGCGCCGTCAGTCTCGACAAGGTGGCCTGCAAAGACTCGGCAAAGGCCGCCGGGCTGCCGCAGGTTGACTATGTGGCCGTCAGCCGCGCGCGCTGGGAGGCCGAGCCGCACGCCGTGCTCGCCGAGGCGCAGCGGCTCGCACGCCCGTGGTGGGTGAAGGCGGCCAGCGGTGGGTCGTCGCTCGGGATGGAACCGGTCGACGATCCGGCGCAGCTTGGCCCGGCGATCGAACGCTGCTTGGCCTACGACTATCGCGTGATCGTCGAGGCGTCCGCCACCGGCGTCGAAGTCGAATGCGCGGTGCTTGGCGGCCCGCCCGGCGATACGCGCATCAGCGTGCCCGGCCAGATCGTCGTCAATACCGGCGGCTGGTACGACCATCAAGCCAAATACACCGAAGGTGGCATGAGCCTGCTCGCCCCGGCGCCGCTGCCCCCGCAGGTGACCGACGCGGTGCGCGAGCTTTGCCGGCGCGCCTACGCGCACGCCGACTGCCACGGCCTGGCGCGCGTGGACTGCTTCGTCGATCTCGATGCGGCCGGCGGCCCGCAGGTGCTGCTCAACGAGATCAACACGCTGCCCGGTTTCACCGCCACCAGTGTGTACGCGCAGCTATGGGCGGCTTCCGGCGTGAGCTGGAGCGAACTACTGGAGGAGCTGCTCGCCCGCGCCGTCGCACGCCCGGCGCGGCTCCCGCGCAGCTAACGATCTACTGATCAAATTCGCTGCGAGGTCGGCGGGCCGGGCGCTGGCGGGTGTGCTACTGGCCTGATGGCTCCAGCACCACTGGGTCGAGCGGGTTGCCTGGTGCGATCAGCCCGCAGTTCGTCGGTACGCCACGCCCAGCGAAGCGATCTTGGAGCCAGCTTGTCGCCGACGGCAGCCAGGCGGCGAGCGTGCCAATGTGGCTGGAGGCGTACTCGCGATAGAACAGTTTGGTGCCGGCGTCGCAGTAGTTGCGTGCGAGTGTGCGCACGTCGCCGGCGATCATCACGCCATCCCCGGCACCGATCCCGGGCTTGGCGTTGGGCGTTCCCTCATAGTCGCCGCGTACGCCCTGGCCGATGTACATCGGCACGGTCGGTGTACCGCCGGTGCCCATGATCAGCTCGTTGACGACCCGCACGTAGTCGGGAATCGTCTCCGGCGAGGGGTACTCGGGCCTTGCGAGCTTGCTCCAGGTGAGCCCTGGATAGGCGCCGAGGACTTGCGCGATCGAGTCGTCCTTCATCTGCTCGTACAGCTGCTTGCCGTAGTCGGAGAGGTACGGCTGAAGGTCGATCCCGAAGGCGCGCGCCGTCCCGATGATCGCCATTGGCGTCACGCCAGCCCAGATCGTGCTTCCATCGACGTAATGCAGGTTGCGTGCCGGGTTGACCAGCACGCCGCCGAAGGCGGCGCCAACGAGTTTGCTGTTGATCTCCGGCGCGTACGTCGGCGCGAGTTCCGCCGCCCACTCGGTCGCGATCGCGCCGCCGGAGTAGCCGAGTAGACCGGTTTTCGTGGAGGCCGGCAGGCCGACTGCCGAGGAGGCGTAGGTGGCGCGCAGCGCGTCGAGCGTATTGCGCCCGTATTCCGGGCCGGCCGCGAAGTCGGCTTGTTGGCCTTCGGTGTCGGGCACCGCGACGGTGTAGCCACTCAGGAGCCAAGTGATCGTCAGTGCGGCCTCGGCGGCGTTGAACATGCCGCCGAAGGTGACGCTGCCGGCGAAGTGCGACGACGGCTGATCGGCGGGGTTCAGTGAGTCGTACGCCGATTGGTAGGAGAGCAGTTTCGCGGCGCCGATCTGCCACGGCGGCTTGATGATCGAGGTGACGTTGAGCAGCGGCTGGCCGCTTTGGCTGGTGGTGCGGTACGCGAGCTGCACCATTTTCAGCGGCGTGATGATGCCGGCGACGCGGTACTGGCTGGTGCGGCTTTTGAGGATCGTGCCGGGCGCGACCTGGCTCAGCGGCGTGGCGCCGTCGTAGGTGTAGAACGGGTCGCTGGCCGGCGAGGCGGCGTGGGCCGCGCCGGGTACGGCAGCGATCGCCAGCGCGGCGAGCGTGGCGGCGTGCCGGGATGTGCGCCGGCGCGCTGAGGAAAGGGCGGGACCTGACATGGGACGTGTCCACCTCCAATGGGACCTGCGGGACTGTAATCGTCGTCGGTCCGCCATGCAATCCCCGTGATTTCCGGCGGTACTCATCGGCACCACCGAGGCCGGGCGAGGTGGAGCGCGCGCGCCGTGCGGCCGCGGCGTCGTGCGTTTGATCGCGTCGTGCAGTCGGCGGCGCGCCGGCTATTCGGTCTCGATTTTGTTCAGCACGATCTCGCGGATCGCGACCGAGTTCTTGCCTTCGGGCAGCGTGGTGACCCACAGCAGGAAGTAGCGGTATGTCTTCTCGGCGGTGCCGTCGAGCGGAATCTTGACCGTTTTCCTGGCGTTCGAGACGGTCGCCGCTTTGACCCACCCGTGGCCCGGCACGGTCCGTGGAATCGCGCCGTTTGGCGCGGCGAAGATCGCGCCCGACCAGCCGGTCGTTTCGGACTGGATCTCGATCGACGCGGCGTTGACGCCCGGTTTGGCGTCGATCAGGATGCCGACGCCCGGCTTCGGTGTGAAGGTGCCGGCTCGGTACTGCTCGGTGCTCCAGGTTGTCTCGGGGTTGCCATCGACGACGTTCGGGGCGTCGTTGTCGTGCTCGTCGTACAGGTCGCCGGTGCCGAATGGGTCGTACGCTTTCGCGGCGGTCTGCCCAATCGAGACTTCGCGCTCATTTTTGACCGGTGCCGTGACGCCGCGGCTGACGCCGGTGCCGCGTTGCGCGTTGTTGATCGTCAGAAAGCCAACGACGATGAACGAGACGACGCCAAGCAGCGCGAACATCGCAATCAGCCCGGCGGAGGGGCGGCCGAAGCGGCGCCGCAGCGGAATCCGGTTGCGCGTGCTTTTCGGCAGCGATTTGAGGACTTCGGTCGCTTCGCCTGGTGCGACGCCGCTGCGCGTCGATTCGATCGCGAGGACATCTTCGAGGTCGGCGATCGTGGCGGCCGCGTTGGCCGGGCGTTTGGCCGGGTTTTTGTCGGTCAGCCGGTCGAGCAGTTGCGCGAGCGCGATCGAGATACCGGGCCGGAGGAGTTGCACGTCGGGGAGTTCTTCGCGGACGTGACGCATCGCGACGGCGACCTGGTTTTCGCCTTTGAAGGGGACATCGCCGATCAGCATTTCGTAGAGCACGATGCCGAGCGAATACAGGTCGCTTTGCGGGCCGACCCGTTTGCCGAGTGCCTGTTCGGGGCTGACGTAGTCGGTGGTGCCGAGCACGCGGCCGTCGGCGGTCAGCCCGTCCTCTTCGAGCGTGCGGGCGATCCCGAAGTCGGTGACTTTGGCGCGGCCATCTTCGTCGATGAGGACGTTCTGCGGTTTGACGTCGCGATGCACGATCCCTTTGTCGTGCGCGGCTTGCAGGGCGCGGGCGATCTCGATCGCGTACGCGAGTGCCTCGGTGACGTCGAGCCGGCCGAGCCGCCGGATTCGTGCTTTGAGCGTCTCCCCGGCGACGTATTCGAAGACGATGAATGGCGAGCCGCGATCTTCGCCGACGTCGATCACCTGCACGATGTGCGGGTGGTTGAGTTGCGCGACCGCTCGCGCTTCGCGGCGGAACCGTTCGAGTTGGGCGGAGTCGCTGGCGACCGAGCGCAGCATCGATTTGATCGCGACCGTCCGCTCGAGCACCTCATCGAACGAGCGCCACACGGTCGACATGCCGCCGGCCCCGACCTGCGCGTCGAGCCGGTAGCGGCCGGCGAGCACCGTCGCCCCGCTGGCGGGGGCGCCCATGCTGATCGGCGGTTCGGTCGCGCTGTGCGTTGGGTCGGCGGCCACGGTCTGTGCATTCTCCCGATCCCAGCGGCGATGGTGCGGCAGACGCGCTGCACGGCGCTTGCACCCGGCGGCGCTGCCGGGTTTCAGGGGCTGGACACCGCGCCGCTCGTCGCGTACAGTTTTCTGTACGTAAGGCCGATGGAGTGCTTGTGAAGACGATGACCTACACCGAGTCGCGCGCGAACTACGCCGCGACGCTTGACGCGGTGATTGACGATCGAGAGGAAGTCGTCGTTACGAGGGCGGGCCGCGAGCCGGTCGTGATCGTGTCGCTTGCCGATTACGAGTCGCTCAAGGAGACGGCGTATCTGCTGCGCAGCCCCGAGAACGCACGCCGGCTGCTGGCGTCGATCGAAACGCTCGAGGCCGGTGGCGGGATCGAGCACGACCTCGCGGAGTGAGATTCGTCTTCGACGAGCGCGCCTGGGAGGACTATTGCTGGTGGCAGCAGCAGGATCGCCGCGTGCTCAAGCGCATCAACGTGCTGCTCGCCGACATCGCCCGCAACGGCAACGACGGCATCGGCAAGCCCGAGCCGCTCAAGCACGGCTTCCAGGGTTACTGGTCGCGGCGGATCACCGACGAGCACCGTCTCGTCTACAAGCTCGCGGGCGACGAGATCCGCATCGCCGCCTGCCGCTACCACTACTGAGAGAGCCGGCCGTGGCCGCGCTGGCCCCTTGACTTTCCATCATGGAAAGCGCATCGTACTTTCCATGATGGAAAGTCAAGGGTCGATCGATTCGCGAGCGGCGGCGCGGCTGCTGGCCGGCGTCGATGCCGCGCAAGCGCAGGCAACCGCCGTCGTCGCGGCGTCGCGCGGGGAGCTGCTGCACTACGCCGCTGCTGTTGCGACGCTGGTGGCATCCGGCGCGCTTGACGGCTGGCATGAGCGCGGCGGCGCCGCGCTCGTCGGCGCGCTGGCGCTGCTGGGCAAAGGTGTGAGCATCGGGCTGCTCGTGGGGTATCTGGTTCGGTTTCGCACTCGTACCGGCGTGTGGGTGTCGGGGCTGCGGCCGGCGCGTGCCCGATGGGTCGCGTGGTTGGTGATACCGGTCGTCGGCGGGCTAACGTTCGCCGCGTACGCGGCTGCGGCCGGCGGCCTGCCGGTGGTCGCGGGTGCTGCGGTGCTGGCGACCGTTCCGGTGATGGTCGCTCTCTCGCGCTGGTGGGAGCGCGAATACGCGCGGGGGATCACGCGGGGCGACCGTGGCTGATCCGGCGCTCGACCCGGTGATCCACGCGCCGCTGCGGCTGCAAGTGATGTCGATGTTGACCGTCGCCGATGCGATCGAGTTCGCGCGGCTCCGCGACACCTTGAAGGTCAGCGACTCGGTCCTCTCCAAACATCTCGCCGCGCTGGCCGACGCCGGCTATGTCGAGCACCGCAAGCTGCTCGGCGGTGGCCGCCGCACGACCTGGCTGGCGCTCACCCCGGACGGCCGCCGCGCGTGGCAGGCGCACACCGACGCATTGCGCGCGTTGATCGAACCGTCGGCCTAACGCGAACGCGCCAGCCGGTCAGGATTGGCATGACCAGCATGCACGATCCTGACCGGCTGGCGTGCCGGTGCTCGCCTGGCGTTGTTCAGGCGACGAGCTGCATCATCGCGGCGTCGTCGCTGAGGCTGCTGCGCAGGCGCTTCTTGAGCTGCGTGTGGATCTGGCAGACGCGGCTTTCGGAGACGCCGAGGATCGTGCCGATCTCCGCGAGCGTCATGCCTTTGACGTACAGCAGCACGACGACCTCGCGCTCACGCTGGCTCAGCTCGGCGAACGCCTGGCGGAAGCGCTCTTTGCCGGCAGTCACCGTCGCCTGATGCTCGGGGTCAAGACGGCTGTCGCCACACGGCAGCGTGTCGATCCGCTCGATCGACGTCTCCTCCTCGCCGACGACGAGCGTGTTGAGGCTCGTCACGTCACTGCGCGAAATCTCCAGCGTGCGCTGGCGCAGCTCCTGCTTGGTGCAGTGCAGCGCGTCGCACAACTCGTCCTCGCTCGGATGGCGGCCATGCAGCGCCGTGAATTCCTCGCCGGCCTTCTCGATGTCGCGCTCCCAGCGGCGCACCGAACGCGGCGCCCAATCGTTGCGGCGCAGCTCATCGAGCACGGCACCGTGGATCCGGGTCCACGCATACTGTTCCAGCGTCGCGCCCTTCGTCGGATCGAACCGGTCGATTGAACGCATCAGCGCTTCCAAGCCGACCGAAATGAAATCTTCGACATCACAGCGTGCCGGCATCTCGCGGACCTTGCGGTACACGATGTACTTCACGAGCGGGGCGAAGGTCAGCACAAGGCGGTCGCGCGTGGCTGGGTTGCCGGTGCGCTTGTAGTCGTTCCAAAGACGGAGCGTGGCGTCGCTGTCGCGACGGGTTGCGGTGGAGGCCATGGCGGGAGAACCGGGGGAGAGGGGGACTGGGATCGGGAGTGCCCCGGGACGACCGGGCGCGTTGGTTCTCCTTTCGGCGCGCGCTCGGCCGCCCCCGAGAAACCGACAGCAAAGATCCAACGAACGTCCAGATCCGCCGGACGCGGTGTGTGGCGCGTATGTTCGCCGCGATCCCGCTCGTGCTCGGGGCGACTCGGCAAACGTCCGGCTCAAGCGGCAGCGGTTGGACAACCGTCGGGTGTGTCGGTCGCCGAATGTTGAGCGGCGTCAAGTCGGCGCGGCAACGCACCGAAACTCGGAGTAGACCGAATCGGCATGGACGCTGAGACGGCCGGGCCGGGAGGGCCTGGGGATCGATGGATACACGCACCCCCATGACAGCACACGACGCGCGCCCGCGACTGCGGGTGATTCAGGGTGGACTCGCGCTGCCCGCCGCACAGGAGGACGAACCTGCGCCGGCGCCTGAACTGGAGCGTTTGCATGAGGAAATGGCCGCTGCCGCGCTGTTGTGCGACCTGCTCGAACAGGACGGGCGACGGGTCGCCTTCGACACGCCGGCGCCACATCGACGCGGGCGGGTTCGCGCGCGTGTCGTTGATTGCAGCTGCACCGGCGAGCGCGGCGAGTTGACGCTTGCGCGCGTTGTCGATCCGGCGCAGCTGACGAGCTACTTGGAGGCGAGCTGATGCCCCGCAGCGCAATCCTTCAACGTTGACGAACCGCGTCACGCGGCTGCGAAGCGTGGCACCGCCGCGTGACGCGCCCCGCGCTGCCCGCAACGACGGCCGCGTGCGCGTGACGCGCCCCGCGCCGACCGCCCGCGTTACAGCTCGATGATCTGGTCGCGTGCCGGGCCAACGCCGACGAGGTTGACCTTGACGCCCACCTGCTCGCCAATGAAGTTCAGATAGTCGATGGCGGCGGCCGGCAACTGCTCTTTGCTGCGCACCGCTGAGATGTCCTCATCCCAGCCGGGCAGCGTCGAGTACACCGGGCGCAGATGGTGTACGACGCTCTGGTGGTATGGCCAGTCGTCGAGTTCGGCGCCGGAATCGGTGCGGTAGCCGGTGCAGACCTGGAGCGGACCCTGACCGGTCAGCACATCGAGCTTGGTGATCGCCAGATGCGTGAAGCCGTTGATGCGCGACGCATACCGCAGCGAGACGAGATCCATCCAGCCGGTGCGGCGTGGCCGGCCGGTGGTGGTACCGAACTCGCCGCCGGCTTGGCGTAGCTGCTCGCCGAGTTCGTCGTCGAGCTCGGTCGGGAACGGCCCCTGACCGACGCGCGTGGCGTACGCCTTCGCGACCCCCCACACCTCGTTGATCGCCGTCGGTCCGACGCCGGCGCCAACGCAGGCGGCACCCGCGATCGGGTTGCTGGAGGTCACGAACGGGTAGGTGCCGTGGTCGATGTCGAGCATCGCGCCCTGCGCGCCTTCGAAGATGATCGTGTCGCCCTGGCTGAGATGCGTGTGGACGAGCTTGGCGGTGTCGGTGATGTACTGCTCGATCCGGTTGCCGTACGCGAGGTACTCCTCGGTCATCGATTGCAGGTCGAGCGCCGGGTCTTTCTCCCACGGGCGCAGCTGCGCCTTTTTCGGTGCGAGCGCGGCGGCGATCTTCTTCTTGAGGATCTTCTCGTCGAGCAGGTCTTGCACCCGAATGCCCAGGCGGGCCGCCTTATCCATGTACGCGGGGCCGATGCCACGGCGGGTGGTGCCGATGTGCAGCTTGCCGAGCCGTTGCTCCCCGGCGGTGTCGAGCATCAGGTGGTACGGCATGATCAGGTGCGCGTTGGCGCTGATCTTCAGGTTGCCGAGGTCGATGCCGCGTGCGCGCAGCCCGTCGAGTTCGCCGATCAGCACCACCGGGTCGATCACGACGCCGTTGCCGATCATGCACGGCTTGCCGGGATACAAGATCCCGGAGGGGATCAGGTGGAACTTGTACGTCGTCGTGCCGTGGACGATCGTGTGCCCGGCGTTGTTGCCCCCCTGGTAACGGATTACGCCGTCGGCTTGCTCAGCCATGAGGTCGACGAGTTTGCCTTTGCCTTCGTCGCCCCATTGGGCGCCAACGATCACGATGCCTGGCATGAGAAGGGGATTCTAGATGTCCCACCCGTTGCGGCGGGCGCTGCCTTGCGGCGAGTCGTCTGCGGCGGCGTGTTCGCGCTGCGTTACCGCCCGTTGCCGGGCCACGGCTCGCGACGATCCCACCAGGCCGGCGGCATTGTGGTGGCTCACCCCGTCATCGAGGGCATCCGCGATCCACGCACACCCACGGCACCCCGCCGTGGAATCGATCATCTAGCGCTTGACGGGTCGCGGCCGTGCCGGCCTCATCGACGAGGACACGTGGGCACACAGCGGGCGTAAAAGTCCGGGTTATCCGGAGTTCTAGTTCGGATTGTCCGCCACTCTAGTCCGGTTTATCCGGGGTCTCAGTCCTGATCGTCCGGTATGCTTGCGTTGTGATGAACTCGCTGCCACGGCACGCACGCGCCCGGCTTGAGGTTGCGCTGTCGGATACGCGGATCGTGACGGTGGAGGGTCCGCGGCAGGCCGGAAAGTCGACGCTCTGCGCCGCAGTGGCAGCTGCGCGCGGCCTGACGTCGGTCACCCTCGATGATCCCGGTGCGCGGCAACGGGCGCTCGAAGATCCGGTGGGGTTCATCAGCGGTTTGCGGCGCGGAGCCTTCATCGACGAGGTGCAGCGCGCCCCAGACCTGCTGCTGGTGCTCAAGGCTGACGTTGACCGCGATCCGTCGCCGGGCCGATTCCTGGTCAGTGGCTCTGCGAACCTGCTGCTCGATCCGCGGATCGGGGATTCCCTGGCTGGCCGCGTTGAGCGGGTGCCGCTGCGGCCGTTCACGCAGGCTGAGCGTGGGCAACGTGGTGTTCCGGGGTGGCTTGACGAGCTGTGGCACGGCGCGCCGCCGCCGCTGATCGAGGCTGAGGCCGGCCGTGCGGCGTACGCCGAGCAGCTTGCGGCCGGTGGCTTTCCTGCGGTGGTGGCAAGGCCCCCCGCCAGGCGGCGTGCGTGGTTTGACGACTATGTTGCGGCGCTCATCGCCCGCGATGTCCCCGACCTTGTGGATGTCCGCCGACCTGATCTGCTGCCGGTCTTGCTGCGGCACCTGGCGGAAGGGTCGAGCACGCTGCTGCGCTACCGCCCGATCGCCGAGGCGCTGAGCGTCAGTGAGAAGACGATTCGCAGCTACGTGCGGCTACTGGAGCTGTTGCACCTCGTCGTGGCCGTCCCGGCATGGACTCCGGGCGTTGTGGGCCGGTCGGTGCAAGTGCCGCGCATCTACATCGAGGACACCGGGCTCATGGCACATTTCGTGGAGGCCGATGCCGCCCGGATCGAAGCGGACGGGCTGCTTGCCGGGCGGGCGTATGAGACGTGGGTGACGATGGAGTTGCAACGTCTGCTGCCGCATACCGATGTGGCCCCGGCGATGTGGCACTGGCGCTCTGCGCACGGTACCGAGGTCGATGTGGTGCTGGAAGATCGGCATGGTCGGGTTGTCGCGATCGAGATCAAGTCCGGGGCGACGATCGGGCGTGGTGATCTGCGCGGCATCAACCATCTGCGTGACCGGCTTGGCGAGCGGTTTGTTGCCGGGCTGGTGCTGTGCAGCGCCCCGCAGACCCAGCCGTGCGGCGACCGCGCTTGGATCGTTCCGATCGCCGCGCTGGGATTGTGAGCGGTGCGCGGGACGGTGGCGCGCGCCGGGCGAATCACGCAACGCGCTCGGGGTAGCTGCCCGACCACATGACTCGTCGCCGCGCTGGGGTTGCCGGTTAGGTGGGTGGCCAGGGCTCGCGACGATCCCACCAGGCCGGCGGCTCGCTCGGGTCGGCCGGCGGCGCGCCGGGGCGTGGAGCGGGAGCGACCGAAGGGGTCTCGTTTGCTCCGAGGCTCCCGTCCGGCGGCGCCGCGCTCGTTGCAGCTTCTGTTCCGCTGCCGGTCGCGACTGGGCCGAAGCCGGGAATGCCCTGGCGGGAACGGTGGTCGTCGCCGTGCAGCGGGATCACGTCGCACATCTCCGTCAGGCGGCTGACCGAGCGCGCGCCGATCTGCTCGATCAGCTCGTCGCGATCGAGGTTGGTGGTGACGAGCACCGCCCGTTCGGCTTCGTAGCGCGCGTTGATGAGCGAATACAGTTGCTCAAGCACCCAGGCGCTGGTGCGCTCGGCCCCGAGATCGTCGAGATGCAGCAACTCGACGGCGGTCAGCCGGTCGATCAGTTGGGTCGCCGACAGTTCGGCATCATCGTCGAAGGTGTTGCGCAGTTCGGCGAGCAACCGTGGCACCGAATACACCGCCACCGATCTGCCGGCGGCGAGCGCCTTCTTGCTGACGAGCATCGCAAGCGTCGTCTTGCCGGTGCCGTGCGGTCCCTCAAACCACAGGCCACGGCCCTCGCCGAGACGCTGGTCGAGCTGCTCGACGTACCGTTCGACGACCCGGACCACCGAGCGTGGCATGTCGGTCACCGGCGGCTGGCGGAAGTCGACGCCCCGGTAGCGCTCCGGAATGCGTCCACGGAGCTTCGCGGCGCGCGCGGCGGCAAGCAGCTGCGGCCGGCAGGCGCAGTCGGTCGCCGTGTTCGTGGCCTCGTCGTACAGGAAGCCCGAGCCGTCGCAGCGGTTGTAGGGGCAGCGCCACGCCATCAGTAGCGATCCGGCGGCTGGTAGTTGGCGAACTTCAGGTACTCACCGAGGAAGGTCAGCTTCACCGTGTCCAGGCCGCCGTTGCGGTGCTTGGCGATGATCACCTCGGCCATGCCCTTGTTCTCAGTCTCCGGGTCGTAGTACTCCTCGCGGAAGAGGAACATCACGATGTCGGCGTCCTGCTCGATCTGGCCGGATTCGCGCAGATCCGAAAGCTGTGGCTTTTTGGATTCGATCGACGCGCCACGGTTCTCCAGCTGGCGGGAGAGCTGGGAGAGCGCGATCACCGGCAGCTCCAGTTCGCGCGCGAGAATCTTCAGGCCACGGCTCATCTCACCGACCGCTTGGACGCGGTTGTCGGCGTTGGCGTCGGCGCGCATCAGCTGGAGGTAGTCGACGATGATCATGTCGAGCTTGTGCCGCTGCGCGAGCCGCCGCGCCTTCGCCCGCAGCTCCAGGATCGAGATGTCGGAGGTGTCGTCGATGTACAGCGGCGCTTGCGCGAGGGTGTTGCTGGCCTCCAGGATCTTCGGCCAGCGGCGCTGTTCGATGCGCCCGCGCCGCAGGTCGTCGCCGCGTACCTTTGCCTGACTGGCGAGGAAGCGCTGCGCCAGTTCGCCCTCACCCATCTCCATTGAGAAGAGCGCAACGCCGAAGCCGTGCAGCGCCGCATGTTCGGCGATGTTCGTCACGAACGCCGATTTGCCCATCGCCGGGCGGGCGGCGACGATCACGAGGTTCCCGCGCTGAAAGCCGCCGGTGACCTTGTCGAGATCGGTGAAGCCCGACGGGATGCCGGTCATCTCGTCGCCTTCGAGGCTGAGCCGGTGCAGCTTTTCGGTTTCGTCTTGCAGCACGTCGCTGAGGCTGCGGAAGTCCTTTTGGCGGTCGTCGTGGGCGACCTGCAAGATCGAACGTTCGGCGTATTCGACCAGTTCGCGCGGTGTGGCCCGGCGTTCGGAGACGCTCTGCTGAATGTCGGCGGTAGCGCGCAGCAGGCCGCGCATCAGCGAGTGGTCGCGGACGATCCGGGCGTATTGGCGCACGTTGCCGGCAGCGGAGATCGGACCGCTGAGTTCGTCGAGCGTTGCGTCGCCGCCGGCTTCGCCGAGCGTGCCGTGCTGATCGAGCCAATCCTTGACGGTCAGCCGGTCAAACGGCTCGCCCTGGTCGTACAGTGCCCGCATCGCCCGGAAGACATGGCGATGGCGCTGGCTGAAGAAGTCGTCCGGCTTGAGGCCCTCTTCGATGATCAGGGTGTACATCGCGCGGTCGGAGAGCAGCAGCGCGCCAAGGACGGCCCGTTCGGCGTCGATCGAGTGCGGCTGCGGGCCTGCGGGGCCACCACTCTGAGGGGGGCCGCTGCGTTGATCGGGGAAGGTGGATTGGGTCATCGAGTTGCGGATCGTCGCTCCGCGCTAGCACGCACGGCGGACCGAACCACCGAGAGTGACAGGACGGCGTGGCACGTGTGCCCGGCTTCCCTGCACGTTGCGCGAAATCGCTGATCGCCGCGCCAACGAGCGTGGTGCTCAGTGCGTGCCGGCAGGGCAGGTATTCGCCACAGAACGAGGAGGGCCGCGCCTCCGGGTGGAGACGCGGCCCTCGCAAGAACGGTGTGCGCGCGGTCGGCGCTACGCGGCGGTGACGATCGTCTTGACCGAGGCGACGGCGCCGCCCGGCACTTCGACTTCGACCTGGTGCGTGCCGACCTGCTTGATCGGCTCCGGCAGGCGCACGGCCGATGCCTCGACGCGAATGCCCCGGGCGTCTTTGATCGCGTCGGCAATGTCCTTTGCGGTGACCGAACCGAAGAGGCGGCCATCTTCGCCGGCCTGCTGCTCGATCGTCAGCACGGTGCGGCCGAGCGTCGTCGCGTTCTCTTGCGCGCGCTCGATGGCTTCGCGCCGTTGGCGCTCTTCCTCTTCCATCCGCTTCTGCGCCGCGCTGATCGCAGCGGCAGTCGCGTTGGAGGCGAGTTTGCGCGGCACGAGGTAGTTGCGCAGGTAGCCCTTGGCGACATCGACGACATCGCCCTTCTTGCCGAGCTGATCGACGTCTTTGAGCAGGATGACCTGGGCCATCGGTTACTCCTTGTCGCCGCTCGTGGTGGCGGCCTGCTGGCGCTCGCCGCGCTCGGCGCGGCCGGCGCGCGTCTCGCGGACCGTCTCGACGGTGTACGGCAGCAGGCTCAACTCGCGGGCACGCTTGACGGCGCTTGCCATGTCGGCCTGATGCTGGCGGCAGCATCCGGTGATCCGGCGCGTGCGGATCTTGCCGCGCTCCGACACGAACCGCTGAAGCGTGGTCGTGTCCTTGTAGTCGATGTCGACGATCTTGTCCTTGCAGAACGGGCAAGACTTGCGGCGGCCACTGCCGCCGAGCTTCTTGTCCCGCCGCTTGCCCGGCTTGCTGTTGCGCTGCTTTGCCACGAGATGCTGCTGAGAAAAAAGGTGTGAGAACTGTGCCCGCGCTGACGCGAGCCGACGGCGAATACTGCCAGGAACGCGTGCGCGATGTCGTCCGCCCCGTGCGCTACGGGCACGCGCCGGGTGATTCGGCGCTGCGGGGCGGGGCGAGCACGACGATCCTATCCGGTCGCTGCGATGCCTTCGCCGGGTGCCGCCGCGCGCCGGCCTAGGTGGTTGATTCCACGGCGGGGTGCCGTGGGTGTGCGTGGATCGCGGATGCCCTCGATGA
>JASGGQ010000030.1:0-22353 GCA_047604965.1 Patulibacter sp. | reverse complement strand
CCAGCGCTTCTTCGACTACAGCCTCTCGCAGGCGCAGCAGAAGGAAGTCTCGAAGGTCACGCCGCTCAAGCCCGACCAGTTCGCGGCGTGCGTCGCCGAGAAGCGCAAGGAGATTCCCGAAGGCAGCCAGCGCAAGAAGACCTCCGACGCGACGCTGCGCAAGCAGTGCAAGGAGCAATACGACACCGTTCGCAACCAGGCGATGCAGACGCTCATCAACTTGAACTGGATCAAGGCCGAGCTTGACCGCCGCGGGTTGCCGCTCCGCAAGGCCGAGATCCAGCGCGAACTGAAATCGCTGATCAAGCAGACCTTCACCAACGAGGCCGGCTATAAGAAGTTCCTCGCGCAGTCTGGGCTGACGCAGGAAGATGTCGAACTCAACGTGATCGCCAGCCAGACGCTCGGCCAAGCGAAGATCCTCAAACAGATCCAGGCAGGGCTCAAGGAGCCGACCGACGCTGACATCAAGCGGTACTTCGAGAAGAACAAGGCGCAGTACGTGCAGCCAGAAACGCGCGACCTGCGGTTGATCAAGGTCAATGACGAGGCGACCGCGCAGAAGGTGTACGAGGCGCTCAAGGCCGGCGGCAGCTGGAAGGCGCTGGCCAAGCAGTACTCCAAGGATGACGCGACGAAGGACAACGGCGGCGTCGTGCTTGGCGCGACCGCCGAGACGCAGCCGGCTGAGTTTGGTGGCACCGTGTTCAAGGCGAAGTCCGGCACGCTGCTGGAGCCGGTGAAGACCTCGCTCGGCTGGTACGTCGTGCGCGTCCAGAAGATCACGGCGGAGGTGCAGCCGAAGTTCTCCGAGATGAAGGCGCAGATCCAGCAGCAGGTGCAGCAGCAACAGCAGCAGGACGCGATCGACGAGTTTAAGACGCTGTTCACTGCCCGTTGGCAGGCGCGCACGACCTGCGCCAGCGGCTTTGATGACCTTGTCGCTTGCGGCGGCGTCGACACCACTGCGACGACGCCGGCGAAGCTGCCGGCGCCTCCCGGCGCTGGCATCCCGCAGTTCCCGAAGGCGACTCCCGATCCGGCGGCCCAGCTTCAGCAGCAGAGCGGCGTGACGACGTCGGCCGGCTGATCGACGCCGCGCGATGACCACGAGCGAGAGCGAGGGGCCGGCGGTCCCACCTCCGCTCCCGGCCGAGGGCGGCGTTGCGGAAACGCTCGTCGCCCTCGACCAGCTCGTCCGGCAGCTGCGCGAACGCTGCCCGTGGGATCGCGACCAGGACGAGCGCTCGATCGTGCCGCATACGATCGACGAGGCGTACGAAGTCGCCGACGCGGCGATGGCCGGAGAAGATGCGCACCTCGCTGACGAGCTCGGCGACCTCCTGTTCCAGGTCTTCTTCCTCACCCTGCTGCTCGAAGAGCGTGGGGTCTCTTCGCTGGAGCATGTCGCCGCGTTGCTCTTCCAGAAGCTGGTCCGCCGTCATCCGCACGTCTTTGGTGAAGCGCAGGCCACGACCGCAGGCGAAGTACGAAGTACCTGGGAGCAGATCAAGCGCGGCGAAGATGGCCGCAAAGGCGGCCTCTTTGGCGAAGTGCCGCAGCTACTGCCGGCGCTGCTGCAAGCCCGCAAAAGCCAACGCCGAGTGGCGCACGCCGGTCAAGATCCGCTGGTGCCGCTCGGCTTGCAGCCGACAAGCCGAGCGCTCCCAGAGGACGACACCGCAGCATTTCGCGTGCTCGGGGATGATCTGTACGTCTTGGTGGACGCCGCCCGGCGCCGCGGGCTCGATCCCGAGCTGGCGCTGCGCGCGACCACTGCCCGCCTGCGGGCCACTGCGAACCCACCCACCCAAGGAGCAGCATGAGCACGATCAAGGCCGTTCACGCGCGGCAGATCCTCGACAGCCGTGGCAACCCCACCGTTGAGGTCGATGTCGAGCTCAGCAGCGGGGCGCAGGCGCGCGCTGCCGTGCCGTCCGGCGCGTCGACCGGCGAGTTCGAAGCGACCGAGCTGCGTGACGGCGGCGACGCCTACCTCGGCAAGGGCGTCACGAAGGCGGTCGCCAACGTCAACGACGAGATCGCCGGGGCGGTCGCTGGCCGCGACGCGGCCGATCAGGCCGGTCTCGATCAGGCGCTGATCGAACTCGACGGCACGCCGACGAAGAGCCGCCTCGGCGCGAACGCGATCCTCGGCGTTTCGCTGGCGGTCGCCAAGGCTGCCGCGGCCGACGCCGGCCAGCCGCTGTACCTGCATCTCGGCGGCGAGCAGGCGACGACGCTGCCGGTGCCGATGATGAACGTCCTCAACGGCGGCGCGCACGCTGACAACTCCGTGGACTTCCAGGAGTTCATGATCGTGCCGTTCGGCGCCGGGAGCTTCTCCGAAGGGCTGCGTGTTGGCGCGGAGGTCTTCCACAACCTCAAAAAGCTGCTGCACGACCGCGGGCTGGCGACCTCGACCGGCGACGAAGGTGGCTTTGCCCCGGACCTCTCCTCCAACGAGGAGGCACTCCAGGTGCTCGTCGACGGGATCGAGCAGGCCGGCTACAAGCCCGGCGTCGATGTCGGCATCGCCCTCGATCCGGCGACCTCCGAGATCTACGAGAACGGGGTCTACGTGCTTGAGCATGAAGGCCGCTCGCTGACCGCTGCGGAGCTGGCCGCCTACTGGGCCGACAAGGCCGGCAAGTACCCGATCCTCTCGATCGAAGACGGCATGAACGAAGAGGATTGGGACGGCTGGAAGCTGCTGACCGACACGATCGGCGACACCGTCCAGCTCGTCGGCGACGACCTGTTCGTGACCAACCCCGAGCGGCTCTCGCGTGGCATCGGGCTGGGGGTCGCCAACTCGATTCTCATCAAGGTCAACCAGATCGGCACGCTGACCGAAACGCTCGAAGCGATCCGCCTTGCGCATGAAGCCGGCTACACCGCCGTCATGAGCCACCGCTCCGGCGAAACCGAAGATGTCACGATCGCTGATTTGGCGGTCGCGACCGGTGCCGGACAAATCAAGACCGGTGCGCCGTCGCGCTCGGACCGCGTGGCGAAGTACAACCAGCTGCTGCGCATCGAAGAGGCGCTTGGCAGCCGTGCCACCTACCCAGGGCGTTCGGTCTTCCGCAGCTGATCGCAGCGGAGTTCGGGTCTGCGTCGTCGGCGCCTGGCGTGCCGCGCATGGTGCCGCTGCCCAGATGAGACGTTCGTCGAAACATCGCTTGCGTGGGCCGCTCCCGGCAGGGGGCGGCCCACAGCCGTCGAACGGGGTTGCATGGAACGGCCGGCCAGCGTGATCGACGGCGCGGAACCTCGCAAGGTCACGCTGCGCGCCGACAAGCTCGCGCGCCTCTTCTTGGCCGTCTGCCTGCTGCTCTGTGCCTGGCTGGCGGTCGCGCCGGCTCGCAGTTACCTGCAAACCAGCGAGCGGGCTGCGGAGATCGCCGCGCAAAAGCAACGGCTTCAGCGCGAGCAACGTGTACTGAACACCCGCAGCGCGGATCTCTCGCGTGGCAGCGGCCTCGAAGAGCAGGCGCGCCGCCAGGGGCTGATTGAGTCGACCGAGCGTTCCTACGCCATCGAAGACCTGCCACGCCCATGACCGGCGGGCGGCCGGCCGGCGTGCCAAGCAGCGCCACGGGAGCTGCGGACCGGTCCGTCAGCGACACGCCGCTCAGCCCGGATCGATCGATCGTCGGCTCGGTGGATGTTGGGCTCAGTCGATATCGCGTCGCACCGTGCCGAGCCACCGTCCGCCGCCGACATCGCGTGCAAACCGCGCGTAGCGGCTAAACGCTGCGTCGACCGCAAGCCCGGGCGCCCACGCCCACGGTTCGCGCGGCGCCTCAACGGTGAGCAACGCGACGGCCCAGGAGGTGCCGCGGTCGTACTCGTCGACGAGTTCGCGCAACACGAACGGCTGCCCGACGCGGCGCCGCAGCTCAGCGATCAGCAGCTCGGTCAGTCGGTCGAGGAGGCGGCGCCGCGGTAGTGCCTGGCGCTCGATGCGCCGTTCAGCTTCGCGCCATTCGGTAAGGCGATGGTCTTCGACCACGATTGGCTGCACGCTAGCGGGTCGATCGTCACGTGGAACGCTCACCCAGTGGCGGCGCGAGCGGGAGCGCCGCGCGAGGCGGCGCTCCGTGCGCGCTTCGCCCACATCGGCGGGCGGTGATTGTTACGCGTCCTGCGTGGATGTTTTGCCGGTGGCGTCGTCGCTCTGTGGCGACGCGTCAGCCGGCGTGCCCGGTTCAGCTCGGCGGATGATGATCTGGTCATCTTCGAAGACCACTTCGACTGGCCGGTGGCCGGCCCAATGCTCGGCGTACACGGCGCTGTCGGCCACGGCGGGGTCGAGCCACAGGCCGTACCCCTCTTCGCCGTGGTCGAAGGTCGCCTCGAACGTCGTCTGGGAGCTGCGGCGGCCTCGACCGCCACGACGGCCACGCCGGCGCCGGCGCGTGCCGGCCTCCGAGTCGTCGTCGTTGTCACCGGCGGCATCTTGCACGTCGCCCGCAGCAGCCTTGGCTGCGGCGGCGGCTTTGGCTTCAGCCTCGGCCTTCGCTTGTTCCTCGGCCCGCCTGGCGGCTTCGGCTTCGAGCTCCTGAGCGATCCGCGCGTCGTCCTCAGCGCGGAGATCGACGTCGCCGTCGACCGTTACCGCCGGCTGGTCAGTGGTGTCGCCATCGGTCAGATCGTTCTCGGCTTTGAACGCCGTGATCTGCTGCACGGTGGCTTCGAGCTGATGGGCGATCCACGCATCCGTCCGTCCCTGGCGCACCCAGGTCCGGATTTGGTTCAGTTGCGGACGCAATGATCGTCTAGCCATCGACGCGCAGGTTACCCCAGCGTGCAGGGGCGCGACCGTGCGGCTCCGGTCTGTCAGCTACGCTCGCGTTGGTTGCACCGGATGCGCCGCCGTGCTTGGATCGGTGGCCGGCGGGGCTTCTCGCCGCTTCCCTCAATGCTTGTCCTCACCCGCAAACCCGGCGAAGCGATCGTCATCGGCGATGAGATCGAGATCGAGATCGTGGCGATCGGTGGCGGGAAGGTGCGCGTTGGAATTACGGCGCCACGCACAACCTCGGTGCATCGCAAAGAGGTCTACGTCGAGATGCAGGCGTCCGACGCTGCACCGCTGACCTCTGGGACTGACGCCGCAGCGACCGGCGACGCGCCGGTGGCCGACGCGCCGAACGGGTAGTACGTCGGCGCTGGACTGGGCGTGGGCGCACTGCCATCGCCGCGCCCAACCCTGGGAGCAACCAGGCTTAGCCCCCGAGGATCAAGTACAGCACCTTGAACATCGCCATCGTGACGACGACTGCGGTGAGCGCCAGCATGACGACGAGCCCGATGAAGCGCAGAGTGCCGCGACGGTTCACGTCGTCCAGCTCACGCTGCTTCGCGCGATGCGCGACCTTCTGGTGGGCGCGCATCGCCGCTTGCCGTTGTGCCTGCACCTGGTCGGCAAAGGCCTGCTCGAAATCGGTGAGGCTTTGGTCCATGCGAACAGCCACGGTCGCGAAGGCTACCGAACGGCGGCGCCCCACCCAAGCAAAAGTCTTATGGTCAACCTGAGGGTTATGCTGTGTTCGAGGTGGTCGACCTCCGGAATGCCCCGCAAACGCGGGCGGTCGCAGCGCACGCGCAGAGCGTGGGCTGCGACCGGAACCTCGTCACACAAGGCCACGCCGGCCTCGATGCGGGTGCGCGCTACGCGATCGTGATGGCGTCCGAGAGGTAGACATCCTGGATCGCGTTGAGCAGCGCGACACCCTCGGCGAGTGGTCGCTGGAACGCCTTGCGGCCGGAGATCAGACCGGCACCGCCCGCGCGCTTGTTGATCACGGCGGTCGTCACCGCTTCGGCGAGATCGGTAGCGCCGGAGGAAGCGCCGCCGGAGTTGATGAGCGGGGCACGGCCCATGTAGCAGTTCGCCAGCTGATAGCGGGTCAGGTCGATCGGGTGGTCGGTCGTCAGCTCGCTGTACACGAGCGGATGCGTCTTGCCGACCTTGATCGCGTTGTAGCCGCCGTTGAGCTCAGGGAGCTTCTGCTTGATGATGTCGGCCTCGATCGTGACGCCGAGATGGTTGGCCTGTCCGGTGAGGTCGGCGGCAGTGTGGTAATCGACGCCGTCGGCCTTGAAGTCCGAGTTGCGCAGGTAGCACCACAGCACGGTGAAGAGGCCCTCGCGGTGCGCTTCCTCGAAGAGATTGGCGACATCGACGATCTGGCGGTTGGACTCCGGCGAGCCGAAGTAGATCGTTGCGCCGATGCCGGCCGCACCAAGCTCCTTGGCGCGCTTGACCGACGAGAAGATGATCTGGTCGTACGTCTCCGGCAGCGAGAGAAACTCGTTGTGGTTGACCTTCACGATGAAGGGGATCTTGTGCGCGTACCTGCGCGAGACCGAGCCGAGCACGCCGAGCGTCGAGGCGACCGCATTCGCGCCGCCCTCGATCGCGAGCTTGACGATATTTTCGGGATCGAAATAGGCGGGGTTCGGCGCGAAGCTCGCTGCGGCCGAGTGCTCGATGCCTTGATCGACCGGGAGAATTGAGACGTACCCGGTGTTCGCGAGGCGGCCGTGGCTGAACAGCGCCTGGAGATTGCGCAGCACCTGCGGGTTGCGATCGGTGATCGAGTACACGCGATCGACGAAATCCGGCCCGGGCAGATGGAGCTGCGCGGCAGGGATCGTCGAAGAGGTGTGACCCAGCAGCGACGCGGCGTCGGCGCCAAGCAACTCCTCGATCTTGGAGCTCGTCAATTCAGCAGTGGGCACCTGGGTTCCTCCGTTGGCTTTAAATCCGGTGGCGATGGGGCCGGAGTTTACGGGCGCGAGCGTTCCAGCGCACCCCGCATCGTCGGGCGTGAAGAGGCCACGGCCCCGGAACGGGGCAGCGGGGAGCCTGGTCGCACTTTCCGCCTATGATCGAGCGTAATGGCGCGCGAGTACGTCACGCAGACAGAGCTCGAAGCAGCGCTGGCCGCCTTGCAGGAGCCGGGGCGATTCGATGGGGCTGAGCGTCTCGTGACGCAGGCTGCACCGGCGCTCCAGCGCATCTTGCTTGATGCGCTCGGTAGTGGCGGTTGGGGGCCGCAGGACGATGCGCGGGCGCTCGACGCCGCGCTGGCTGGCGGCGACCCGCAGGCGACCCGCGCGCAGCTCACCACGCTGCTCGCCGAGCAGACGCGCGTAGCGATGTTCGTCGGCGTCGCGGTCGGCGTGGAACTCGCCCGCGAGCTGCGTTTGTCAGACACTCATCCGCCGCTTGCGATCACGCAGCACGGTACCCAGGGAAATCACTGATGAGCATTCGATATCTCGGTCACTCGGCCTTCCAGATCAGCTCCGGCGCGACGACGCTGCTGATCGACCCATTCATCACCGGCAACCCGAAGGCACCGGTGACCGCCGACGAACTCTCGGCCGACGTGATCCTGGTGACGCACGGCCACGGCGATCACCTCGGCGACACCGTTTCGATCGCGCAGCGCACCGGGGCGACGGTTGTGGCGATCGTCGAACTGGCCAACGAAATCGCCGGCGAGCTGCCCGATGGCCATCCGGTCTTCGATCCGAATCTCGGTGGCACCGTGACCTTTGACTGGGGATGGGTGCGGCTCGTCCCGGCGTGGCACACCGCAGTCTCTCCAGCTGGTACCGCACACACCCCCGCCGGTTTGGTGGTCCACATCGGGGGCACGACGATCTACCACCTCGGAGACACCGCGCTCTTTTCCGACCTCGCGCTGCCGGGCCAGCGTGATCACCTCGATTACGCGATCGTCCCGATTGGTGGTCACTACACGATGGATCGCTACGACGCGGTGCGAGCGGTCGAACTTGTCGGTGCGCCGGCGGTCATTCCCGCGCACTACAACACCTTCCCGCCAATCGAGACCGATGTCGCCGCCTTTGCCGCCGACGTCGAAGCGACCGGCCGCCGCGCGCTGATCCTGGCGCCAGGCGAGGAGACAAGCTTGTGAGCGCGAAAGCGGTCGTGCTGATCGAGGCTGAGCGTGCGGCGATGCTGACGCTCGGCCGTGACCTCGCCGCGCTTGATGGCGTCAGCGAGGTATACGGCGTGACCGGCGAATGGGACTTCGTGGCGATCGTCGATGTCGTCGACGCCAAGCAACTGGGCGAAGCGGTTGCGCGCGGCGTGCAAGCGCTCGATGGCATCGCGCGTACGCACACGCTGGTCGTACTCGACGCCTACCATGGCGGCGGCGAGGCTGCGTGACGCAGGCAGCCACCTCCAGCGGCGCGCCGCGATCCGGTGGAGATCTGGCGTTGCAGCACGGCGATCCGACCTTGCTTGCGCTTGCGCGCGGTGGATCGCGCTGGGCGCAGGCAGGCTTCGTGCTGCTCGGTGCCGGCGCGCTGCTCGGGGTGCTTTCGCTCACGGTGCTGCGTCCTGGCAAAGCAAAGGGCGGAGCCGCGACGGTGCAGGTCGCAGGTACGCCATCGTTCGGCGTCCAGTACGCGCGCGGCGAGCTGAAGGTTGCGTCGAGCGCTCCCGGCACGCTGCTACTTGTCGATCGCGACGACGACCGGCAAGGTTCGCGGTTGTATGTGACGCCACTTACACTCGCGGCGTATCATGGGTCGCCGTCCGGCGCGATGGGGCTCGCAACCCCGACCGCTCGCCGCACGATCGCGGCGCGCTTCGATTCCGGCAGCGTGTCGTTCATCGACGAGGGGCTCGTGAACGTCGGGCCGAACCCGGGCTACCAACTGTCGTACAGCGCCAAGCGTGACGGCAAAACATGGTTCGGCCGCGCGGCGATCGTCGTCCCCGATCAGGACGGCGAACGCGACGCGTTGTTGATGGATGGAGAGGAGCAGTTGGTGCAGGGCGGCCGCATCGTTGGGCCGCGCGCGGTCGGCCGTCAGGGCGATTTGCGGCGGCCGATGCGTTCGCTGGTCTTCACCGGCTAGACGGTCTCGGCGGCATGCTCGATGTGTCGGTAGATCGTCGGCCGTGACACGCCGAACTCGTCGGCGATCCGCTGCACCGTGTAGACCCGCTTGCCGGCGGAGCCGAGCTCGTCGTACATGTCCTGCGCGATCCGCGCCTGACGCGGCGTGAGCTTCGGCTTCTGCCCACCCATCCGGCCGCGAGCCCGCGAGGCCGTCGCGGGTGCGCTCGCTCATCAGCGCGTGTTCGAACTCGGCGATGGACCCGAGGATCTGAAAAGAACATCCGCCCGACCGGCGTCGACGTGTCGATCCGCTGATCGAGCACCACCAGATCAACGCCGCGCTGCTGCAACACCTTCGACAGCTGGATCAGATGCTCGAGCGAGTGGCCGAGCCGGTTGAGCTTTGTCACCACCAGCTGATCCCCGGTCCGCCGGGCGACAAGTAGCGCTTGGTCGAGCTGCGGTCGGCTCGCGAGCTTCCCGCTCACCGAGTCGACGAACACTCCATCGCACCCGGCCGCGGCGAGCGCGTCGCGCTGACCGTCTGGGTTCTAGTCGCGGGTCGAGACCCGTCCGTAGCCGACATGCATCTGATCAGCGTACGCGAGCCCCCGACGGCATGACAATGGCGCGTACATGGGTAACGTCACAAGCGACGCCCCGAGATCTGAGGCGCCCGGGTCACGCCGTCAGCAATGTCCGCGAACGATCGTACGCGGACACACGCGTTTAGATGCCGCCGTAGGCTTGCCAACTAACTGTCGGTCATGGGTTTGCCTTCTTCTGATTCGGAGAGGCGAGCATCAACGCGGAGAAGAGCAAGTTCGCTTCCCGCGAGGCAGAGCCGCTGCGGGTCCAGCTCGTCGCCGACGCGATGAGCGCCACCGACGGCGTCACCTATACCATCGCGCAGGTGCGCCGCCGCGGCGTGCCCGGCTTCGAAGTGGAGGTGATCGGGGCCGACGGGTACGTCGCCGTTCAGCCTCTGCCCCCGCCAGCGAGCGTGCCACCAGCACGGCCGGGTGCAGCGTTTGATCTGTCTCGGTGACTGGCCGCCCACCGGCCCGCGCGCACGTCATCGACGAACGCCGGCACGTCCTGTGGGGCACCGGCGAACCATGCGCGGATTCGCTCGCGCTCGGACTCCGGCAACGGAGGACGCCGAGCCGCCTCCTCGAGCGCTGCGGCGATCGCTTCGATCCGCGGCTCCACGCTGATCACGGGGCTGGGGCGGCCGAACGGGCATTCGTTCTCGAGCGCGCGCGGCACGACGACGTTCACGCCGCATGCCGCGAGCTCGTACGGGACGACGCCAGGATGCGCCGAGAGCATCGGCACGAGCCCGATGGCGTGTCCCGCGTACAGCGCGGCGAGCTCGGACCGTGGACGAAATCCCGCACAGCGCATTAGGTCGCTCACGCCGAGCTGACGCGTCGAGAACTGCTCGCCGGCCGCAGTGACGGCCGGCAGTTGTCCGCGCCCCGCGAGCTCCCGCAGCGCACTGGCCGCGAGGAAGAACCCGTTACGCGGCTCAGTCGGCCGACCGTAGAGGAGCAGGCCGTCACGCGCCGTGTCATCATGCCCGTCGGGTGGCCGCGAGGCCGCGAGCCGCGGCCTGACCAGGTGCCCGCGCGCGCCGAAGCGGTCGAGTAGGCACGGCGCTCCGACCAGCGGAAAGTGACCGAGTCGCTGCGTCGCCTCGGCGAGGTGGTACTCCGATCCGCGAGGGTAGAACAATCGCTCGTCGTCCTGGTAGAAGTAGGCCGTGCCGAGGGCATCGACCGCGAGGGCCGCCTCGGCCGTGGTCCAGTGGGTCGCAACGGCCAGGTCGACTCGCAGCGATCGGAGCTGCTGCGCGTCCGCAATCGCCGTCACGGCGAACGGCGCTGGAGCGCCGAGTAGACACTCGGCGTCGGTACGCGCCGATTCGGCACCGACCGAGCCGATCACGACCAGCGTCGTGTCGAGCCCGTCGCAGCGAGCGAAGTCGGCGGCGAGGTGCAGGACATTGCCGACGCCAGCCGTCACGCGGCGGTAATCCGGCAGCAGGACCACCACCGAGCGCAACGCACTCAGCTGTCCGATGCCGGCCGTCATGCGGGTCTCTCCGTTCGTGTGCGCTCGGTTTTCCTCGTCTTCCGCGCCGGTGAGCGGCGCTTGGCCGCCGCGGTCACGGTCGACGTGATCGCGTGAAACTCGTGACCAGCCGCCAGCCGATCAGCACGATGGCGAACCCGACGAAAATCCACATCCACGTATCGCTCAGGCCGCCGAGCACGGCCACGATCAACGGGATCATGCTCGCAAGGAAGACGATCGCGTCGTCGCGGTTCCAGGATTGGCGTTCGTTATTCATCAGGGGCTCCGTCGAGGTTCGGATGTTGTGGGTCAGGGTGGGGCTAGGCGAGGTCGCGAGTGAGGAAGAGCTGGCGGCCGACGAGCAGTAGCCCGACCATCCATGCGAGCATCAGCGCGAGCCCAGGCAAGAATGCGAGGTGTTCGGTCGCGGCGTCGCGGTAGACCGACGCCTGTGATCCGGCGAACGTCCACTTGCCGATCTTCGGATAGCTGGCGAGGAGCCCCTCCTCGATACCAAGGCGGCCGAACAAGATCACGATCAGCGCGGCGGTCGTCGTGCGGACGATCAAGCCGAGCGCCAGCCCGACGACGGTCGCGGTGACGCAGACCAGCAGGACGCCGCCGGCGATCTCGAACGTCGAGCCGTTCACATGGAATGGCAGCGATCTCGCATCGAGCACCAGCCAGGTCGTGACCAAGGCGAGGACGACGGCGTAGATCCCGACGATCAGACCGACGAGTGCTGCTCCGGCGAGCTTGGACGCGAGCAGCGTTTCGCGACTGCCGGCAATCCGCAGCGATTGAGCGAAGCTGTGCCAACGGTCCTCCTCCGTGACGAGGAACGCGCCGATCAGCGAACCGGCGAGCAACAACGCGTATCCCTGCGAGACGAGGCGATCGGAGAGGCCGTCGAGGTGCCCGGCGCGCACATCCTGCGCGGCGAGGCCGATAATCCCGACCACGCAGAACAAGGACCAGAAGACGACGATGAGCAGGCTCGACATGCGCTGTGCGATCGAGCGTAGGTCGAAGCGCAGCTGGCGCGCTAGGTACGTGGTCATCGTTCCCTCCCTTGGGCCATCTCGCCGGCTGGCTGGCGAAAATGGTCGTACACCGCCTCGAGCCCCTCGCCGTCTGCTGTGGCTCGGGCTTCCTTCTGGGTGCCGAAGAACGCGGCTTGGCCGTCGCGCAGGAAGAGCAGGTCGTCGCAGAGTCGCTCAAGTTCACCGAGCGTGTGGCTCGTGACCATTACTGCGCCGCCGCCTGCGGCGTGCGAGCGGATGATCTCGCGCACCCAGCGGATCGCGTCAACATCGAGGCCGTTGGTCGGCTCGTCGAGCAGCAGCACCGCTGGGTTGCCGATCCTGGCAACGGTGATCGCGAGGCGCTGCTGCAGCCCGGTCGAGAGTTGTTTGACGCGCTTGCGCGCGTGGCCATCCAGCTCGGCCGCTTGCAGCAGCGCGTCGGCGCGTGCGCGATCGGCACCGAGTGCCGAGAGCGAGGCGGTTAGGTAGTCGCGCACGCGCATGTCGGGGCGCAGGCCGCTCGGCAGCATACTGAACCCGACGCGCCGCTCCCAGCCGGGCGACAGCGGCGGGGCGCCCATCAGCGCGACGGTGCCGGACGTCGGCGTGATCGTGCCGAGGAGGCACCCGTAGAGGGTGCTCTTGCCAGCGCCGTTGGGGCCGACAACGCCGAGCACTCGACCCGGCGCCAGCGAGAAGGAGACGTCGTCGAGTGCACGCCGCTCGTCGCGCCGGTAGTGCTTGGAGAGGTGCGTAACGCGCACCGCATCGGAATGGTTCACGCGGCTGCCTCAAGTGTGCTCGTGAATGCGGGAAAGGACGTTCGGTAAATGCGCTCGGCCATCGCCACCTGGGCACGCTCGATCGAGGGGAACGGCAGGCCCGCGAACCAGCCGCGGCGGTCGCGCCCGGCGATGAGCTGCGAGCGGACCGCGGAGTCGTGGCGAGGGCGCTCGAGCGCTGGCTGGAGCCGCGCGATGTCGTCGGCGAGCGCCGCGCTCGCCGACGCGCGCAACGACGCCGACGACGCTACGGCAGCGGCGATCCGCTGCACGACGGATTGCGGCCCGCGGACGATCGGCACCAGGTATCGGGCGCGCACCGCGTGCCGGCGCTGGCCGGCGTGCGTGCCGAGCTGGTTGCGCACCCCGGCCGCGGACTGCGGCTCGGCTCCGACCTGGGCAGCACGCCACCAGTAGTCCCAGTCCTCCAGACCCCACGTCTGCGTCTTCCAAGGCCCGATCGCATCGACCAGCTCGCGACGCATGCCGACGCGCGCCGGCTCGAACATCGGGGCGACAGTGAGCAGCTCGGCTGGCCAGTTCGCACCGTCGTCGAGCCGTTCGGCACCGTCGGCACCCGCCACAATCCACGCACTGCCCGCGGCGAGGCGATGGCTCAGCTCCTGCAGCCATCCTGCCGCAAACGCATCGTCGTGGTCGAGGAACGCGACGCCCGCACTTTCCGGTGACACTGCGGCCAGTCCGGCGTTGCGGGTCGCGCCCGGGCTGCCGCGACGCTCGGCAACGAGCACGCGGATGCGCGGATCGCCTTCGAGCGGCACGCGTGCATCGGCGAGCCATGGGTCGAGCGGGCCGTCGGAGGCGACGATCAGCTCCCAGTTCGTATGGGTCTGCGCGCGGACCGAGTCGACCGTCGCGGCGAGCGCAGAGCCGCGGCGGTTCGTCGGGCAGATCACCGAAAGCAGCACGATCAACTCACCTGAGCGACAACGTAGCGCCACGCAGCGCGGTAGAGCGCCACATCCGGCATCTGGACGACCGCACGACCACCGGTGCACGGCGTCGCTGTGTCCGCGAGCGGTGCCGCTTGCACCTGCGCGCGAGCGTCGATCCGTACGGGCAGCATCTGTCCGTACGCCGCAGTCGCGAGGCCTCGGTCCGCGCCGACCCGCGCATCGCCGCACGCTTTCGGCAGCACGCCGGCGCTCAGCAGCCGCACGCGGCGCCCCGACCATGTGGCGGGCGCGGCGCCGTGCATGTCGGTCACGTAGGCGCCGGCTGCGCCGTTCCACCAGAGTCCGCTGCTCTCCGGCGCAACGCGGATCGCGAGCCAGGGCGCCGCGATCGCAGCGACGACGACCACACAGCCGAGGGCGACGCGAAGCCGCGGGGCGCCCGCATCGCGAGCGCTGCGGGCGCCCCGCACCGCGAGCCGAGTCACGTAGACCGTCGCCCATATGAGCAACAGGCCAGCAGCGAGGACCGGCAGCAGCGGGACGCCCGAGAGCGCAACGACGAGCGCGTAGCCTCCGTAGAGCACGAAGCCAAACGTGAAGAGGATTGACGCGACGCCGAAGGCCATCACTCGCCCGGAGGATCGCGTCGGGGCGCCGCCGCCGAACAGCCGGCGCCCGAGACCTCCGCCGGCTGCGGCCATCGCGTCGCGTCGCAGGTACGGCCGGTCGAGCGAGCACATCAGCACGATGTAGCCGTCGAACTTGAGGAACGGAAGACAGTTGATGGCCGCCTGCAAATAGGTGACACATGCGTAGAGCAGCAGCACCGACCTGGCCGGCTCTGGGCTGTTGATCGCGCTGAGCGTCGCAGCACCCGCCATTCCGGCCTGCATCAGCGGGCCAGCGGCGGCCACCCAGACGCGCGATGCGCGCCGCGGCAGCTTCCAGGCGCGCGTCACGTCGCAGTAGAAAGCAGGCATCAGGTAGATCAGCAGCAGGCCCATCGAGCCAGGGCGCCCGCCGAAGCGCGCCAGCGTGACGCCGTGCGCAATCTCGTGTGCAACGTTCGTGAGCAGCAACATCGCGAACACGGCCGCGAGCGTGTTCGGCTGCAGCTGGCGGGAGAGTGCTTCGTCGACCGCGCCAAGCTGCAGCACGAGCGCAACGAGGCCAGCAAGCCCGCAGAGTGCCGCGCCGCCCGCCCAGTAACCACGCGGCAGGCGCGCGGCGGCGCGCGCCAGCGGCGCGACGACCCGGCCGGGGTCGCGCACGACCTGAAGCTGGAGCGTCATCGCACCGATCCGGCGTAGGCGACCGCGTCGCGCCGAAGGTGCGCGTGCTCCGTCGCGCAGCACACCAGCCTGGCAGAGTCGGTCAGCCGTCTCGCTGATCAGCGGCGGTGTCCACTGCTGGCCGAGCTCGATGCACTCATCGCCGGAGAGATGCAGGGCCAGTTCGGCAGCGTCGCGGCCAAGTCGGACCATCTGGCCGTTGTCGGAGACGAACACCCAGGGGTCATCGGCGGCGTCTGGCCGCTCGATCGTTCCATTTACTGCGTATTTAGGCACATGCCCGTCCTCAAAGTGGTTGTGTGGTGGCCCGGGCGTCGTTCGCCCGGGCCACCAGCAGTGCAGCATCAGGTGGCGACGAAGATCGCGATGCCGATCCCGACGCCGGCCGGGAAGCCGAGCTTGAAGCCCTCCCAGAAGCTCGGGGCTTCGAGACTCTCCAGCGGTGCGACCTCCAGGTCCAAGTTGCTCATATTCATGCGTTCACCCCCTCTCTGACTCGTTCGCGCGTGAACGGTTCGGTTCGCCTCGGCCTAGGTCCAGACGAACAAGGCCACGGTGCCGTAGCCGATGACCACGCCGCCGGCCACGCCGCCGGCGGTGCCCCAGAATCCGGGTGCCTCGAGCGACTCGAGCGGCTCAACGCAGACGTCGAACGCGCGCAGCGGCTCGACCGACGTATCAAGTGCAGCAGTCTGCGACATGTTACTTGTCTCCTAGTGATGAATGTATACGGACGATCATGAGTGAAGTTCTGGTCCCTCAGATCATGAAATGCGGCGCTTGGTTGAGCGCTGGTTCGCGAGCTGAGACATGCGCGACGTCAGCGGCGGCGTTGATCGTGAGGGGCGCGAGGCCGAGGATGGCGCACTGGACGACCGTCCAGCCCATCGCCTGGACGGGTTCAGGAAGGCGCGGCGTGAGTTCGACGGCGACCGGCGTCGCGCCGACCGCATCAATCGCGAGCAGCAGTGCGGCGAGATCGGCGACCGGCTGCTCGGGAACCCAGCCCGGATCCGGGCGCCAGCAGTCGATCCAGTTCGACAGCTCCGCACGCCCCTCGGGGGACGCGAAATGGCCCGCGCGCTCCTGATCGCAGGACGGCTGAGGGTTGAAGCGCGGCGACTCGCTGCGCAGCACGGCGAACTGCTGGAGCGATTCGACGAAGCTCCCCATCAAGGCCGACGGCAGGGAAAGCGCCGACTTCATGCCGATGCCGCGGCACGACCCGCCGCGGTCGAGCAGCGCTCCGAATGCAACCTGCACCGCCCCACCGAGCGCCGGCAACAGCGACCACGCGAACGTCAGGTCGAATGCGTCGCAGACGGCGTTGACTCGGGCGACGAGCGCCCGGTCGACCAGGCCGAGCTGTGACGCATGTGCGATGTCGAGCCGAATGGCCGGCCGGAGCTGCGACCACGCGTCGATAGTGGCGTCGCGCTCGACGATCTCGAGCAGGGCGTGCGCGGCAGCCATCTCGGGCGAGGTTCCCGCCGCGCAGCCCGACGGGCCGAAGTTGGTCGCGCCGTGGGCCTCCTCGTCGCGGTCGACGAGCAGCACCTCGGGGACCTCCACGACAGCTCCGCTGACCAGATCGTGCGCCGCGACAAGCGCTCCCTCCCAGCCAGGCACGACCCACCCCTCGAGGTCGAGCTCGCGCCGGTACGCGCCGGGCTTCGGTGCGGGCATCGGCAGCTCGGCGCAGTACGCCTGCCCGGCCGTTAGGCACGAGCGCTCGACGACCTCGCCGGCGCCGCGGACCATCGCTGCGCGACGGGTGGTCGCGATCGCGCCGACGAGGCCATACGGCTTATCAGGCGCGCCGACGAGATGGGCCACGCAGGTCCACCACGGCGCCTCGGCGCTCGGCGGAGACACCGCTCCCCAGTCGACCAGTCCGGCCTGCGGGTCGAGCACAAAGGTCAGATCGAGCATCGATCGACTCCGAGAAGGCCGGGCGACCGCAGGGCGTCGGCGAGGTCGGACGCCGAGACCGGCGCGAGCGTCCAGTGCATAGTCGGCCAGCGCTGCGCGGTGGCGTCGATCGCGTCGATCAGCGTTGCCCGGGTGGGACGCCACGGCCCGATCGCGGGGGGCGCTGGCGAGAGCGCAGCGGCAAACGCCGCGAGCCGCTCACCAGGACCCGCACCGGACCAGCCGAGGTCCGCGAGGCGGCGTTCGACCTCACGGGCCGCGACCGACTCGGTGAGGACCGCGAGCTGCGGCGACGCCCTGTGCAGCGCGAGTAGCCGCGGCAGCAGCCAGTCGGTTGCCACGATCTTGGTCACACCGGCGGCGCAGGCTAGCTCATGCGCGAGGTACCACCCGCGATAGGCAAACGGGTCGCGCACCGACCGCAGCGCGGGCGCGTGGAGTCTCGGGCTCGCCGCGGCGATCGCCCCGAGCCGTGCCTCGCCTCGGGCTTGGGCGTCGAGTCGCGCGAGCAGCTCGAGCTCGAAGGCGCTCCACGGGGTGTTGCTGGTTGTCAGCGGTCCCGTCAGCCGATACAGCACCTCGCGCAGTCCCGCGCCCACGAGTTCCGGCGGCAGCCCTGCGATCAGCCCGGGCGCGGAGACGCCCTCGTCCGGCGCGATCACAGGGCCGGCGAGCATCAGGCGGCGACGTGCCGTGCGTGTGGCGGCGACGGCGACGGCGCTCGCCTCGGCGCCGGTACCGAAGGTCGAAGCGACGGCGCGTAGGCGCCAGCCGTCGACCTGTTCGCGGACCATGACGAGCGAGCGCCGCGGCGGGGCGTCGAGCACGGCGATGGAAAGCCGACCGCAGCGTAGCGCCCTGGTCACCTTGACGGCGTCCAGCAGCGTGCCGCCGCCGACGGCCACGACCTCGCGCGGCGCGCGCTCGGCCACGAGCGCAGACACCGTCGCGACGTCGTTGTAGCTCCCTTCGAGCTCGACGAAGCAGGGATCGGCGACCCAGTGCTCGAGCGTCGAGGCGTCACGCAGGCCGGCGTCGACGAGCTCAAGGACGCCGCCGGCGGTCACGCTGTGACCTGCGTCTGGGCGACGCTCGCGAGCACGTCAAGCGTCTCGCCTACGATCGTCTCGGCGTCGGACTGCTCAGTTATCAGCGGCGGGACGAGCGTGACGCCGGACGGCGCCGGGTGCACGACGACGCCGCGATCGCGGATCCGTTCGACGAGATCAGCGATGAGCTGCGGGCGCGTTGCCGCTGTGTCGACGTGCAACGTCTGGAAGGCGCCAGCGCCGCTACGTGAGATTCCCACGTCGGCGCCCGCATTGGCGACCGCCTGTTCGACGTGCGCCGCGAAGGCCTCCGCACGATCGCGCAGCGCCCGCATCTGCACCGGATTGGCGAATGCCGCGCATACGGCAGCGACGGCGGCAGCCGCCGTCGGGTGCCCGGCCCCGGTCTCCGCATGCATCAGGATCGTCTCCGGCGCGTCGTCGAGCGCGGCGACGATCGACGACGCGAGCAGAACCACGCCAGCTGGGACGGCGCCATTGGTCAGTGCCTTTGAGAGGCACACAAGATCTGGCGGCGACGGCCACGTGTGCGAGGCCAGAAGCACCCCCGTCCGGCCAAATCCGGTGGCAACCTCGTCGGCGATCACGATCGTACCCTGTCGCTGCAGGCCCGCGACGAGTTCGAGGTCGTCGGCCGACAGGGGCACCGTGCCGGTGCCGCTCACCGGCTCGATCACGATCGCCGTGAGCTGCGGGCCGAGCGCTAGCGCGCGATCGTGTGCGCCGGGCGCGTCGAGCCGCAGGTGCAGAATCTCCCGCTGGTCGGTGGCGTAGAGCCGCCGGTCGAACGGATCGCCGGTGAGCGCCATCGTTCCCTGCGTCAGCCCGTGGAAGCCTCGGTGCAGCGACGCGACCTTGCGACGGCCACGCTCGCCGCGAACCTGCTGCGTGATCCTCGCGAGCTTGATCGACGCCTCGACGCTCGACGCACCACCGGTCGTCCAGAACACGCGCCGATACGGCGCGCCGACGAGGTCGAGCAGCGCAGCCGAGGCCGCGTCGAGGCGACCGTGCGACGTGCGAAAGGCAGGCAGGTACGACCCGTCGGCGAGCGCAGTTGCGACCGCGTTGATGACTGGCTCGTAGCTGTAGCCGAGGTTGACGTTCCAGAGGCCGCTCGTTGCGCACAAGCGCGTCTTTCCGTCGGCGAATTTGACGCGGTTGCCGGTGGCGCGCACCGCGACGCGTTCCGGTGGTAGCTGCTGGCCGAACGCCGTGAGCGCCGGCCATGCCGGCGTCGCGTCAGTCATTGCGGCGTCCTGGCCGCGCGACGAGCAGCTCGGCGACGCGGTCGCCCTGCGGCAGCTCGATACGGCGTTCGATTGTGAGCCCGGCGTTCTCCAGCTCGGCGACGAGCTGCTCGATCGGCAGCACCGCAGTGCGCGAATGCAGCACCTTGCCGCTGACTGGCGCTCCGCCGACGAGGCTTGGCACGACGTACACGTCGCGGTACGCCTTCGACGGCGCCAGCTCCTCGTGGAACGTCACGACGATCCCGAGATTGTCGAGATGCACGAGCCGCGTCGTCGCCGACGGTTCTGCGCCCTCCGCAAAGCCCCACGAGCTGAGCAGAAAGCGGCCGTCCTGGGGGTCAAGCGCTTCGGCGACGCGCCGGTAAACGATCTGGCGGTCGTCGGCCGCGAGCAGCGTGATCGTCCCTGCCGCGATCACGACCCAGTCGAACGGCGCCCCCTCGACCGACTCGGTCATCGACTGGTGAGCGAGTGCCCAGCGGTCGTCGAGGTGCCTCAGCCGGGCGAGGCGCTGCTCGAGGATCGCGAGCATCGGCGCGGAGTCGTCCACGCCGACGACCTCGTTGCCGCGCAGGAGCAGCGGAAGCATCACTCGCCCGTCGCCGCAGGCGAGTTCGAGTATCCGCAAGCCGCGACCGACGATCCGCGCGATCGCGTCGGACTCGTCGCGATCGTGCTGCGCGAACGCGCTGTAGATCGTCGCTCCGAGCTCGCCGTAGAACGGCTCGACATCGAAACCGGCTCGCTCGAGCGTGGCACCAAGGCCAGTGCTCATGCGGCGCTCAGCAGTGGCAGCCGGATGCCCGAGCCTTCGAGGTTGCGTGCGAGCGTGACCGTGGCGGCATCGAATTCGCGCGGCGTCATACCGAGCCGGCCGGCCGCCTCATCCAACGCCTCACGTGACCGGCTGGCCGCGCGGACGAACTCGGCAGCGGCGTGGCCGATCGACGCGACGGCGCGCGTTGCCGGGTCGAACAGCGCGAAGCCGTCGCCGAGCCGCAGCACGTGGGTCGAGCCGACCGGCTGGTCTGCGAGGGCGCTCGCGCCCAGGACTGCAGGCCGGCACGGCGCCGAGTACCGCTGCGCCAGAGCGCGAGCGACATCGAGCACTTCGAGATAGCGGGCGATCAGCATGCGCTCGTGCGGGGCGAGCGCGGCAAGTGCCTCCCGCACCTCGGGCGTCTGGCAGCGCGAAGCGCAGTCGTCGCCGCCGTGCGGCGCGGCGCCAACGACCGTCGTGAACTCCTCGCCTTGTGCGGTCACAAAGGTGCGGTGCGCCGTGCCACCGCACGATCCGCGCCCGAGGCCGCACTGATCGGCGACGTGGACGTACGGGTGCATCGCCATCTCGCCGAGGGCGCCGTCGCGATCGGCGGCGCGTGCGTGATCGAGCAACGCAGCGAGATCGTCGGCGTCGAGCACGCGCAGCATCATCGGGCCGCTGATCGGAAGGAACTCCGCTCCGCTGTAGCGCTCGACTGCGACGAAGAGATCATCGTCGAAGGCGATCTCGGAGCTTTCGACGAGTTCTCCATCAAGGTGGTCGCACCGCGCCTCCACCGCGTCACCGACTGCTGGCGTGGCGGTGAAGCGCATCGCCGGGAGGTCGAGTCGCAGGGCAGCAGCCTGGTCGTCGCCGAGCGAGCGGGTACCGCGGAAGAGCGCGAGCACGGCGTCGAAATCCTGGGGGCGCATCGTTGGTTCCTTCCGGCACGGCGACGCAGAACTTCGTCGCCGTGGCCGAACGGTAACGCGCCAACGGACGGATCTCAAAGGCTAATTAACGGTTAAACACACTTCGTTTAGTAGGGTAACGTGAGGTCATCGGTGAATTCGTGCGACGAGAGATTCTAATTCCGGTGCACGCTGTGGGCGTCGGTAGGGGCCCCTAGATGGTTGATTCCGCGGGGGTGGTGGGGTCGGTTGGGTCGTAGGAGTTGTAGCGCAGCAGGTCGAAACCGGCGGTGCGTTCTGTCACCGCCGGCCTGGAGGGCCTCGATGCTCGCCGATCTCGACCTGCTGCTCACCACGGTATTCGTCACCGCTGACGACCTTCTGCCTTGGCCAATCGGTAACGCTCGTCGTTGGGTCAGTGACGCGGAGATCGTCACTTTGTGTGTCGCGCAGGCGATCATGGGTATCTCGTCGGACCGGAGGTTTCTGAAGGTCGCCGCGAAGCGACTCGGCGACCTGTTTCCGCAGCTGCCCAAGCAGCCGGGGTACTTCAAGAGGCGCCGCAAGCTGACCGAGGCCTTGGAGTCGCTGATGAGCGTCTTCGCCGCCCAGAGCCCGGGTGCGACCGACGATCTGTTGCTCATCGACTCGACCCCGATCGAATGCGCCCGCTCCCGGGAGACGGTCAAGCGCTCCGCGCTCGGCGATGCCGCCGATTACGGCTACTGCGCGAGTTACAGCCGGTTCTTCTGGGGCTTTCGGTTGCATGCGATCTTCTCCCCGGACGGCACCCCACGTGCTCTGGGGGTCTGCTCTCCCAAACGGGACGAACGCGAGATCGGCCTGGTCCTCTTGGATCGCTGTAGGCGCCACGGCGGCGAGATATTGCTGGGCGACAAGGGCTACGCCGGTCGCGCGTTTCAGACCGCCGTCGCTGAACGCGACGCCACGATCGTGCGGTCCCGCCGGACCGACGAGCCCGGCGACGGGCCGCATCTCGCGCCGATCCGCCAACGGATCGAGTCGATCTTCTGGACCTGTAAGGACCTCTTGACGTTGGAACGCCACGGCGCCCGCACCCTTGCCGGGCTTCGCGAACGCATCCTGCAACGGTTCTGCTGCCTGGCAGCAGCGATCACGCTCAACCACCAGCTCGGCCGACCCAGCCGCGCCCTCGTCGACTACATCGCCTAACCCACCATGGAATCAATCATCTGATATGGAGCCCATTGTCAAGTGGTGGGCGTGTTTTTCGGGGGTCTGGTGGCGGGTGGCTCGGGGGCAGCGACGGTGGGTCAGACTGATATTCGCGGGTTGGGTGCCGCATGACTGGTGTCCGTCGGGGAGCTGCCTCGGTCTAGCCCGGATCGTGCATTAGCCCGGATCGTGCATTAGTGGTGGTTGGGGTCGTGTCAGGCTGGCTGGTGGT
>JASGGQ010000029.1:0-23047 GCA_047604965.1 Patulibacter sp. | reverse complement strand
CCCCCCCCCCCCCGCGTCCGTGCTCTCGCCCCCCCATCTGGGCCCCAACCCCCCCCCCTCGGCAGGGCTTGCTGGTGGCTGGCGGGGCGCGGGAGGCCGTAGCGGTCGCGCAACGTGGCGCCTTCATAGGCGGTGCGGAACAATCCGCGCGCCTGGAGGATCGGAACGACCTGATCGACGAACCGCTCCAGCGTGAACGGCAGCAGCGGCGCCATGATGTTGAAGCCGTCGGCCGCGCCCTGCTCGAACCAGCGTTGCAGGTGGTCGGCGAGTTGCGCCGGCGTGCCGGCAAAGACGAAATGCCCGCGTCCACCGCCAAGCTCACCGAGCAGCTGCCGGGTCGTCAGCCCCCGGCGCAACGCCAACTCGACGATCAACCGCGACCGGCTCTGATTGTTCTGCACCGAATCCAGGTGCGCCCGCAGATCGGGGAACGGCTCGTCGAGCGGCAGGTCGACCGCCGCTGGATAGTCCGCGAGGATCGCGAGCTGCCGCAGCGCGTACTCGGGGTTGATCAGGCCGTCGAGCTGCGCACGCAATTCGTATGCCTCCTGCTCGGTCTCGGCGATGAACGGCACGACGCCCGGCAGCACCTTGATCGCATCCGGGTCGCGGCCCTGCGCGACGGTGCGCGCTTTGAGATCGGCGTAGAACTCCTGCGCCGATTCGAGCGTCTGATGCGCAGTGAACACCGCCTCCGCATGCTGCGCCGCGAAGCGCTTGCCGTCCTCCGAGGAGCCGGCTTGCACGAGCAGCGGCCAACCTTGCGGCGTGCGCGGCACGTTGAGCGGGCCGCGCACGCCGAACCAGTCGCCGTGGTGGTCGACGGGGTGGATGCGGTCGGTGTCGGCGTACAGCCCGGCGGCTTGGTCGGCGACGATCGCGCCGTCCTCCCAGGAGTCCCACAGTGCCTTGGCGAGCCGCACGTATTCGTCGGACTTCGCGTACCGCTCGGCGTGCGTCAGGCGCGGGATCGGATCGAAGTTGTCGGCCTCCGGCCCCGAACCGCTCGTGACGATGTTCCAGCCGGCACGACCGCCGCTGAGGTGATCGAGCGTCGCGAACTTGCGGGCGACGTCGTACGGGTAGGTGTAGGTCGTTGAGACGGTCGAGATCAGGCCGATCTGCTCGGTGCGCGCGGCGATCGCGAAGAGCAGCGAGAAGGGGTCCAGTGGCTGCGGCGCGTTGTAGCGCAGCGACGGGCCGGCGTAGAGGCCATCGGCGAAGAAGATCGAATCCAGCAGGCCACGCTCGGCGAGTTGCGCAAGTTCGACGTAGTGCGCCAGCGAGGTGCCGCGCTGCGGATCGCTGAGCGGGTGGCGCCACGCGGCTTCGTGGTGCCCCACGTTCATCAGGAAGGCGTTGAGATGCAACTGGCGCTGGCGGCCGGCGGGGTGAGGCATGGCGTGAACGGTCCGATTGGGTGCGATGGGTGGACGCTGCCCCACAATCTCCCCAAACTAGACCACTCTTATCTAGTTTTCGTACCCGGGCGTGCCAACCGCCGCCCGGCGTCCAGCCACACCACCACTGCGGAGCCTGCGATGCCTGCCACCACCAAAAAACGCCTCATCCTCAACGCATTCGCGATGAACACCGCGAGTCACATCGTCCACGGCCTCTGGAAGCACCCGCAAACGCGCCAGCGCAACTTCGACGACCTCGACGTGTGGGTCGATCTCGTCAAGACGCTCGAACGCGGCAAATTCGACACGCTCTTCCTCGCCGACGTGATCGGGCTCTACAACGACTATCGCGGCGGCTGGAAGGCGTACGTCAACGAGGGCCTGCAAATCCCCAGCAACGACCCGTCGGTGCTGATCTCCGCGCTCGCCTACAACACCGAGCATCTCGGGCTCGCGTTCACCAGCTCGACGATCCAGGCGCACCCGTTCGAGTTCGCGCGCCGCATCTCCACGCTCGATCACCTCAGCAACGGCCGCGTCGCCTGGAACATCGTCACGAACTTCCAGGAGAACGGTTACAAGAACTTCGGCTACGACGGGCTGGTCGAGCATGACGAGCGGTACCGGCGCGGCGAGGAGTACGTCGAGGTCACCTACAAGCTGTGGGAAGGCTCCTGGCAAGACGACGCATTGGAGCGCGACACGTCGTCCGGCGGCCGCTTCAGCGATCCGGCGAAGATCCACAAGATCAATCACGACGGCGAGTTCTTCAGCGTCGAGGGGCCGCATCTGCCGTCGCCATCGCCGCAGCGCACGCCGGTGCTGTTCCAAGCCGGCGCCTCCCCCGCCGGGCGCGCGTTCGCGGCACGCCATGCCGAGGGCGTCTTCCTGATCGCGCCAAACCCGCAGGTCGCCAAGGGCATCGTGGAGGACACCCGCCGCCTGGCCGTGCAGTTCGGCCGCCAGCCCGACGACGTGAAGTTCTTCCCCGGCCTGACCTTTGTGATCGGCTCCACCGAAGAGGAGGCGCTGCGCAAGGAGGCCGAGATCGAGGAGTTGGTGTCGGTCGATGGGCAGCTCGCGCATATGGCGGGCGGCGCGGGGATCGACCTCGGCCACGCCGACCATGACGAACCGCTCGCCGATGTGCTTGAGCGTGTGCCGGGCGTCCGCTCGATCGGTCAGGGAATCATCGACGCGGCGGGGCCGGGGGAGGTACCGACCGTCGGCGATCTCGCACGGATCACCGCGAAGACGACGCGGGTTGTCGGCACGCCGGAGCAGATCGCCGACAAGCTTGAGGAGTGGCAGGCCGCCGGGATTGACGGCGTGAACGTCACCTACAACACGCTGCCCGGCTCCTTCGAGGATTTCGTCGACCACCTCACGCCGGAGCTTCAGCGGCGTGGCCTCCAGCAAACCGAGTATGCCGAGGGCACGCTGCGCGAGAAGCTCTTCGGCCGTGGCCCGACGCTGCCGGAGTACCACCCGGCGCGCGGCTACAAGCAGTGGGAGCTTGATCCCGAGGGCGCCTACGCCCGCTCCGGCGCCGCCAGCGAAACCCCAGCCCCCACCGCCGCCTAACAACCCAAAGCCGCCGGCCAGCACCACTGAGCGCCGAGCGTCGAGATTTGGCCCGTATAGGGGCGCAATTTCGACGCTCGGCAGGGGCGGGGCTGGCGCTCGCTTTGATACCAGAAAGTTCTTGTGATGAGTGACACGTTGACTGCCCCGGTTCGCGCCGGCTCCCCGGAGCTACGCCGACTCTTCGCGGAGATCGCCGCCGGCGCGTCTGAGCGCGAGCAGCAAGGGATCGCCCCGTTCGAACAGATCCGGTTGCTCGCCGACGCCGGCGTGGGGCGCCTGCGCATCCCGGTCGCCGAGGGCGGCGCGGGCGCGTCGGTGCGCGAGCTGTTCGAGGTGCTGATCGAGCTGGCCGCCGCCGACTCGAACGTCGCGCACATCCTGCGCGTGCATTTTTGGTTTGTCGAGCAGCAGCTGCAAAGCGCCGATCTTGAGCGCCGCGCCCGCTGGATCGCGCTGATCAACGCCGGGGAGATCTTCGGCAACGGCATCAGCGAGCAGAACGGCAAGCAGATCGGCCTCTCAGGCTTCACGACGACGCTCACGCCCGACGCCGACGACGCCACGAAGTTCCGGCTGACCGGCGAGAAGTTCTATTCGACCGGCAGCCTCTACTCGACGTGGACGCAGATCTTCGCGACGACACCCGACGGGCATCTGGCGGCGGTGACGGTGCCGACCGACCGTGAGGGCGTCACGATCGAGGACGACTGGGACGGCTTCGGGCAGCGACTGACCGGCACCGGCACGACGCGCCTAGAGAACGTGCTGGTGCATGCCGAGGAGTTCCAGGACTTCGGCGACCCCGACGACGAGCAGCCGCCGAGCTACCAGACGGCGTTCTTGCAGCTGTACTTGCAGGGGGTCGGCGCGGGCATTCTGCGCGCAGTGCAGCAGGACGCCGTCGCGCTGGTGCGCCGCCGCAAGCGCAGCTTCAGCCATGCGGGCGCCGAACTGCCGGCGCATGACCCGCAGGTGCTCCAGATCGTCGGCGAGATCGCGGCGGACGCCTTCGCGGCCGAAGCGATCGTGCTGCGCGCCGCCGAGGTGATCGGTGCGGCAACCGAATCGGTGGTCGATGGGCTGCCGACGGCGGAGGCGGCGACGGCAGCGCAGATCGCGGCAGCGAAAGCGAAGGTCGCGGTCGACCGCTTCGCGAACGAGACGACGAGCAAGCTGTTCGATGTGGGCGGCGCTTCGGCGACGCAAGCGATCTACAACCTCGATCGCCACTGGCGCAACGCGCGCACCGCATCGACCCACAATCCAACCCACCTCAAGGCGTCGGCCGTCGGCGACTATTACGTCAACGCCACCACCCCGCCCAGCAACGGCTTCTTCTAGCTGGGCGGGGGCGGTGGCCTGCCCACCCGCGCCGCGCACCTACCTTCGATGAAGCCCACCGAAATTTATGGCGGGGCGGTGGCCTGCCCACCCGCGCCGCGCACCGGCGGAAACCCGCAGACCGGCGGGCCGCCCAGTAGCACCACACGCAGCACCCCCGCCGGCCCTGGGCCGACGGGGGTGCTTGCAAGGAGAGAGGGGGATTCGAACCCCCGGTACGCGGGTTACGCGCACAACGGTTTTCGAGACCGCCCCGTTCAACCACTCCGGCACCTCTCCACGGGACCATCGCACAGGCGCGACGAGCGGGACGCCCGAGATTAGCGGACGCCCGTCACGCCCGTCACCCCGCGCCATCTGCGGCGGACTGGCCTCGCATCGCGACCGCGCACCGACCGCGCCGGTGCGCGCGTCACGAAGCCTCGATGACCGACCGCGCGGCGACGGTCAAGGATCCCACCGGGCCACAGCGGCGCCAGGCCTCAGCGGCGGGCACGAAAGAACGCACGCAACAGGTCGCCGCACTGCTCGGCGAGCACACCACCGGCCACCTGCGGCCGATGGTTGAGCTGCGGGCGATCGAGCACCGACAGCACACTCCCCGCCGCCCCCGCCTTCGGGTCATACGCACCAAAGACAACGCGCGGCACGCGCGCCAAGACGATCGCGCCCGCACACATCGCGCACGGCTCCAAGGTGACGTACAGCGTTGCGCCGCTCACACGCCACCCGTCACCGATCGCGCGGGCCGCCGCACGCAACGCCAACACCTCGGCGTGCGCGGTCGGGTCTTGGGCCAGCTCACGCTCGTTGTGCGCACGCGCGACCACGTCGTCTCCGGCTACGACGACCGCGCCGATCGGCACATCGCCATGCGCCTGCGCAGCCCGCGCCTGCACGATCGCTTCGCCCATCCACCGTTCGTCGACCACCCGCTGCGCCTCGCCGTCCACCGTCACATCGTGGCGCACCGGCACCGCCCCTGCCGACCCGCCCCGTCCACACGCACTGCCCAGACTCGTGCCCCCGCCGGCCTCCGCGCCGCGCGTCCAGGCGCCCGGCCGCCTGCTGGTAGCCTGCGCGGAGAAGGGAAGTACCTCAACGCCCGACGGCCGTCAGCACGGTAGGCACCGATCGCCCGCCCGGCCCCGGGAACCGCATGGCGGCCAGGGAAACCTTCGCGAACCCCGTCCGCGAAGGAACCGCCGTGCTACTCCCGCCCCTCCCCGTGCTCGATGCGTCGAGCGCAACGACCGCCGCAACGGCGCCAGGTCCGCTGGCGTGGGGCGCCCTGACCGGCGCGATCATGCTGCTGTTGACGATCGACCTGCTGGTGCTACGCGGCCGTGGCGGCACGATGAGCAACCGCGCGGCGGCGATCACCAGCCTGGTTTGGATCGCACTGTCGCTCCTCTTCGCCGCAATGCTGGCGATGCTCGGGACCACCGAGCAGGCGTCGGCGTTCCTGGCCGGCTACGTCGTCGAGAAGAGCCTGTCGCTCGACAACGTCTTCGTCTTCCTCGTCGTCCTCGACGCCTTCGCGATCGCCGAGGCAACCCGCGCCCGCGTCCTGACCTACGGCATCGTGCTCGCGCTCGGCCTGCGCCTGATCTTCATCGTGATCGGTGCGACGGCACTGCATCACGCGGCCTGGCTGAGCATCCCCTTCGGCCTGCTGCTGCTGTGGACCGGCGTGCGGCTGTGGCGCAGCCGCCACGATCACGACGGCGAAGCGGAGCTTGTCGAGGGCGTTCGGCGCCGGCTGCGCGTCGCCGAGGGCGATCATGGCGACCGGCTGACCGTTCGCGTCGCGGGCCGCCGCGCACTCACGGCGACCGGCGCGGCGTTCCTCGCGCTCGCGATCGTCGACCTGTTGTTCGCGGTCGATTCCGTTCCGGCGATCCTCGCGATCACCACCGACACCTTCGTCGTCTTCGCCGCCAATGCCTTCGCGCTGCTCGGGTTGCGCCCGCTGTTCTTCCTCGTCGCACACCTCGTCGAGCGGCTGTACTACCTCAAGGCGGCGCTCGCGCTGCTGCTGATCTTCATCGCCGTGAAGATGGGGCTCAGCGAGTTCGCCGGCAAGCTCCCGCCGCACTACTCGCTGCTGGGCGTCGGCACGATCCTGACGATCGGCGTCGTCGCGTCATTGCTGCGCGACCGCCGGGAGCGTGCCACGCTCCGCACCGTCGGGTAATGCCGCGTAGGTCGCGGCGTCAGCGCCGACAGGCGGAGCTGGCGCTCAAACACCCGATGCGCGTACCGCAGTGGCGGCGCTGCTGCAACTTGTGGGCAGCTCCCGGTGTTCAATGGGAGTGATGCTTCGCTGCCGCCAGCGCGCCGGGCGCGCCGCCTCGGTGCTGCGCCACCACCCCGGACGCAGGTTCGGCAACGCTGCTCTGGCGCGCCGGCGTTCGGGGCAGCCGCTGCTCGTCGGCGCGACTGCCGCCGCGCTGGTGTCCGGCACGGCGGCAACGACCGCTGCGCACGCCGCGCCGCTGCACACCGCCACGATCGCAACGACAGCCACCACCACCGGCACGCCACCGGCAACCACGGCTCCGCTCTCCACCGGCACTGCGGCCGTTCGCAACCATGAACTGCTGGTGCGGTTCCGCGCCACCGGCCAGCTCCAGCGCATCCGTGTGGCGGACAACGAAGATCCGCTCGCGCTTGCACGCACGCTGCGTCGCCGGACCGATCTGTTCAGTTCCGTCGGCGCCAATCTGATCGCCACGGCCGCCGCGACCCCCGCCACCCCCGCGACCGCCGCGACCGCCGCGCAGGCAACGACCGAGCTGTCGGTGCCCGCGTCGGCAACGATCGCGGCGCCGCGTAGCCTCAAAGGGTGGATTCCCGACGATCACATCGGCGACATCGCGTGGACAGGACTGCAATGGAACTTCGTCGGCCACTGGGGCGTCAACGCGACGCAGGCCTGGCAGACGCTGCGCGCCCGCTCGGCCGCCACCGCCGGCGGGCGCAACGTGCGGATCGCCGTCGTCGACTCCGGCTTGGCGTACCGCGACCGTGACGAGTACCGCCAATCCCCGGATATCGACCCGTCGCGCGTGCTCGCCGGCTACGACTTCGTCGACCAGGATCGCTTCCCCGACGACGCCTCCGGCCACGGCACGCACGTCGCTTCGACGATCGCCGCCGCGACCGACAACGCCGTCGGCCTGACCGGCCTGGCGTACAACGCGGAGATCCTGCCGATTCGCGTGCTCGACGACCAGGATGCCGGCGATGTGCTCGCCATCGCCCGCGGCATCCGGTACGCGATCCGCCGCCACGCCGATCTCATCAACCTCTCCGTCGACTTCCCCGTCACGACGACCGCCGCCGACATTCCCGAAGTGATCAGCGCCGTCGATGCGGCGCGGCGCGCCGGGATTCTCGTGATCGCCTCCTCCGGCAACGACGGCGTCGGTCGCATCGCGTATCCGGCACGCGCCGGCTCGGTGCTCGCCGTCGGCGCCACCACCGCCCGCGGCTGCCGCTCAACCTTCTCCAACGGCGGCGACGAACTGGCGCTCGTCGCTCCCGGCGGCGGCACCGACCACTCCGGCGAAGCAAGCGACCGCTGCCTGCCGGGCCAGTCCGGCCCGCCGATCGCGCAGGTGACACTGATGCGCCCCGGCTTCCCCAGTAACCTCGGGATTCCACTGGACTTCTACGGGACATCGATGGCCGCCGCGCACGTCACCGGGATCGCGGCGCTGGTACTCGGCAGCCGCCTGCTGGGCCGCCACCCAAGCCCCGAGCTGCTCGCCGCCTACCTCGTGCGCGCCACGCGCGACCTTGGCCCGACCGGCCGCGACGCACACTACGGTGCCGGACTGATCGACGCCGAGGAGGCCGTCAGCCGCACCGGTGTGGCCGCCCGGCTGCGCGGCGCCGCGCGCGCTGTCGCCACAGCGGCACGCAAGCATCAGCGAGCGCTGCCGATTCGATGAAGGTGCGCGTCGATCTTCACTGCCACCTGTTGCCCGGCGTCGACGACGGTCCACGCAGCGACGCCGACGCGCTTGCGCTCGCGCGTGCACTCGTCGACGACGGCGTCGGCGTTGTCGCCGCCACCCCGCACCACACCCCCCGGCACTCAACGCCGCGCCCGCAGCTCGCGGCACGACTCACCGCGTTGCGCGAACTGATCGCGGCCGACGAGCTGCCGCTCGAAGTGCTCGGCGGCGCCGAGGTCGCCGTTGACGCGCTGCTCGACCTGCCGGACGACGAGATTCAGGCGCTGCGGATCGGAGAAACCGGCCCGCTGCTCGTCGAGCTGCCGCAACGCGAGGTCGCCGGTGACCCAGGCTGGATCGTCACCGAACTGCTCGAACGTGGCGTGCCGGTGCTGCTCGCTCATCCCGAACGGGTGCCGTACTTCCAGGCCGATCTGCGCCGCTTGCAGGCGCTGACGCGGCGCGGCGCGCATGCCCAAGGCACCGCAGGCGCCTTTTTGGGGCGGTACGGCGCGACGGCGCAGCGGGCGGCAGTCGCAATGCTCGACGCGGGCCTGATCGACGTGCTGGCCTCCGATGCCCACCACGCGCAGCTGCGCCCACCCGACCTCGAAGCGGCCCGCCACTGGCTCGCTGAGCACCGACCCGACTGCTCGTTCGATCAGCTCACGGTGCATACTCCGTCGGTGCTGATCCCCCGCCCGGCACCGACTCCGTGACCGGCAGCGCCGATTCGCTGGCACCTGCGCGCCCGCCGGCAGCCCGCGTCGCCCGCAATACAGCGCTTCGTGCCGCCGCCGAGATTCTCGGCAAACTTGCGACGCTCGCGCTGACCTCGATCATGGTCGTGCAGCTTGGGATCGACGCCGCCGGGCAGTTCGGCTTCGCGCTGGCGATCTCACAGCTCTACTGGCCGCTGGCCGGCTTCGGACTCGACCGGCTGATGCTGCGCGAAATCGCGGTCGACCCCAGGCAAACCGCCGTGCTCGTGCCGCAGCTCAACGGCTTCAAGCTCGCCGCCGGATTGCTGTGCGTCGTCGTCGGCACGCTGTTCGTCGCGATCAGCCAGGGGTGGGGCACCGTCGCCGCGATCACCTTGATCCTCGGGCTTTCGCTGGTCGCCACGTTGATCGGCTCGACCGCCCAAAACGTCTTCATGGCGCGCGAGCGGATGGAGGACTACTTCGTCGCCGCGCTGCCGGTCAAGCTCTTCGGCGCGGTGTTGGGGATCGCCGTGCTCCTCATTGGCGGCGGCCTCGTCGCGGTCGGGCTGGCGAACCTGATCGCCGCCTGCGCCGGGATCGGCTTGGGCTGGTGGCTGCTCAGCACCCGCTACGACCAGCCGCCGGCCGGGCTGGCCGGCACTCCGCGCACCTGGTCGCCGCTGCTGCGCCGCTCCGGGCCGTGGGGCGTGCAGGAGGTGTTCGGCCAGATCACCTTGCGCTTCGGGATCATCGTGCTGTTCCTCTCGGCGGGTGACACGATCGCCGGCGAATACCGTTCGGCGTATCAGCTGCTGGAAGCCACGCTCTTCTTGCCGTGGTCGATCGCCAGTTCGGTGCTGCCGCTGATCGCGCGCGCGGCCGGCGACCGGGCCTCCGGCGACGAGCCGCCGCTGGAGGTCATCACCCGCTCGGCGATCGAGCTGGTCTGCTCGCTGATGCTGCCGATCAGCGTGCTGCTGGCGCTCTGCGCCGAACCGATCCTGCGCACGCTCTACACCTCGCAGGCGCTACCGGCCGCCGGCTATCTGCCGCTGCTGGCGGCGGCGGCCGTGATCTACGGGGCGGGACACATCGCCGGGATCGTTGCGCTCAGCCACCTGCCGGGGCGGCGAACGGTGGAAACGATGGCGATCACCTCGGCGATCAGCGTCGCGCTGGTGCTGCTGCTCGTCCCGGCGTACGGGGGTCGCGGCGCAGCGATCGCGGCGCTCGCAACCGAAACGGTCCTGACGGTCCTTTCGTTGCGGCTGGCGATGCAGGTCACCAGCGCGAAGATTCTGCTGAGCATGGTGTCGACCAGTACGGTCGCGGCGCTTGCGATGGCGGCCGTGGTGTTGCCGCTGCGCGACCATCTCGTCGCGGCGGTGATCGCCGGCGGATGCGTCTATGCGCTGATCCTGCTCGGGCTCGAGTACCGTCGTCGTGGCGCGACCTGGGCGCTGATGCGCTCGATCGTCCCCGGTTTGCGATGACCAGTCCCACCCTTCAACGCGATCGACTGCCAGCACCGCCGGCTGCGCGACTCGGCACGTTTGGCGGGATCCTCGCCGGAGCGGCCGCGCTGCTCATCGCGGCCGGCGCGTTGCCGCTGCTCGACGCGATCGCGCCGTCGCTGCCGCTCGCCGTGGCCGGCGGCCTGGGACTGATGTTCCTGGTGGCGTTGACGGTTGCCCGCTATGACGCCGCCGTCTTCCTCGGCTTCTTGCTCTCAGGCGTGGTGAAGTTCGAGCCGGCACCGCCGGATGGCGTCTTCGCGATCATCATCGCCGTTTCGATCGTGACCGGCCGGCTGCGCGTCGACCGCGTGCCCGCACCGGTCGCGTTCGCGCTCGCGGCGCTGGTGGCGCTCAACCTGCTGAGCTTCGCGCCGGCCGTCTCGATCGGCTACGGCGTGCTGTTCTCGAGCATCACCTTCTACGTGATGGTGTTCGGCGTGTGGCTGGCGGGCTACGCCGATCGGCCGTCGCGCGGGCGCAGGATCGTCGTCGCGTGGCTGACGATCGCCGTGTTCTCCGCGCTGCTGGGCACCCTCGCGCTGGAACTGCCGTCGTTCCCGTTGCGCGAAGAGTTCATTGGCGATGGCGCGTCGCGTGCCATGGCGCTCTTCAAAGATCCCAACGTGTACGGCCCGTTTTTGGTGCCGATCGCGGTGATCGTGCTGGAGGAGATCATCGACCCGCAGCTGCTGCGGATTCGCTCCGTGACCGGCCTGCTGCTCGTCGCCGTGCTGATCATCGGGCTGATCTTCTCCTTCTCGCGCGCCTCGTGGGCGAACATGCTGCTCTCGACGGCGATCATGCTGCTGGTCTTGCTGCTACGCCGCCGCAACACCAGGCGGATCGTCGGGATCGTCGCAGGGCTCGGGATCGTCGGGATGATCGTCGCGGCGGTGATCGTCTTCTCCGGCAACGCCGGCTTCATCGGGCAGCGCGCGCAACTCCAGGGGTATGACACCGAGCGCTTTGGCGCGCAGCGGGCCGGCATCCAGCTCGCCGAAACGCATCCGCTCGGCGTCGGCCCCGGCCAATTCCAATTCCACCACCCGATCGAGACGCATTCGACCTACGTGCGCGTACTGGCCGAGCAGGGGCCATTCGGCTTGGTGAGCTGGCTGACGCTGTGTTTGACGACGCTGTTCTTCGCGATCGGCAACGCACTGGCCGGCCGCCGATCGGCGGGGATCGGATCGGCGGCGCTGCTGGGGGCGTGGTGCGGGCTGCTGTTCAACAGTGTCGTCGTCGACACGTTGCACTGGCGGCACCTCTGGGCGGTCGCCGGCCTGATCTGGGCGGGCACCCTGACCGGTCGCGCCGCCGAACGCAACGACCGGTAACCCGGCGCGGCCGCAGAGCGCGGCTGCGGAGCGAGACGGACCCAAACGGTCCCGCAAACTCCGCGACTACCGCGCGCTTTGTTCGCGAGAGCGCGACGAGCGCTCTGCCTCAGATGGCGCCACGAACTTGACGCCGGAATAATACGGCGACGCTTCGCTGGTGCCACCGATCACCACCAAGCCAAGGCGCGGCGCGGCGAGGCGCGCGAGTTCGTCGCGAAGATCCATCGCTGCCGACACGGAGATCCGCCCGAGCCGGCCGACGACCACAACTTTGTCCGACACGCGCGCCAGGAGCCGCGCATCAGCGACACCCAAGAGCGGGGTCGCGTCGATGATCACGTACGTGTAGCCGAGGCCACGGATCAACTCCATCAGCGGCTCCAGCGCGCCACTGGCCAGCAGCCGCGCCGCGTCGGTGGACATCGTCCCTGCGGGCAGCACGTCGGCCGAACCGGCGGTGCGATCACGGCCTTCGCCGTGCAGGATCGTCGCGCGCAACGACGCTTCGGTCAGCGTGCCGGCCAGCTGACTGGCCAGCAGATCGCTGAGCCCCGGCTTGCCATCGACGCCCAGCACCGAATCCAAACGCGGCCAACGCAGATCGCCGGAAACAATCAGCGTCGGCTGACCGCTGTTGGCGAGCAGCCGCGCGGTGCGCGTCGATACCGTCGTCTTGCCTTCGGCGTGCATCGAACTGGTCAGCAGCACCACATGCGTCTGCGTCGGCGGCAACGCGAGCCGCAGCGCCGCCGACAGCGACTGGTAAGACTCCTGCTCAACCCGCATCGCTGCCGGCGCGGCACGCACCCCCAACCGCCGTCCGAGTTCGGGCACCGACGCGAGCACCGGCAACTCCAGGAACTGCGCGAGGTCCCGCTGGCTCGTAAAGCGGGGCCGCAACTGGTCGCGCAGCAACGCCACCAGCACGCCGATGAAGATGCCGATAAAGACGGCCAGCACCGCGTTGCGTACCGGCTTCGGCGAATCCGGCGCGCCCGGGACGACCGCAGCTCGCGCGACGACCACCTGGTTAGCTTGCGCGTTGCGCTGCGTCGTCAGCTGCGCGATCGTCGACTCCAGCTGCGCACGCAGCTCCGGGGAGTTGGCGCCGTCGGCCTCCAGCTGAAGCTTGCGGATCTGCGTGTTGAGCTGACTGGTCTTGTCGTCGTTGTTCTGCTTCGCATACGCATCGGAGATCGCGTTCGCGTACGCCGCCGCCAGCTCGGGCTGCGGCGAGACGCTGCGGATCTCCAGCAGGTTCGCGTTGTACACCCCCTGCGCCGTCGTCGAATCCTGCAACACCTGCTGGCTGACGGTGATGCCCTGCTTGGCGAGCGCATCCTGCGCGGCGGCGAGCACCAGCCGCGAGGTCACCAACTCCTGCTGGGTGTTGATGATGCGGTCCTGCGTCGTGGCATCCGACGCACTGCTGTTGGTCAGATCGAAGCCGATCCGTGCGGCCGCCGAGTAGGTCTTCGGAAGCGCGAGCGACACCGCAAACGCAAAGACCGTCAAGCCGATCGTGATCGCCGCAATCAGCGGCAAGTCGCGGCGGATCGCGGCGAGGTAACGCCGCGTGTCAACGGATTCGGAGCTGCCGAACGGGCGTTCAGCCACAGGTGGTCCCTCGCTTAGAAGCGATCAGTAGAGCCGCTGCATCGTACGTCACCGCTCCCGCGACGCTGGGCGATCTCGCCCGCGCGCCTCGCTCGCACACGCTCACCCACCTCGCCGCCGCCATCGCGCACGCCCCAACGGCGCCAAAACGTCGGACAAAGGTCCATTGGCGGTCGCGTTGCGCTGCGTGTCCGTCCCGGCCCTGCCGATGACCGGGCCAAGAACGAGCCGTCACCGCCCCGGACCTCCCGGGGGGCGATCCTCGAACAAAGGCAAACTCGCCGCGAGGCGAGGACGCAAAGCAAGGGGCCTTCACGGATGAAGGCAGCCCAGCCACCGAAAGGATTCATTGTGGTTCGACGCCTCCTCGCGTCAGTGCTCGCACTCGTTGCGTGCAGCGTGCCCGCCGGCTCGGCAGATGCCGCCGTCGATGCGTCCGGCACCCCTGGCGCCGTTCGTTTCGTCAAGCGGATGGACCCGTCGTTCGACAAGTACGTGACGAATCCGTCGGCCGAGCGGATCACCTGGCTCAACCAGAAGCTGTGGCGCACCGAGGTGTTCACCCCGTTCTTTGACTCGCGTACCGCCTTTTACGGCAACGGTTGGGTGTACAGCGACCTGTATGCGATCTACAACGGCAGCGACGTCGCCGAGCAGCACCCGGAGTGGATCCTCAAGGACGCCAACGGCAACAAGCTCTTCATTCCGTGGGGTTGCGCGAACGGCACCTGCCCGCAGTACGCCGCCGATATCACCAACCCGGCGTTCCGCGCCTGGTGGACCGCCAACCTCGTGACGAATCTCGCGAAGGGGTACCGGGGCGCCTGGGTTGATGATGTGAACCTCGAATTGCGGGTCGGCAACGGGAGCGGCGACACCGTCGCGCCGTACAGCCCGGCGCTCGGGCGGACGATGAGCACCGTCGATTGGCGCCGTGCGATGGCCGAGTTCGTCGAGCAGGTCCGTGCGGCCGTGCCAAGCGACAAGGAGATCCTGCACAACTCGATTTGGTATGCCGCGCAGGGCGAAGGCCGCGACAGCGACCAGTACGTGCAGCGTCAGATCGCCGCAGCGGACTACATCAACATCGAGCGTGGCTTCAACGACGGCGGCTTGACCGGCGGCACCGGCGAGTGGAGCCTGCAGGCGCTGCAAGGGTTCATCGACCGCGTACATGCCAAGGGCAAGGGCGTGATCATCGACGCTTTCGACGCTTCCACGGGCGGCATGGAGTACTCGCTGGCGAACTACCTGCTGATCAACAGCGGTCGCGACGGCGTCGGCGAAGTCGACATGACACCGGACAACTGGTGGGCCGGCTGGGACACCGACCTCGGCGGCGCGCTGAGCGACCGGTACAGCTGGCAGGGCCTCGTCCGCCGCGACTTTGCCGGCGGGATGGCGCTCGTCAACGAACCGGGCGCTGCAACTCGCACCGTGACGCTCCCCACGGCGATGAAGACGATCGACGGGCAGACCATCACCACGGTGACGCTCTCCGCCGGGCAGGGCGCCGTGCTCAGCGGTGCCGGCACCACCGCCGCGCCGTCCAGCGCAGACGCCGCCGACAGCACCGGCAGCGCCACTACGACCGACGGCACTTCCGGCGACGCGGACACGAGCGGCAGCTCCAGCGACGCCACCACGACCGACAGCTCCGGCAGCACGGCAACAGCGCCCGAGACGACGGGCACGACCTGCACGAAGGTGCGGGTGAACTACCCGACGCTCAAGTGGAGCGCCAAGAAGGGCAAGCTGACGCGCGCCACCGGCCGCTCGACCGTCTGCATCCCCACCGCATCGTTGACGACCAAGCGCACCCGCGCTGCGGCGATCAAAGCAGCCCGGGAGACGGCGCGCCGTCAGTCGGTCCGTAGCGCGCGTGCCGCCCGCACCGCCCACCGCGCAGCGGCCGCCGCCCGCAGCTAACCGGCGCGCTTCGCTCCTGCATCGCGCGCACGATCCAGCATGCCCCGCCGCACGCTTCAGGCTGAAAGACCTTCTTACCAACATGCGCCGGTGGTCTGCTCGGCGTAGCGGCCGAGCCAGTCCGCTTCGGCGAGGATCGCGCGCTCGAACTCGTCAAGCAGCACCCGCTCATTGGGGCCGTGGATGTTCGCAAAGCCATCGGCAGCGCCGATCAGCAGCGCCTCGCCACCACCGGCGGCGGCCAGCGCCGAGACGATCGGGATCGAGCCGCCGCTCCCGGCCAGCACCACATCGCGGCCGTAGGCAGCACCCCATGCGGCACGCGCGGCGGCGTACGCCGGCCCATCCGACCTGGCAGCAAAGCCGTTGCCGATCGCACCAGGGGTGGCGGTCAGCTCGATGCCGTACGGCTTGAGCGCGGTGAGATAGTCGATCACCAGCTGCTGCGCCTGAACGGCATCCTGCTCGGGATGGACCCGCACGTTGAGGATCGCGCGTGCATGCGCCGAGACGGCGTTGACCGCCTCAGCGACCGACGGCACATCGATGCCGATCACCGTCACCGCAGGGCCAGACCAGATGCGCGACCCGAGGTCGCCGCTGCCGATCAGCGGCAGGCCGTCGAGCACCGTGCCGAGTTGGCGGAAGACCGCTTCGTCGAGCCCGGCATCCGGCCACGAGTTGCGCCGCAGCCCGGCGACGGCCACATCGCCGACGTCGTCGTGCAGCGCGTCGATCGCGCGGATGATTGCCAGCAGCGCGTCGGGCGCAGCGCCGCCGTATTGGCCGGAGTGCTTGGCAGACTCCAGCGTGCGGGCCTGGATCGTGATGTTCGCGACGCCACGCAGGGCGGTCGTGAGCGTCGGGATGCCCGGCTCGATCGAGCCCATGTCGCCGATCACGAGCGTGTCGGCACGGAACAGATCGGGGTTTTGGGCGGGGTAGGAGAGCAGTTCGCCGGAGCCGATCTCCTCGTACCCCTCGATCAGCACCTTGATGCCGACCGGCGGCCGGCCATCCCAGGCGCGCAGCGCACCGACATGCATCAGGATGTTCGACTTCGTGTCGGCCGTGCCGCGCCCATAAATCGCGCCGTCACGCTCGGTCGGGGTAAACGGCGGCGAGTCCCACAGCTCCAGCGCTCCGGCGCCGACGACGTCGTAATGCGAATACAGCAGCACCGTCGGCGCGCCAGGCGGCGCGGGGATCTCACCGGTCACGATCGGCGCGGTGTTCGGCAGCTCCAAGATCGAAGTGTCAACGCCGGCCTCCCGAAAGAGCCGTTCGGTCAGCGCGCAGGCCGCCAGCAGCTCCTCACCAACTTCGCCCGGCACGGAGACCGACGGGATGCGAACAAGCGCTTCGAGGTCGCGGCGCAGCTCAGGCAGCAGCGTGCGCGCACGATCGATGGTGGACATGCAACGGCTCCAGAAGGACGAGACGATGGAAGACGGACGCTACCACCGGGCGACCACGCTCTGGGCTACCGCAACTCGTAGAGCACGAAGGCGTGACCGAGCGTATATGGCGGCGGGATGTGGTCGGTGTCGCCGAACCGCCCGATCACGCGGTAATGCTCGGTGACGGCCCGGTGCAGCGCGACGTTGACGTCAACGCCCTGCGCCCGAAAGCCCCACTGCGCAAAGTTCCACACGCCCTCGACAACGAAGCGCGGCGGCCGGTAGCCGGCGACCGGCCCGTCGGCGGAACCGTCGATCAACGCGCGCGCCGCCGCTTGGTCTTCCTGCGGGGTGGCGAGCACGCCTGGGAGAAAGGTCGCGTTGTAGAGCGCCGGGCGGGTGCGCGTCAGGAACAGGAACCCGGGTTCTTGCGGCATCGCCAGCAGCCGTTCACCGGGCGTGGCGCGCGGGATCAGAGCGTCGAGCAGGCGGCGTACCGACTCGTCGCCGTCGGCGTTCGATTTGAAGCTGCCCACCGGCGTGGTGACGAGCACCTGCTTGTCGCGGTAGAAGCCGATGATCGCGTGCGCCGTCAGCGACGCAGCACCGAGCGCCAACACCGCCGACGCCGCGAGCAGCGGTTGCAGCGTGACGCGGCGCGCCAGCCGCACCACCAGGATCGCGGCGACGATCACCACCGGCGGGGCGTAGTACGAGGCGTACACGTCGGTCGAGAAGATCGCGTACGACCGCAGCGAACAGGCGCTCGCGACGGCGATCAGCGCACCGGCCGCAACCCACCCTGGGCCGTGCTCGCCGTCCTGGAGCGGCGGCGGCGCGGCGCGCCACCAGCAGATCGCGCCCCAGCCGAGCGTCGCCAGACCAACCGCTGCGAGCGGCGTCATCGCGATCACGAGCCGCGTGAGGTCGGCGCGCAGCAGCCGCAGCGGCTGGCCGGGGTCACCGCCGGCCGCCGCCAACACCAGGCCGAGCAGCCCAACCGCGGTGAGCGTTCCGACGACGCGGCCGCTGCGCATCCACCATTCGCGCTTGCCCTCCCCGCTGGCCTCAACCTCCCCACCGGTCACACGATCGCGGCCGCCACGGTCGCGTCCACGCGACAGCAGGAGCGCAGCGAGTCGCAAGAGCAGCCACGTGCCGCCGACGAGCGCCGCACCGCGCACGAGCAACGTGCCCAGCGACGGCAGGTCGAAGGGATGCTGATCGTGTTCGAAGGTGCCGCCGACGGCGCGCAGAAACTCCACCGGCCAGATGTTCTCCAGCAGCAGGCGGTGCGCACCGGCCAGCTGCGCGAGCCACAGATACGGCGGCAGCGCAACCAGCGCGGCGACCGCGACGGCGCGCACGACACCGGCCGCCGCGTCTCGCACGCCACTGGCGCGCACCTGCCCGAGCGCCGCACCACCGAGCGCGGCCAGCCCGAAGGCGAAGAACTCCGGCCGTGCCAGCGCCGTTGCGCCGATCGCCACGCCGGCCACCGCGTACCGGCCGTGCGTCAGCGCCAGGATCGCGGCCAGCAACGCCAGCAATCCGGTCGTCGCCGCGAAGGTGTGGGGCAGCACGAAGTCAAAGAGCGTGCCGCTGAACGCGATCGAGAGCACCACCGCACTCGCGGCGAGCGCCGGCAGCGGATCGAGCCAGCGGCGAGCGATCCGCCGGCTCAACTCCGCGATGCCCCCCGTGATCGCCAATCCGGTCGCCACGGCCGTCCAGAGCGTCGCGCCGAAGAGCCCAAAGGTCGCCGTCAACGTGCCGATCCCCAGCGGCCCGTACCAGTAGCGCAGATCGCGGTACGGCACGAGGCCGTCGGACCAATGCGCGGCGACCGTCAAATCGAGGCCGACATCGCTGACGGGATCGCCCCAGCGCCGCCACGACGCCGCCAGCAGCAGGGCGACATACGCCGCGAAGGCGAGGCGGCCGAACAGCACGCCACGCTGCGGCACAGCCTGCTCGGTCAGCTGATCGATCGGCGGCATGGTGCGACTCACCGCCCGCACTGGGCTCGCACAATCCAGCCGTGCCCACTGCGCACAAGCGGCAGGTCGAGCGCGGCGAGCCGGCGCTGCGGGAAGCTCGGGTCGAGTGCGAACCGTTCTGCGCTGCGCGTCACAGCATCGATGTACGTGCCGCGCGGCGGGATTCCTGCGTCGGCGGCGGCGACGACCGCAGTGGCGCGATGGCCGGTCCAGGCCGCCACCGCAGCCCGCAGGTTGCGGCCGGGAACCACCGCAGGTACGCACGGCACGCCGGGCCGGATCGCCGCGCGGGCTGCCTCATACCGGGCCTGCTCGGCGTCGGTATCGGCCCGGGCGTGGATCGCTAGCGGCAGTGCAAACGCCACAAGTATGGGGGCGATGACCACGACTCCCGCAGTGGCGGACACGGCAAACCGCTCACGCAACGCCGTCACGATCACGACGGCACTGACCGGGACGATCAGCGCCGCGAACGGCAAACTGAACCGTGCGAAGAGCAGCGTGCCGGTGAGTGCTTGCCCGGCGAGCGTCGCGGCGAGCACGGCAGCGCCGGCCGTCAGCAAGCGCAGCGAGGTGACCAGCGGGCCGTCAGCGCCGCCGAACCAGCGCGTGCGCTCGTCCGCGCCGCCCGGTCCCGGTCTCCACAACGTCGCGGCGGCGAGCACAGCGACGAGCAGCAGTTCCGGGCCGCAGGCGCGCACGATGCTGCGGGGGATGCTTGAGAGTTGCGCGCCTGCGGTATCGGGGATGCCCTGGCCGATTCGGAACAGGTGACTCACGCGGCCGGTTTCATGCAGCGAAAAGAGTGGGTCGCCGGCCAGTAGCCCGTCGCTGAGCGCCCACAGCAGTGGAACCGCGACGGTCATCGCAACGAGCCGCCAGTCCGGCCGGCCGGAATGCTGCCAGCACCACAGCGTCAGCACGGCAAGCAGCACCCACGGCTCGGGACGCAGCAGCCCGGCGAGCGCGAGCAGTGCGGCAGCGCCGGTCCAGCGGCGCGCCTGCCCGCGCACGACGAAGTAGGCCGCGAGCGCCACCAGCGTGGCGGCCAGCACGTCGAGAAACCCGCTGCGCGTGGCATACAGCAGCTGTTCGCGGCTGAGCATCAGGATCGCCGCGAGCGCACCTGCGGGGAGGCCGGCGAGCTGCCACGCAACGGCACCACAACTCCAGATAAGCGTTGCCGCGCCAACATACTCGACGGCCACGAGCGCGCGATCGGCGTCGGGGCCGAACGGCGCGAGCACCAGCCCGAGCAGGTTACTGAGCACATGCGGGGTGGTCGTGCCGCTCACTGACAGCGCCGCGCCGTGGGCCAGGTCGCGCCCCCACGCCAGCGACCACAGTGCGTCAATGCCCACGATTCCGGGGCCGTAGAGGAAGCGGAGCAGGAGCACGATCGCGGCGATCGCGACCACGGCGCTCAGCAGCGGACGACGCGGACGCGGAACGGGCGCGGCAGAGTCCATCGGCGGCGATGATCGCAGGTCGCCACACCGACTCACACCGGAAACCAACTCCAGAACGCGGTGTACCGGCCGACTGCGTAGGAAACCGGCCTGCGGATTGCAATCTGCCGTGTAGCGACTGTTATCGTCCAGCGCGCCGCCCGCCCGGTCGTGCCCACCTGATCCCGGTCGAGAGCCCGATGCCCAATCCCAACGCCCCTCAATCGCGCCGAACGTTCCTCAAGCGCAGTTCGGTCACCGTCGCCGGTTCAGCGGTCGCCGGCGGCCTGCCGGTCTTGGCAATGGGCGCCGATGCGGCACTGGCAGCCTCGGCCGCGAACCCGATTGTCGCCGAGAACACGCAGACCGACGAGTCGACGTGGACGACCGACTTCCGCGTCTCCGATGCGTCGTCGGCGGTGCTCGGTTTTGGCCGTCGCTCCTCGATCAACCTCGGCGACCCGCTCCAGATCGCCTGCTCCGGCCCCAACGGCTACCTGCCGCCCGATAGCGACCCCCTAGAAAACACGGCGGTCGACGTGTTCCGCCTCGGGTACTACGGCGGCAACGGCGGACGCCAAACGTGGACCAGCGGCTCGCGCAAGTACTCGACCTGGCAGCGCTTCAATGAGGACGGGATCCCGGCGAACGCCTGGGAAGGCGGCGTCGAGCCGGACCCCGCGCCTTACGACGAGGAGACCGGGCTCACCGGTCGCGCGGGCTGGATGACGAACTTCTCGATCCCGGCCTCAGCGTTCCCGCAAACCGGCGTCTATCTCATCAAGCTCCGGGCAAACTGGCTGGAGTTCCCGGCCGGCGTCGCCCCGGTGCCGCGCAGTGGCCAGTCCCATATCGTCGTGATCGTGCGCGACGACAGTCGTCCGCGCGATCTCCTGGCGCTGCTGCCGACCAATACCTGGCAGGCGTACAACTACTGGGGCGGACGCTCACTCTACACCTACAATTCGCGGTATCAGAGTTCCGGCTCGATCGTGCCGGCGACCTCGACCGAGCGGGCCGCAAAGGTGTCGTTCGATCGGCCGTATCTCAACTGGATCGCCGATTACAACTGGGTGCTGCGCACCGAGTTCCCGGCGATCTGGTGGCTGGAGCAGCAGGGCTACGATGTCGCCTATACCGACGATGTCGCCCTGACCTTCGCTCCCGAGCAAGCGCTGCCGGCGAATTCCAAGGCGGTCGTGATTCTCGGCCACGGCGAGTACTGGACCGACGGCCTGCGCGACGGGATCGAAGCGGCCCGCGACGCCGGCACGAGCATCTACAACTTCGGCGCGAACACCGGCTACTGGCGCGTTCGGTACGAAACGGCGCAGGGCGCGGCGGCAACGAACGCCAAGAACGCGCGCGTGCTCGTCTGCTACAAGACGATCGAAGGTGGCGGTAGCCCCTCCCCGACGGTAGCCGGCACCGCCGACCCGGTCTCCCCGACGACGACGTGGCGCGACCCCGGCAAGGGCCCCGATGTGGCCACGCCCGGCACGACGGCCGCGACGCCCACCGAGTACACCGGTCCCAACCGGCCAGAAAGCGCGCTGTTCGGCGTGCAATACATCGGCGACGACGACAACGGGCGCCGGCCGATCACCGTGCCGGCCGACAACGGCAACGGCGAATTCGCCGGCCATCGCGCGTGGCGCTACACCGGTATCTCGACGACCGACGCAACCGATCTCGGCGAAGCGACGCTCGCGTGGGAGTGGGATGGCGTCCCGTCGGCCAGCGACCCGTACGGCAAACTCCCCACCACGAAGGCCGGCACCGCCGGCATCCAGCGCCTCTCACAGACCGATCCTCGCGAGACGGGAGCGACGAGCAACCTCGTGTACCTGCTCGATGGTGGCCGCACCTACACCACCGACGGCCCCGCTTCGTCGCCGCCGTCGTACGGCACCCCGTACGCGAATGCCACCACCTACACCGCTCCCAGCGGCGCACTGGTCTTCTCGGCCGGCACGATTCACTGGTCGTGGGGGCTCGGGCCGCACTTCGTCGACAACTACAACGAGTCGTTTGCCGATCCGCCGACCGATGGTTCGGTGCAAGCGATCCGCCAGGCGACCGCCAACCTGTTCGTCGATGGCGGGATCTTCCCGGCCACCCCAACCGGTGTGATCATCGACGACGGCACCACGGCAACACCGACACCCACGGCGACGCCGGTCATCACGCCCACGGCAACACCCACGCCAACGGCGACCGCGACTCCAACGCCGACGCCAACCGCGACGGCGACACCGACGCCAACCGCGACCGCGACACCGACGCCAACCGCGACCGCGACGCCCACACCAACGCGAACGCCGACCCCGACCCCGACGGCGACCCCGACGGCAACACCGACGGCGACGCCCACCGCAACGCCATCGTCGGATAAGGATGCGCCGCAGATCACGATGGCGATCACCAACGCCACGGTGTTCCTGCTCGGCTGGTACAACGTGTCGTCGAGCACAAAAACCCTCACGGTGCGGGTCACCTGCCCGAGCAGCGAAAAGAGCGGCCCGGTCGCACTCGCCGCAACGTTGACCGATGCAACCGGCACGCTCGGTGCCGCGACCGGATCGGTCGCCCCCGGAAAGTCGGTCGTGCTGAGCATCGTCATCAGCGCCAGCGACTTCAAACGGATCTCCTCGGTGCTGTCGCTCGCGACAACGCTCGCCGTGACCGCCACCGACACGGCCGGCAACGCCAAGAAGATCACCTCCTCGCAGCGCGTGCGCGCCGCGTAACCCCCGGCCGTAACCCCCGGCCGAGCGTCGAAATTGCGCCCCT
>JASGGQ010000028.1:0-23077 GCA_047604965.1 Patulibacter sp. | reverse complement strand
TCCCGGCCCGGCCTGGAGCGCGCCGGTCGATGGCTCGCCGGGAGCGTTGCTGCGTGCCGCCCAGCTGGTCGCCGTCGCGCCGTCGGCGTCGTGGCCCGATCAGGCGCCGGGACGGGTGATCGCTGATGCGCTCGGGCTCAGCGGCGAGGTCGCGACGATGCGCTCGAGCATGGTCGGTGGTAACGGCGCGCAGTTGCTCATCAACGAGGTCGCCGCGCGGATCCAGGCCGGCGAGGTCGACGTGGCGCTGGTCTGCGGCGGCGAGGCGTTGCATTCCCAGCGCACGCCGTTCGAGGACTTCGGAGCGATGGCAATGACGCCACAGGACGGCTCGACCGAGGTCCTCGAAGCCGACCGCCCCGGCAACTCGGAGGCGGAGATCGAGGTCGGGCTGCTGCTGCCAGTGCTCGGCTACGCGCTGATGGAGCAGGCGATCGGCCAGGCGGCCGGCCGCACGATCAGCGAGCAGCGGCGCGTCGCCGCTGAGCTGTGGGCGAGCTTCAGCGGGGTCGCAGCAAACCATCCGAACGCGTGGCTGCGCGGCGCGCACAGCGCCGAGGCGATCATGACTGCCTCGCCGCAGAACCGCCAGATCTCCTGGCCGTACACGAAGCTCATGGTTGCGAACCTGCGGATCGACCAGGCGGCGGGACTCGTCGTCTGCTCGGCCGGTGCGGCGCGGCAGCTCGGCGTGCCGGAGTCGCAGTGGGTGTACGTACACGCCGGCGCACAAGCCAACGACGAGTGGTTCCTCTCCGAGCGCGACGCGCTCGATCGCTCGCCGGCAATCGCCGCATGCGGAAGAGCGCTCTTCGATCGCGCCGGCATCGCCGCCGGCCAGCTCGGCCCCGTCGACCTGTACTCCTGCTTTCCGTCTGCGGTGCAGATCGCGGCGCGGGAGCTGGAGCTGCCGATCAGCGATCCGGCTCGTCCCCTGACCTGTACCGGCGGGCTGACCTTCTTCGGCGGTCCAGGCAACAACTACGGGATGCACGGCACGATCGGTGTCGCGCGCGCGCTGCGTCGAGCGCCATCCGGCACGCTTGGCCTGGCCAGCTCGCTCGGCTGGTATGTCACCAAGCATGCGTTCGGGCTCTACGGCAATGCCGCGCCGACACAGCCGTATGCGACACTCAGGCCGCAGCCGGCCCCGGCTCGCCGCGAGGTCGCGCCGGCACAGGAAGCTGCGGCGGTCGGCACGGCAACGGTCGAGGTCGCGACCGCGTTCTTCGGACGCGGCGGCCAACCCGAGTTCGGGATCGTCTTCGCGCTGCTGGCCGATCGGCGGCGCGCACTGGGTAAGACCAGCGACCCCGATCTACTCGCGCTGCTGTGTTCCGACGACCTGCTCGGCCGCAAGGTGCGGCTGGCGGCGGACCGCAACGTGACGCTCGCGTAGCGACGACGGCTCGCTACGCTCCGGGCATGGCCGTCAACCTCACGCGCATCTACACCCGCACGGGCGACGAAGGACAGACGCATCTCGGCGACATGTCGCGGGTGCCGAAGACGCATCCGCGGATCGAGGCGTACGGCGATGTCGATGAGCTCAACAGCCACTTGGGGGTCGTCCTCGCTGGCGGGGAGCTTCGCGAGCCGGTGGCGGAGGTGCTGCGGCGCGTGCAGAACGACCTGTTCGATGTTGGGGCCGATCTCGCGGTCCCGGCCGGTGCTGGCCCGACGAAGGCCGGGGAGCGGCTGCGGGTCGCCGAGCAGCAGGTGTCGTGGCTGGAGGAGCGGTGCGACGAGTTCAACGAGCCGCTCGCGCCGTTGCGTTCGTTTTTGTTGCCGGGCGGCACGCTCACCGCCGCGCAGCTGCATGTTGCGCGGACGATCTGCCGGCGCGCGGAGCGCCGTGTCCTGCTGATCGAGGATCACACGCCGCAGACGCGCCACTACCTCAACCGTCTCTCGGATTTGCTGTTCATCTTGGCGCGTACCGAGAACGACGGTGATGAGCCGCTGTGGCAGCCTGGACTCGGCCGCGACGACGCCTAACCCGGCACCGCCGCTACTACCGGCGTGAGCTCAGGAGCGCGTAGCTGCGGCTCGCGCGGCTTGCTTGCACCGTGAGGTCGTCGGCGTAGGCGACGGTGAACGCGGCGCCGCTGCTGTCGAGCTCGCCGGTGGTGGCGCCAGTCGTGGTCGTGGTGCTTTGCACGCCGGCGCGTGGCCCGCCTGGGAAGTGGCCGCCGACGCTGTTACCGGTCTCGATCAGGTTGATCGCGGTGGCTGTCCATGCTTGGTCGCTGATCGTGCCTTTGCGGCCGGATTTGGTCGTCGCGGAGGCGTTCGCGAAGGTGATGCTGCCGAAGTCCGCCAGTGGCAAGACGCTGCAACTCGTCGCACTGCTGTTGCAAAGCGATGGCGTCTCTTGGATCCATTCGGCGGAGCTGAGGTCGAGGTTGCTGGTGGTGCGCGTCTTCGTGATCGACTTGCCGGTGGTGTTGTTGACGAGCCGCATGCGAACGGTGTGGCCGCTCACGGTGACCGATGCCGAGATGCTGTCGCCGGCCGAGATTTTGAGTTTAAGATCGTGCGCGGCTTCGGGTACGAGCTCATACCAGGACGAGTAGCTCGCCGTCCCGTTCGAGCAGTCCGCTTCGGTGCCGATCTGTTCGAGCGCGGTGGAGTCGGTGTCGTAGCCGCCGAGGCCAACCCAGCTCGCAGAGTAGGCGTTGCGCCGCGTCGTGCTGGTGCAGTCGACGGCCGGCTGTACCCAGCTGCCCGAGACGCGCTTGAAGGTTTTGCCGGTGACGGCGTAGCCCGCCCAGTTCGTCGAGCTGGTGGTGCTGGTCGCGGTTGCTGCGGCGCCGGGTGGCGCGATCAGGGCGCCGAATGCGGCGGCGGCGATGGCGAGGCGGCTGGCGATGGTGGCGGGGCGCGACATGCCTTGCACTGTCGCGCCGGCGGCTCAAGCGCAGCGACGCATTTGCTGAGCGTTTCCCGAGAGCGACGGCGGCCGCATCGACGCCGAACGTGAGCTCACGACGGCACGCGACGCGGCGCCCTGAATGACGAGTTGCCCCAGCGTTGCCCGGCCCGACCGGCCCCACCTCACACCCACCAACCCCAGAACGAGAAAAGCCCCGCGTTGGCAGGGCTTTTCGGTGAGGTACCGCCACGGGGATTCGAACCCCGGTTTCCGCCGTGAGAGGGCGGCGTCCTAGTCCCCTAGACGATGGCGGCAGGACGGGCCATGCAAGGTAGCAGGGGCTGCGGCCCCACGTCGCGCCGCTGCGGCGGAGATCGCGCACACGCCGGCGGGATCCGGGCTCGCACCGCGCCGATCCCCGGTGCGATATCGTGCAGCGCCCTGCCACGCGGATGTGGCGGAATTGGTAGACGCGCACGGTTCAGGTCCGTGTGGGAGCAATCCCGTGGAGGTTCGAGTCCTCTCATCCGCACTCAGGCCAAAAGCCCCGCTCCATGCGGGGCTTTTTGCGTCGGGGCCGCAACGCGCTCACGACCGGCATTCGGACCGGTCACAGATCCGGTCGCGCTCGCGTCGCCCAGTTTTTGGGAGTGTCGCAGTAGCATCGGCACCGGGCAGGTAAGACGCCTGTCCGCCGGCGCTCGATCCGCAGCGGCGAACGCCCGATGACCGGGACATGGACCGCACGACGCGCCGGCTTGGCCGGCGGGGGCATGGAGCCCGCACGTCACGGACGAACAGGCCATGGATTGGTCGTCTCGCCACGGCGCTACTGCTTCTCCCCCTCACCCTCCCGATGGCCGCCCGCGCCGACGACGCCGCGCAACCGCAGGCGCGGATCATCAGCGGGTCCAACGTCGCCGCCACCGATGTCGCAAGCAACGGACGCTGGAGTGCCGTCGTCGCAATCTTCGCGACCGACGCCTCCGGCACGCGCCTGTGTACCGGAACGCTGATTGCAGCGAACTGGGTGGCGACCGCCGCGCATTGCATCGCCGATTCGCAGAACGCGAGCGTCGCGCTGCCGGCCCAGAGTGTGCTGGTAGCCGCCGGCGTGACCTCCACGCAGAACGCCACCAGCGCACTGTACCCGGCGATCAGCGCCCGCGTTCATCCCAGCTTTTCGTGGAGTAACGCACAGTGGGATGTCGCGCTGATTGAGCTTGAGAGCACCGTCCCCACCACGCCTTTCGCCCTACCGGACGCGCTGCGCCCCAACACGTACGTCGCTGGCACCGCCGACAACGTCGCCGGTTTCGGCCGTGCGCAAGCGACGAACTCCGCGACGAGCGGCACGCTGCGCAGCGGCCGCCTCGATCAAGTCGACTCCGGCTCGTGCGACACGTACAACCCCGGCTCGGGCGCGTACGCCGACTGCTACTTGCCCAGCACCACCCGGCAAGCGACCTGTTTCGGCGATTCCGGCGGGCCGCTGGTGCGATTCGACGCCACGCAAGGTAACGCCCCGGTCCTTTGGGGTATTACCTCGACCGGACCGGATCCTTGCGACGCCGCGCTCACCAGCCAGTTCGCGCCGTCGTACGCGACGCGCGTGCTCGCCGTCGCCGACTGGCTGCGGACGACGATGAGCGGTTCGACGTACACCCCGAAGATCACGAGCAGCAAGACATCCGGCACCACAACCTCGGCGACGACCAGCACCGGCTCGACGGCAAACAGCGCCGGCAACACTGCGGCGATCGGCACGTTCCGCACGAAACTCGCGCGTAAGCCGAGTCGCACCCGCAACTCGACCGTCACCGTCTCCTCTTCGCTCAGCGGCGCGCTTGGGACCGGCAAAGCCGAGGTGCGGCGCTGCATCAACGGGCGCTGTACGACGACCTCGCGCAAGACGGTGTCGTACTCGCAGCTCAGCAAGACGGTCACCGCGAAACTCTCGGTGGGGCGCTGCGCACGCCACACCACCTATTCACTGCGTCTCAAGGTGTACGACGGTTCGGGCACGCTTACCGACCAGGCGAGCCGTCGCCTGACGCACTGCCGGTAAGGACACGAACGTCCGTTCGTCCGCGTACGCTCAGGTGGTGGGCCCGGACTCCGCCATCTGCTCGCAGCACCCCCATGAAGCGTCGGCGTGCGGACCCGTCGGCGTGCCGGAGCTTCCGGCCCCGCACCACGGCCCGCTACCACATCGCGCGGAGTCTGGTGGCGCGCTGCGGCGCGTCATCGCGCACTGCGACATCGACGCCTTCTACGCCTCGGTCGAGTTGCGACGCCGCCCTGAACTGCGAGGGCGCCCACTGATCGTCGGCGGACTCGGACCGCGCGCGGTCGTCACGACCGCCAGCTACGAGGCGCGTGCCTTCGGCGTTGGCTCCGCGATGCCGATGTCGCGCGCGCGCCGGCTGTGTCCGCAGGCGGTCGTGCTGCCACCCGATATGGCCGTCTACCGTGCGCGCAGCGCCGAAGTGTGGGGCATCGTTCGCGACCGGTTTGCGGTGGTGCAGCAGGCCGGGATCGACGAGGCGTACGTTGATCTGAGTACGCTCGACCGGCCGCTGTCGGCGCTGCGCGAGATGGTGGCGGCCGTCGAGCAGGCGACCGGGCTGGTCGTGTCGGTCGGCGTCGGCCCGAACCGGCTGATCGCGAAGACGACGAGCGGCGCCGTGAAGCCGCGTGGGTTCGCGGTGCTCTCGCGCGAGCAGGCGTGCGCGCACTTCGCGCAGGCGCCGGTGCGCACGTTGCAGGGTGTCGGCCCGCGCACCGCGCAGCGCCTCGCGCAACTCGGGGTGGGGACGATCGAGCAGTTGCGCGCCCAGGCTCCCGGCCGGCTGGCGGCAGAGTTTGGCTGCGGCGCCAGCGAGCGGCTTGGCGCGCTGGCACGGTTCGTCGATGACAGCCCGGTGCAACCGTCGCGGCCGATCAAGTCGTGTTCGCGCGAGACGACCTTTCCCGAGGATCTCGACGATCCCGGCGCGTTGCTGGCCGCCTTGGCGCGACTCACTGAGCGGCTCGCCGATGACCTCGCGCACAAGGAGTTGGCGGGGCGAACGATCGGGATTAAGCTGAGGCTCGCGGATTGGTCGACGCGCACACGCGCCCGCACCTTGCCGGCGCCCGTTCGGGACGCCGCGGCTATCCAAGCGATCGCGCGGGAGTTGCTGGCGGGCGAGGGCGCGACCGGGCCGGTGCGGATGATTGGTGTGCGCTGCGCGGGGTTCGCCGATGCGACGCGCCAGCCAGCGCCCACCAGGAACGGCGCAGTTGCCGCACAACTGGAGTTGCCGTTTGCCGTGCTGGCCGGCGGCGTGGCACGGCGTGCGGACGTTCAACGGCAGCGGCGCCGCCGTCAGCCTCCCCCAAGGAGCTGACGGCGACGCCGCTGGGTGTGCCCGCAGATGCGGGCCGCAAGGTGTATCCGGGTGGGGCGCGTTTAGTTTTGCGGCGCTGCGGTGGTGCGCAGGTACGGCTTGTGCGTCGTGAAGCCGGGGAACAGCTCTTCGGCTTCTTCGTTGGACACGGCCGGGGTGATGACGAGGTCGTCGCCCTGCTTCCAGTCGGCCGGCGTCGCGAGGCGATGCTTGGCGGTGATCTGGAGCGAGTCGATCACGCGCAAGATCTCGTCGAAGTTGCGGCCGGTCGAGGCCGGGTAGGTCAGCGTGAGCTTGACCTTCTTGTCTGGTCCGACGACGAACACGGAGCGCACGGTCTGCGTGTTCTCCGCAGCCGGCGGGATCATGCCGTACAGGTCCGCAACCGTGCGGTCTTTGTCGCCGATGATCGGGTAGTCGGGGCGGGCACCCTGGGTCTCTTCGATGTCGTCGGCCCACCGCTCGTGGTCGTCGATGCCGTCGACCGACAGGGCGATGACCTTCGTGTCACGCGAGGAGAACTTGTCCGATAGCTGCGCCACGCGACCCAGCTCAGTCGTGCAGACCGGGGTGAAGTCGGCCGGATGCGAGAAGAGCACGCCCCAGCTGTCGCCGAGCCAGTCGTGGAACTTGATTTCGCCCTGCGTCGTTTGGGCCGTGAAGTCGGGCGCGGTGTCGCCGATGTGAAGATTGCTCATGTCGCCTCTTAAGGGTGCTCGGAAAGCGTCGGTGCGAGGTCAAATATACAAAACATCGCAAAGATTCACGCATTTCTCGGCGCGGCGGTCGCGCGCAAGCCTATAAGCCCCGCATTTTGAGTGTTTTCGGCAACGCAGACGTACCCCGAATGGGGATCGCCGGGTGCGTAGGGCGCCCGTGCGACCGCCTTGGTTTCGCGGTACGCGCGTCTCAGCGGCGTTGCGCGGCGAGCTTGCGCAGCGGGCGGGCGAGCCCTTCGGCAAGTTGCGGCGCCTGAGCCGCCTGCACCGCGAGCGACCGGTCCCGCTGGAGCGCGTCGGCGACGAGTGCCGTGGTGACGCCGTGCGCCGGGCGGTCGACCACGTCGATGTTGTCTCCGGCTCCAAGTTCGCCTTCGGTCACGATCCGCAGGTAGGCGCCGGGGCGCGAGGCGCGCACGAAGCGCTTGAGGAGCTGCGGGTCGCCGAAGTGCATGCCGAGTTTGAAGCACGGCAGTCGCGGCTGGCAGACTTCGAGCACCACCTCGCCGATCCGCCAGCGCTCGCCGATCACCGCGCCGGTGCAGTCGATCCCCTCGGTGGTGAGGTTTTCGCCGAACATGCCGGGGGCGATCTCGCGTCCAAGTTCGGTCGCCCACCAGGCGGCGTCTTCTGCGGCGTACGCATAGATCGCCTTGTCGGCACCGCCATGCACGCTGAGATCGGCTTGGCCGTCGCCGCCGATGTTCACGCCACGCACGGCGAGGCGCCGATCGGCGGGACGTTTGTCAATGCCACTCACGACCGGCCGCCCCTGGCGCGTGCCGATCACTTTCGGCAGCCCAACGTTGAGCGACAGCACTCGACCGGTCGACATGTTCGCAGCGTAGACGCCTCGAACGCTGACCGCCAAACCGAAGCAGCCCAAAGTCCCAACCCGCTCGGGTTTGAACTTCGGACTTTGGTTGTTCAGGTATCGAACTGACGGGTGCACTTTCCGAACCAAGAAACCTGTCCATTTGGCGGCGCGGGACCAAGCGGAACGCGGCACTGCGAGCCAGCGGCGCCTCCCCCGCTCCCTTCCGGCCACTGCGGCGCGCGAACGGCTGGGTTTGGCAAGCGATTCGTGAGGTGCTCGACGCGTCCGACGAACCGATGAGCCCCGCGCAGATCCACCTGGCCGTCGGCGTGAAGCTCGACCAGCACGTCTCGAAATCGACGATCAAGAACGAGCTGCGGCGGCGACTACGGGTGCTCGGTACGGAACTCGCCCAACACATCGATGGCGGTTACTCGCTCGGTGCCGTCGGTGACGTTGGGCGCCGCCGATCTACGTCGTAGAGGACTTCCGGGCGCATGACGCGCCGGGAGCCGCGCGCACGTCGAGAAAGCCCAACCGATCTGTGACACCGTCGATGCACTGTGGAGCTCCGACGACGGTGGAATCCTGCAGCCATGACGAATGCGACTACTCAGACAGCCGACGGCAAACCTGACATGAGCTCGAGGGTGGAAACGGCCATGCTCCGGGTAAGCCGCAAGGTTCAGGCTCACTGGCTCGGCACCGCCGGACTGATGTTTGGCGTCGCATTGCTGGGCGGAGCGGCGGTAGGCTTGCTTCTCGACGGTTGGAACAGTGTCAGCGTCTACGAGACGTGCGTAGGGACCGTGCTCGCTATCTGCATCTTCGTGTGGACGCTTTCGGGGCTCGCGCTTCGCATCGCCGAGGAACCGGGGACGGGCGCCCGAAACTTTGTGGAGGCGCTCGGCAAGGAGAACGCGTTCGTGCCCGCGCAACTCGACGAGCAGCAACTCGAGCATCTCGCCATCGCTCTGGGTGTGGAGAGACGAGATGTGCGCGACGAACTCGCATTCTGGCTCCGGGTCGGCACGGACGGCAGACAGGGAGGTCGTCCGGCGTACGTCGTCACCCGCCGATTCCGCTACCTGAAGGTCACCAGCAATCGCGGCTGGCGCGTCGTCGATCTGGCGACCGGCGAGAATTTGCTCGGCGACTAGCAGGCCGATCCAGACAACTCAACGTCGTCGAGTCACGTCGAGCGACTGGGCCGGGATCCCCGTGGCAGCCAACGGCAGCGGAGACGGATCGCGCATACTCCGCGGCGTGCTCCGCTTCTCCCGCCACGCGAAGCGACGACTTGCCCTCTACCGCGTCACGATCGCGCAAGTCGAAGCCGCCCTCGACCGTCCGTTGGCGAGTGATCGTGATGACCGGGGCAACCCGCGATTCGTCGCCGCGCACCCTGAGCACCGGTACATCCGCGTAGTCGTCGCAAAGGACGATCTCGAATTCGTGATCGCCGTCCATCCGCGCCGTACACTTCCTCAACAGGAGCAGTAGCAATGCGCGCCCTCTACGACCGAAAAGCCAGCATCATCGTGATCGACATCGACGTCGATCACGTCGCTGACGCCGTCGATAGCATCGACCTCGCGCCCCGCGCGACGGTCATGCTGGACGGACACGGCAAGCCGTTGACGCTGGAGATCGTTGGCGCCGACTACGGCGTCGAAGAGCCGATCGGGGCAGCGTTGAATCGCTGGCCAGAGCTCGATCGGGAGGCACTCGTCGCCGCGGCTCGCTCGGCGCTGTCGGCACCCGACCGCGAAGTCAGCGTCACCCTGGACGCCGCCGCGTGAACCCGGCGACGTCTCGCCGTCAACGCCACGCTCTGCCCTCGATGCTGAAGCCCGAAACCAGAACCCGTGGTTCCAATTTCGGACTTCAGTTCTTCAGGTATCGGGGAGACAGGATTTGAACCTGCGACCGCCCGGCCCCCAGCCGGGTGCGCTACCAGACTGCGCCACTCCCCGTTATGCAAGCGGGCGACGGGAGTCGAACCCGTTCCGTGAGCTTGGAAGGCTCGCGTGCAACCGTTAACACCTCGCCCGCGTGCTGGGACGATGATCGTAGCGATTGTGCCCGCGTCGAGGTGTCGTCGCGGCGTTCGAGAGTCGGATACGATGCACGGCCGGTGGCGATCTGCCACCGCTTGGGACACTGGTGTAGTGGTAACATAGGGGTCTCCAAAACCCTTGCTCCAAGTTCGATTCTTGGGTGTCCCGCTTCTCCCGCCGCCGCTCGCGGCGGGGCAGCCAGCACCCCACCGCGAGCGAGGTTTGCGACCATGGCCACCCTGCGGATCCTGACCGCTGCCGACCTGCACGAACTGCTCGCCGAAGCGCACGACATCCAAGTGCTCGACGTCCGCACCGCCGCCGAGTTCGCCGCCGGCCACATCCCAGGCGCCACACTCCTCCCACACGACGAAATCGCCGGCTGGCCCGACGCGCTGCGCCGCGAACAGCCGACCGCCGTGATCTGCAAAGCCGGCGTGCGCGCGCTGCACGCCGCCGCGATCCTCGACCAGCTCACCGACGGCGAGCTGTACGTCGTTGCCGAAGGCGGCGTGCCGGACTGGCCGGCGCTCGGCGGCACGCTCACCACCGAATAGTCGGTCGCTACCCGGCCGGCAGCCCACCCTCCGGCGATCGCCACACCCGCAGCACCGCGCGTCGCAGCTGCGACCGCGGCACGACGCCCAACGCAGGCGCAGCACACACGCGAGAGATGGCGGCCCCGCGGTGCCAGCTGGGGAAACCGGCACGCACGCGAGGCCGCCAACACGATGCGCGGCACGCCCAGAGTGTCCTTCCGAGCAATGCGCGACGAATCGCGCTCAGGTGGCGGGTCGGGGGGGTACCCGCCGACCCGCAGAATAGGCCGAAAACCGGCGCCGGTCGCCAACGATCAGCGACCCCGATCACCACGCATTTCGCCGGATATCCACGATTCTCCAGGACTTTCGAGCACGACACCCACACCGACATTCGGCGCATAAACGCTCGATTCGATACGCTATATCGACACGGTGTCAGTTCGCCGTAGCCCGTCGGCGGTCGGCGGAGCTTCAACCGATACAATCCCCGACCCGATTTGCGGCGCCATTTCGGCCTCTGCCTCGCCCTGTGCCGTCGTGCGCGCCGCCGACGCCCCGCGCCCACGTTTCCGTGCCCGGTCCGTGCAGCCGGCGCGTACCCGACCAGCCAGCCGGCAACTCGACCGCCTACGGTGGGACAGGTGAGCGCCAGCGAACCCGACGCACTCCACCCCACCCACGCCCCCGGCGACCAGCACCCGCTGCGCCGCTTGTGGCAGCGCGTACCGGCATATCGCGCGCGGATCATTGGCGGCGCGCTGTACACCGTGGCAAACAAGCTGTTCGACATCGCCCCGGAGCTCCTGATCGGCGTCGCGATCGATGTGGTCGTGCGCAGCGACACGAGCTTCATCGCCACGATCTTCGGCGTCGCCGACCGCGCACAACAACTCAGCGTGCTGGCGGCGATCACTGCGGTGGTCTGGGCGCTGGAGTCGCTCACGGAATACCTCAGCAACCGCACGTGGCGCGAGCTTTCGCAAGCGATCGAACACGACCTGCGGCTCGACGCCTATCGCCACGTGCAGCAGCTCGAACTGGCATGGTTCGAGCACCGCGCGAGCGGCCGGCTGCTGACGATTCTCGGGGACGACGTCAATCAGCTCGAACGGTTCCTCGACGTCGGCGCGCAGAAGATCCTGCTGACGATCGCCAACGTGATCGCGGTCGGCGCGATCTTCGCCGTCATCTCGCCGCTCCTGGCGATCCTCGCGTTCCTCCCGATTCCGCTGATCATCGGCGGCTCGCTGCGGTTCCAACGCCGGCTCGGCCCGCGTTATGCCGAGGTGCGCGCAGCCGCCGGCGATCTCAACGGGCTGATCGGCGGCAACCTCGGTGGCATCGCGACGATCAAAGCGTTCGGTGCAGAAGCCGCCGAGGCGCAGCGCATCGAACGCTACTCGGACGCGTACGCGAACGCCAACCGCGCGGCGATCGCCCTCTCGTCGGCATTCACGCCGATGATCCGCATGGCGATCCTCGCCGGGTTTGTGGTGACGCTGATCGTCGGCGGCCGGATGACGCTCGACGGCACCCTGCAAGTCGGGCTGTATTCGGTGCTCGTCTTCATGACGCAGCGGCTGCTGTGGCCGCTGACCGACCTCGGCGAAACGCTCGACCTGTACCAGCGCGGCATGGCGTCGACACGGCGAATCCTCGATCTCCTCGACGCGCCGGTCGCCATCCAGCCCGGCGACCGCGAGCTCCCAGCTCCTGTCGCTGGCGTGCGCCCTGGCGCCGTCCGTTTTCGCGACGTGCGGTTCAGCTACCGCAGCGCCGATGGCACGCCACTGGCTCCGGTCCTCGACGGCCTTGATCTCGACGTGCCGGCCGGTCAGACGCATGCGATCGTCGGCGCGACCGGCGCCGGCAAATCGACGATCGTCAAGCTGCTCCTACGGCTCTACGACGCCGACTCCGGCGCGATCACGATCGACGGCATCCCGACGAACGAGCTGTCCTTCGGCGCACTGCGTGGTGCAATCGGATATGTCGGGCAGGACACCTTCCTCTTCGACGCCTCGGTCGCGCAAAACCTGCGGTACGGCGACCCTGACGCGAGCGCCGACTCGCTTCAGGCAGCAGCCGAACGTGCCGAAGCGCACAGCTTCGTTGCGGCGCTGCCAGACGGCTACGAGACGCAGGTCGGCGAACGCGGGTTGCGGCTCTCCGGCGGCCAACGCCAGCGGCTCACGATCGCCCGCGCGCTCGTGCGCGACCCGGCGATTCTCGTGCTCGACGAAGCGACCAGCGCCGTCGACAACGAAACCGAAGCAGCGATCCAGCGGTCGCTAGCGCGCGTCAGCCGCGAACGGACGACGATCGTGATCGCGCACCGCCTCTCCACGATCCGCCACGCCGATCGCATCCACGTGCTCGAACGTGGCCGGGTCGTCGAAGCCGGCACGCACGACGAACTGCTGGCACTCCACGGCCGATACGCGGCGCTGTGGGCGGTGCAAACCGGCGAGCTGGCAGCGGGGACGGAGCCCCAGTGAACGAGAGCAGCCGGCGAGCACGGAGCATCGTAGATGAGCGATCACGTCGCGGCTGTCAGTCGCCGGGCTGAGGCGTCGTAAAGGCCGGGTCTTCCTGGCGCGCGATCGCCAACGCTTTTTGGATGCGCCGCGCGACGACCTGTTCGGCGACCGGCTGAGCGAGCATCCGTACTGGCAGCATCGGCCCCACCCACCACGGGGCGTAGACGAACCGCGAACGTCGGGCGATCCCCCGCTCAAGCGCGTCGATTCCCAGCTTGAGCGGCGCCACGCGCGTAAACGGCGTCTCGAGGTGCACGACATCGGCCGCTTTGGTCGCAAAGCCGCGACGGGTCATATCGGTATCGAGTTCGGCGAAGTAGCCGACGCCAACCTTCGCACCGGTGCCGCGCAGCTCCCCACGCAGCGTGTTACCGAGCGCTTCGGTCGCCGCTTTGCTGGCGTTGTACGCGCCCAATAGCGGCAGGTGCAGTGCGGCGGCAAGCGAAGCGATCGCGAGCGCATAGCCGCCGGGATGCGCGATGTGTGGGCCGGCTGCGCGCAGCGTGTAGAAGGTGCCCATCACGTTGACGTCGAGCGTGCGGCGCAGCACCGTCGGGTCGCCGCCGATCATCGCCATCTGTTTCGCGATGCCGGCGTTCGCGACGACAACATCAAGCCCGCCGAGTTCACCGACCAGCGCTCCGACTGCTTGATCGACCGCGTCGCCGTCAGCGACGTTGCACTCCCGCCACGGCGCCCCACCGGCTTGGCTGGCCGTTGCCGCGAGCAGCTCCGGTTCGAGCCCGAGCAGCGCGACCTGCGCGCCACGTGCGTGCAGGCGCCGCGCCAGCGCAGCGCCGATCCCCCGAGCGGCCCCGGTAATCAGGACCCTGCGGCCCGCTAGCGACGTTGCGTGCTTCGCCATGGCGCCACCGTACCGCTTCTTTGCCCCCTGGTACCTGCGAGTCTCACAGCGCGAGTGCGCAGTCGGCGCCGCCATCTACACGTCAGATTGGCCGATCGCCGCGCCGAGGCCCCGGAGACCGGTGGGACCACGCTCAGGCGACATCGTGCGTGGTGATGTGGTCGGCGAACAGCCCCGGCCACGCCATCACGCCGTACGGCGTGCGCGCGACGACGAGCCGCGTGTTCGGCAGCGTCTCCGCGAGCCGCGTGGCGGTGCTGAGCGGGTGCGTTGGGTCGTCGCTCCAGGCGAGGATCAGGGTCGGCACAACGATCGACGCCAGCTCCCGTACCGGCGGCAGGTCGGAGGTTGCCGCGCCGCGCAGCAGTGCCGGTAGGAGCGCCTCGGGAACCGCCGGGGTGGTGTGCGGCGCATCGGCGAGTGCCGGCACGACCGGCGCCGTCAGTCCGAGTTCGACGAACGCCGCGAGCCCTTCCCGTTCGACGAGGTCAGCGTTGCGCAGGTAGGTCGCGCGCTGCGCCATGCGCGTCTCCCACGCGGTCGGCGGAACGACGAGCGTGAGGCTCGCGAACCGGTGCGGGTCGAGCAGCGCGGCGTAGAGCAACGTCGCGGTGCCCATTGACGGGCCGACGCCGTGCACCTGTTCGCCCGGCGTGACATGTTCGAGCAGTTCCAGGAGATCTTCGGCGAGGTGCGGCCAGCGGTATTGACCGGGATCGGTCGACCCGGTCGAGCGTCCGTGGGCGCGCGCGTCGTACCGCAAGACGCGGTGCCCGCGCAGCGCTCGCGGGAGATCGAGTCCGAGCTGCACGTCGCGTTCGCGGCTTGACGTCAGCCCGTGGAGCTGGACGACGAGCGGCCCGCCATCGCCGTCGATGTCGTAGTCGAGCGTGGCGTCGTGAATCGGCAGGGTCGGCAGTGCGGAATCTCCGGTTTGTGGCGTGGCCGGAACCACGTAGGGTACGCCTCATGCGGCTGACCAACGTGGCTCAGATGGAACTGGCCGCAGGCCGGGTGTTCAGCTACGCCGTCGACGTGGCCCCTCAGCCGGGACGAGCGCTGCCTATTTCCTTCGATCAGGGGCGCCATGTTGGCGAAGGGCAGCGGCCCGGTTCGTGGATGGCGTTCGCGTTCCGGCTGGTGGCGCCGGCGTCACTGCGCGATGCCGGAGCGGCATGGGATGCCGTCGTCGCGAGGCACGGCACGCTGCGATCGGTCTTTTCGCACGACGAGCGCGGCACGCTGCGATTGCATGGGGTGACCTGTGGGCCGGGCATGTGGCGCGAACATCCGGTCGCTCCCGGTCAGCCGACTCGCGACGTGTTGCGCGCAGCGCTCGATGCCGGCTGCGCGCCGTTCTCGAGTCCTTCGCATCGGCTGTGTGTCGTCGAGCCGCCGCCGGAGGCCGATGATCGCCGCCCGGAGGTGGTGATCGCCGCCGACCATGCGCATGTGGATATGTGGTCGCTCGTGATTCTCGCGCGCGACTTCGTGGCCTGCCTCAATGATCTGCGTGCGGCGCGGCAGCCCGGCGCCGGCCTGCCGGACGCGCCGCCGTTTTCCGAGCACACGGCCGAGCTGAAGGCGATTGGGCCGGCGCCGGATGACGTGGTGCAGCGGTGGGCTCAGATCATCGAGCAGGGCGGTGGCGGGCTGCCGGTCTTTCCCCTCCCGCTCGGCCAGCTCGATCCGCGTCCGGCAGAGGTCGTGGAGGTACGCGATGTGCTCGATGCCGAAGGAACCGAACGGCTTTCTGCAATTGCGCAGACGGCGGGCGTGCGGCTGCTTGCGCTCGGCGTCTCGGTCTTGACGGAGGTAACGCAGCGGCTCTCCGGGCAACCGTTGCGCGCCGTGTTCCCGGTGCATAGCCGCAGTGAGCCGCGTTGGCGTGAGGCCGTTGGCTGGTTCATCACGAACGCGGTACTGGAGTCCAGCGATCCGTCCCCGTCGGCGTGCGCGGGAGCGGTGCGGGAGTCGATCGAGCTGGGGTCGTGGCCGCTGGGGCCGATTTTCGAGCCGCACGGTCGCGTGCCGTCGCCTCCCGGTCTCTTTGCGGTGTCGTGGCTTGATGTGCGCCGACTGCCGGTCCCGGTCGCACATGCGTCACAGCTGCGATATGTGTCGGCGGCGATCCGCACCGATGGCGTGATGATTTGGTTTCTCGTCAACGATTCGGGGCTGCATCTGCGCTGCCGCTACCCAGACACGCCGCAGGCCCGCGAGCATGTTGGCCGCTGGCTTGACGCCGTTGAGGAGGGTATTCGCGCGCTTGGCGGCCATCCTGCGGCGGCGTAGCGCGGGCGCAGCGCCGCGACGCGGAGCACGGGGCATTACGCGGGGTGTGCGGGGCAGCGGCCGCGTCCGGCGGTGGCGCACTCGTCGCAGATCACGAGTTGGCGGCGGCAGCTGAGGTCGTCGCAGTTCTGCATGCGGCTGGTCGGGGTGCCGCAGGCGGCACAGTGGGCGATCACGTCGGGGGTCGCGGAGAAGTCGACTTTCATGCGCCGGTCGAAGACGTACAGCGAACCTGACCAGTGCCCTCGGTCGCCGTACCGTTCGCCATAGCGCACGATCCCGCCGTCGAGTTGGTACACCTCGCCGAAGCCACGGTTTTTCATCAGTGCGGTAAGCACTTCGCAGCGGATGCCGCCAGTGCAGTAGGTCACGACCGGCTTGTCTTTGAGCTCGTCGAAGTGACCGGCATCGAGCTGTTCGACGAAGCCGGCGGTGGTCGAGATGTCGGGGACGAGCGCGCCATCGAAACGGCCGATTTGCGCTTCGTATGCGTTGCGGCCGTCGATAAAGACGACGTCATCGCCGCGTTCGTCGAGCAGTTGGTGGAGTGCTTCGGGGTCGAGCCGTTGCCCTCCGCCGACGACACCGTGTTCATCGACGACCAGTTCGTCGGGGACGCCGAAGGTGACGATTTCGGGGCGCACTTTGACGGAGAGCTTGGGGAAGTCGACCGATTCGCGCCAGCCGGAGGCGCCACGCGTGTCGGTCAGGCCGCTGCCGGCACTCCACTTCAGGTCGGCGTCGTGAAATGGCGGGTAGGCACGCAGCGACCGCGCGTAGCGTTTGACGGCATCCAGTTCGCCGCCGACGGTCGCGTTGATGCCGTGCGACGAGATCAGGATGCGCCCACGCAACCCGAGCGAGCGGCACAGGTCGTGCTGCCACACGCGGATCGCTTCGGGGTCTGCGAGCGGCGTGAAGACGTAGAACAGCAGGATCTTCGGCAACGCCACGCCGTGGATGCTCGCAGACCAGTCGCCCCGCAGGTCGCTACCGAGCAAGCCACTACGCCTGCGCCCGCTACATCGTCGCGCAGGGGGGCGCGTGATTCCACGGCCGCGCGCTGCGTAGCGCCGAATGCCCGCTCGCGCCTCACGCTGTTCGAGTCCCTCCGCACGTTGCACTGCATCTTGGTGCGGCAGTTGGTGTTCGCGCGAACACCAACTGGCGTGCCGAGTTTTGGTGCATCGTCGGCGCGTCTTGGCCCGTACGCGCGCGCCGGCGTGGACGCGCTCTCGCTGGGTCGCAACAGCACTGGCGCGCTCATCGCTCACAGCCGTCGCTGTGCGGGGCGCAAGCTCTCGTCTTCCCCGCGAACCGTTGCCGCCGGGCGCCCGGGGTGGTTCGCACGTTGTCTCATTTGGTGCGGGCGAGAGGACTCGAACCTCCACGCCTGTGAGGGCACCGGCTCCTAAGGCCGGCGTGTCTACCATTCCACCACGCCCGCAGGGGGTGACGAGACGACGCGCAGTGCGGCTCGGCGTGGCAGGCTGGGACCGACACGCCGGGCGGATTGCATGCCGCCTCGACAACCGGGATTATGAACGACCGATGAGCACCGCGCGACGAGACGAACCCAACGACGTAGTCATCACGCACCCGAACCGCGACACGCCCGCCGCAAAAACCACCAAGGCGCTCGTCGTCGCGCTCCTCGGCACCAGCTGCATCCTGATCTTCCTGATCACCTGGGGCGCCTGGGGCCACCAAGCCGGGGCGCTCGGCTTGCAGGTCATCATCGGCGTGCTGTTCGGCTACTTCGCGTACCAAATCGCGCGCTGGCGCTCCGGCCTGCTGCCGGTCGCTGCCGGTGTCGCCGTTTTCTCCGGCGTCTTTGCCGCCGTCTCAGTGCCCGGCTGGTTCGATCGCAACGGCGAGGGCTACCAAAGCCCGCCGCTCCCGGAAAACCTCGTCGGCCTGCTCGTCTTCGCATTCGCGATCCTGCAACTCGTCGTCGTCGTGATGACGCTGCGCGGTTTCACCCAGCAATGGCAAGTCGAGGTCGAAGCGCCGCGCGACGAACGCCGCAGCCTGTAAGACCCTGTCTCAAACCGCGCTGCGCGCGGGAAGTGCCGGATCGCATCCCTGCCGTGGCAGCGGCGAGCGCAGGACGAGCCGCAGCGCACGAAGATGCGCCACCCCTTACGATCCAGCAACCGACACGCGGCGGTGGCGGAATTGGTAGACGCAGCGGACTCAAAATCCGCCGGTGGCAACACCTTGGGGGTTCGAGTCCCCCCCGCCGTACTACGGAGCCTCTCGGCCTGCAGGGCAGGACACCGACGGCGCTACTCGACGAGATCCAGCAGCGCGCCGGGCACCGGCTCCGCGCCGTCGGCAACGAGCCGCCACAGCGGCGCTTGCAGCGCGTGCGGCGACACGAGCACGCCGTCCGGCACCTGCGCCGTCGCCGGGAGATAGTCGACGCTGAGACCAACCTGTTCGCACAGCAGCGCACCGGCCGCAACATCCCACGGCCGTACCGTCCGCTCGTAGTACGCATCAAGGCGCCCCGCCGCCGTCCAGCACAAATCCAGCGCCGCCGCGCCCGCGCGGCGCACATCACGCACCCGACCGGCGAACCCCGCCAGCGTCTGCGCCTGATAGCCACGTACCGCCGCGTCGTACGCGAACCCGGTGCCGATCAGCGCATGCTCAAGTGCCACGTCGCGCGCCGAGGCATCATCAAGCGGAGCCACGGCCCCCTGACGATCAATCAGCAGCGCCACGCCGCCGCGCGCCGCCACGAAGGTTTCTCCGGCCAACGGATCGACGACAACGCCCGCGACCGCGCCCGCGCTGTCGCGCACCGCGACCGACACGCACCAGGCACGCAGCCCGTACAAGAAGTTCGTCGTGCCATCGAGCGGATCGCAAATCCACACCAACCCGTCCCGTGCGGCGGCGCGCGCCGCGGTAACCGCCAGCCCGCCATACCGCTCGCCCGCGTCGCCGGCATGTAGCTCGGTCCCATCGGCACGCACCAGCCCTCCCTCTTCGCCGAGCACGAGATCGTGCGGTCGACGCTCCGCAAGCACCCGGCGAATCGCCGCCTCGGAACCCAGATCGGCCTCGGACACCATGTCGGTGCCGCTTGACTTCGTCTGCGCACTCGACACGCCACGCGAGAAGTACCGCAGTAGCACCGCCGCGCCCGCCTGCGCCGCCTCGCGCGCCACCTCAAGCAGTTCGCTCGTCAGCGCCGCAGCACCATCAGATGCCGCTCCGCCGCCGGACGTCACCGCGACAGCTCCGCCCGCACCGAAACCACCGCCGATCGTTCCGGCGCGCCAGCGCCAAGCGGCCACGGCCGTGCCCGTTCAAGCTGCGCTCCCAGCTGCAACAGCAGCCGCTCGCTGCCCGGCCGACCGGTTAGCAGCACGCCGACCGGCAAGCCATCGCGGCCGGTGCCGGCCGGCACCGTCAACCCCGGCCAACCCAGAAGGTTCCACGTATTGAGCAACGACACGCGGCGCGACGCCGCCAGCACCGTCAGCAGCGGATGGCGTCCGTCACGTTCACCGACCGGCGGCGCGGTACACGGCATCGTTGGCGTCACGATCACCTGCGCGTCCCCGAGCGACCGATCCAGTGCCGCGCGTTCCCGCGCGAGATCCAGCGCCCACGGCCGCAGGCGCCGCAACACCCCGCCGACGCGCGCAACCAGCCGCGTGACCGGTTCAGCGAGCTGCGGCTCGTCGGTTCGCAGCAGATCCTCGCGCGCCGAGGTTGCGTAACGCACCGCGAACTTCGCGCCGGCCGCCGCGAACCGCACGCGGCGCGGCTGCACCTCATGCCCCAGTTCTCGCAACAGGTCGGCGATCTCCCGCACTGCGCTCCGGCACGACCCGTCGATCGGCCCACCCTGCGGCACGGGACGATCTGCGGCGCGATCAAGCGTCTGCACGATCCGCACGACCTCCGGCTCTTGCGTCAACGCCGCCGCCAGCCCCACCGGATGCGTGAACAGCACGTCGTACAGCAGCGCCGTATCGGCAATAGTGCGCGCGATCCCGCCGTACGACACCATGCCCGTCCACGGCTCATGCAGCGGTGCCGGCGACACCAACCCCGGCGTTGCAAACAGCCCCGGCAAGCCGCACCACGCCGCCGGACCACGGATCGAGCCGCCGCCATCGCTGGCGAGCGCGACCGGCACCAGCCCCGCAGCGACCGCCGCCGCAGCGCCGCCGCTCGACCCACCGGGCGTGCGAGCGTGATCCCACGGGTTGCGCGTCACACCACCAAGCTCGCTTTCGCAGTACGGCGTGAAACACAGCTCCGGTGTGCGCGTCGCGCCGACGATCACGCCACCGGCCGCACGCACCAGCCGGATCAGTTCGGCGTCGCTCGTGGCGACCGCAGTCATCGTCCGTGATCCCTTGGTGGTGACCTCACCGGCGATCGCCACCTCATCCTTCGCCGCGACCGGCACCCCGGCCAGCGGCAACGACTCACCGGCGGCGAGCCGCTCGGCGACGCGATCGGCGTCCGCGAGCGCCCGCTCATGCCACACCCGCGCAAAAGCGTTGAGCTGTGGCTGCGCCGCGTCGATCCGTGCGAGCGCTGCCGACACCGTTTGCTGCGGCGTCAACTCGCCATCACGCACGCGCCGCGCCGTCTCCTGCACTCCGATCCAGCGCAACGCCTCCTCCAGCGAATGTGTCGCACTCATGCCCGGTCCGATCGCACGCCGCAAGCCTAGATGATCCATGGGCCGGCCTTGGCGTGGCGTCGTTCATCTCGCGACGCTCGATGCGGCAGGTGCCGGGCCGCCACCGTACGGGCGCAACGGGCCATTCGTCGAGACGGCGGGGAACTGGCGCTCAAACACCGGGTGTGCGCTCGACACCGCGCAACTTCCGGCCGATACACCGTTCGATGGTTTCCTTCGCCGCTACCGCGTCACTCGCTGCTGCCGAGAGTCCGGCCGAACGACTCGCGCGCCGCACGGCACTGAGCGCAAAGAAGAACACGTCAACGACGGCCAAGAAAAAGGCGGCCGCCAAGAAAACGTCATCGACGGCCAAGAAGAAAACGTCGACCGCCAAGAAGAAGGCGACGCAAAAGAAGCTCCCGGTCTGCACCAAGAAGGACCTCAAGAAGCCGAAGAAGAAGCGCCGCAAGTGTCGGGTCGTAAAAGCGACCACGACGACGGTCACCGGCACAGCCACCGGCACGGGCACAGCCACCGGCACGGCAACTGCCACAGCCACAGACACCGCCGAAGCCACGCAGATCTCGCCGACCGGGCCGGTCGCCGCACCACCGGCGACGAGCCCGAGCGAAGATGCCTTCCCGACGCCACCGACCGTCGTCGGATTTGACCCCTTCGTCGCCGCCGACGGACTCGCCGTCTACGACGGCGCCTGGGGTGACGCGCAAGTCGCTCGCCTACTCACCCGCGCCGGCTTCGGACCGTCCCCAGGGCAGCTACAAGAGTTCTCGGCGCTCGGCCTGCGCGCCAGCGTCGACCGGCTGATCAACCCTCCCTCGCGCGACCTCGTCGGCGCCGCGCCAACCGGCAGCTACCTCGTCGGCGGTCAGCTCGCCCCGGCAGACCGTTGGGGGCACCTGCACCTCGACCTGCTCGATCGCGGCATACGCAGCGCCGACCAGCTCGGCGAACGGATGACGCTGATCCTGCACGACTGGTTTGGCGTCAGCGAATCCGGCAGCGAACGCCAGCACATGCCGGCACACCTGGAGCTGCTACGCAACGGCTGGCGCGGCTCGTTCCGCGACCTCCTGATCGCCGTCACCCAAGACCCGGCGATGCTGCTGTTCCTCAACGGGACGAGCAACACCAAAAGCGCACCGAACGAAAATTACGCCCGCGAACTTCAGGAGCTGTACGCGCTCGGTGCCGATCGCGGCGCCTACACCGAGACCGACGTCAAGGAGATGGCGCGCGCGCTGACCGGCTTTCGTTGCGACTGGTCGTCGGCGCTTGGCAACTACAACTTCCGCTTCGACCAAACCCGCGCCGATACCGGCTCGAAAACCCTCTACGCCGGCACCAGCTACGAGCGCACCGGGGCGCTCGGCTGGCGCGACGCGGTGAATGCCGTCGTCGACCATCCGATGCACCCGTCGTTCGTGGTACTCAAGCTCTGGTCGTATTTCGTGCCGACGGCGCCGTCGGCCGACACGCAGGCGCAGCTCGAAGAGCTGTACCGCAGCAGTGGCGAGCAGCTGCTGCCGCTCGTCGAAGCGATCCTGCTGCACCCCGACTTCTATACCGGCCCGAGCCTCGTCAAACCGCCGGTCGTCCATGTCGCCGCCATGCTGCGTGCCCGCAATCTCACGCTGACGACCGACGTTTGGGCCTGGCTCTGCTACATCGCCGGACAGATGGTCGGGATGCCACCGAACGTCGCCGGCTGGAACGACCGGGCGTGGCTCAACACCTCCACCTACGGCGTTCGCTGGTCGATAGCCGCGCGGGTCCTTCGCCTGGGGCTGGCGACCGCCACCGACTACGCAAATGTGACCGCCGAAACAAGCGAGCAGGCAATCGATGCGGCCCTCGCGTTCTGGGGGCGGCCTCCGATGACCGACGACGCGATGACCGCACTGCGCAGCGTGGCGAACCAACCATGGGTGCGCGACGAATACGCCTGGCTCGGCGTCTACCTCATTCAACGCCAGAACGCGCTGCGACTACTCGTCGGCGTCTCCCCCGATTTTCAGGTTTGCTGACCATGCCGCAGTACTGCAACGACTACGCCCGCTCGTACGCCTCCGCCGGGCGCGGACTACCGGCAATCGAACCGGGAATGCCGCTCCCCGCAGGGACCGGACTAACGCGCCGCTCGATGATGCTGCGCTCACTAGGGCTCGGGCTTGCGGTCTACGGCGCGGGCACGCTCGCCGGCACGTCGCGGGTCGAAGCGGCGATCAACGATGCGCTCGGCCAGCACAAAGTGATCGTTTCCGTCTTCGTCGACGGCGGCTGGGATGCGCTCTCGG
>JASGGQ010000027.1:0-23127 GCA_047604965.1 Patulibacter sp. | reverse complement strand
GCACGAGCGTTACGCGCCGCGTGCTTCGTGCTTGGCGCGGCTGTGGCCGAGGAGCGCGCCGGGAGGACCGGTCGTGATGATCGTGACGACCGGATACCACCAGCCCCACCACCTGCTGCTCGCGCCCCACGCGACGAGGCCGACCTCGATGAGGAAGAAGGTGCCATGCAGCGGTCCGAACAGCGGCGTCAGTTCCTTGTTGCCGGTGATCACGCCGTACAGCAGCGGCAGGAACAGCACAAGATCGACGATCGCGACGATCGCGACCCATTTGAGAAAGCGCTCGCGCAGTGCAAGGTCGGTGGGGGCGAGAGGTTCGGTGGCAGACATGCCCGGTGCGGCTCCTGGAAGTCGGAAGATCGACCGGCCCCATGATTCCGGTCCGGCGCCAGCGATGCGTTGCCGCGCCGATGGCCGATCTCTGCCGGGGCTTTGCGGTCTGTGGGCGCGGTCCGCGAAGCGGCAGGCTCCTCAGGCGCTTGCGAAGGCCACCAGCCTTGGGGTCGCACCCAATGCTGATTGGTTTCCAAACACTTCCCCCAACACGGGACGATCGCCGGTTCAGCCGGTGAGCGCGAGCCGCTCCAGCAGCTCCTCGGCGAGCGCCAGCGATGAGGTCGCGGCCGGTGACGGAGCATTGCGCACCCACGCCACGGTGCCGGTGTTCTCCACGCAGAAATCGTCGACGAGGGAGCCGTCTCGGTCGACCGCTTGGGCGCGTATACCGGCGGGTATCGGCTCGACATCATCGATGCTCAGCCCGGGCAGGTAGCGCTCCGCTTCGGCGACGAACCGGACGGTCGAGCGGGAACGCCACCATTCGCCCGTTGCGGTGCGCCACTGCCGACGGGCCAGTCGCCAAGTGCCAGGCCAGCGCGCGAGCGCCAGCAGCTCGCGAAGATCGACGGCGTACGGCGTGTCGGCACGGCGGGCCAGTGTCGGCACGGCGTTGGGGCCGACCAGTACCGTGCCGTCGACCCGGCGCGTGAGATGGATGCCGAGAAACGGCAGCGCCGGATCGGGAACCGGGTAGATCAGGCCGCAGACCGCGGCGCGGCGCGGCGCCGACAGCGCATAGTAGTCGCCGCGAACGCCGATAATCCTTGGTTCCGATGCTGCCCCGGAGCGGCGCGCAAGCTGGGCGGTGGAGAGGCCGGCGCAGATGATTACCCGGTCGGCCGCCAGCCGCGCGCCGTCGTCGAGGAGCACGGCTGGCGTTGTGCCATGTTCGACGCGCGCGACGGACGCGCCGGTCACGACGCTCCCACCGGCCGCAGCGACGTCGTCGGCGAAGGACTGCGCAACCGCCGCGAAATCGGTAATGGCGGTGCGCGGCGAATGCAGTGCGGCGATGCCGGCGGCATGCGGTTCGATCGCGCGCAGCGCCGCGCCGCCAAGGCGCGTCAGCCCCGGGACGCCGTTCGCGGTGGCGCGCCGCTCAAGTTCGTCAAGTCGTCCGAGTTCCGATGCGTCGAGTGCCACGACGACCTTGCCGCACACCAGTAGCGGCAGGCCTCGCTGCTGGCAGTAGGCGATCATCAGCTCGGCGCCGTGCCGGCAGAGCCTGGCTTTCAGCGATCCGGGGAGGTAGTACACGCCTGCGTGGATCACGCCGGAATTGCGGCCGCTCTGGTGCTGCGCGACGACCGCGTCGCGTTCGAGCACGATGAGCTCGTCGCCAGGGCGGCTCAGCAGCAGTGCGCGTGCGGTGGCGAGACCGACGATTCCGCCACCGACGATGATCGTCCGCATCTCGTCACTCCTGCGGGCCGCGCATCAGCAGCAGCCGCCAGCGGACCCATAGGCGGACTGCGATCGCTACATCGAGCCCGAAGGCCGCGCCGTGGCCGGTGGGGCCGGTCACCCACCGTGCACGCATCCGTTCCAGCGGCGACCGTCGCATCACCGACGACGATAGATGAGGGGGAGCCCGGTCGCCCGCGAGCTCTTCTAGATAAGGTGGTCGGTCTCATGTCCGGCCCCGAAGTCGTCGCCACCACCACAGAGCTGCCCGAGTCGCGTGTGCGCCTTGAGGCGACCGTGCCTGCCGAGCTGCTGGAGCGCTCGATCGAGCGGGCTGCCAAGCAGGTCGGGCGCAATCTGCGCGTGCCGGGCTTCCGCGCCGGCAAGGTGCCGGCCAAGCTCGTGTTGCAGCGCGTTGGCCGCGAGGCGGTCGTCGACGAGGCGATCCGCGCCGACCTCAACGACTGGTATGTCGAAGCGATCCGCGCGACCAAGATCTCGCCGGTCGGAACTCCCGAGGTCGAGCCGTTCGAACTGCCCGAGGCGGGAGCCGCGTTCACCTTCTCCGCAGAGGTTGGGATCGTGCCGGCGGCCGATGTCTCCGGGCTCAAGGAGTTTGAGGTCGGCAAGGCCGAACCGGTCGCCGACGAAGCAGCGATCGAGCGCGAACTGGAAACGCTGCGCGAGCGCTTCGCTCGTTTGGAAACGGTCGATCGAGCTTCGCAAGACGGCGACTTCGTGGTCGTCGATTTCGTCGGCAAGATCGGCGGCGTCCCGTTTGAAGGTGCCGAAGCCAAGGGCCAGATGCTGCAAATCGGCAGCGGCCACTTCATCCCGGGCTTCGAAGAGCAGATCATCGACATGAAGGCCGGGGATGAGCGCGTGATCACCGTGACCTTCCCGGAGCAGTACAACGCCGAGCATCTCGCCGGGCAGGAGGCGACCTTCGACATCACGATGCAGGAGGTCAAGGCCAAGCAGCTCCCCGAGCTCGACGACGACTTCGCGCTGGAGGTTGGAGGCGTCGACACGCTCGATGAACTCAAGAACGACGTGAAGGCACGGCTTGCCGAGGCCGAGGAGCAGCGCATCGAGCAGCTCTACCGCCTCGCGACGCTCGACGCGGCGGCGATCAAAGCCGGCATCGAGGTTCCACGTGCGCTGGCGCACGATCACGCGCACCAAGAGTTCCACCGCATGATGCATCGCTTCGAGCATCAGGGGATCAGCCAAGAGGTGTACCTCCAATCGGTCGGCAAGACGCACGACGAGGTCGTCGAAGATGCGGTTCCGGGTGCCGAGCAGCAGCTCAAGCGCCAAGCGGTCGTGACCGCCGTCGTTGCTGCGGAGGGCTTGACGGCCACCGACGAGGAGATCGAAGCGGCAGTCGCGCCGCTGGCGCAGCGCGAAGGCATCACGCTCAAGAAGGCGATCGCGCGACTGCGCGGACGGGGCCAGATCGACGCACTGCGCGAAGATCTCGCCGAGCAGAAGGCGGTCGATCTGTTGGTCGAGCGGGCCAAGGCAATCTCCGTCGAGGAAGCCAAGAAGGCCGGGACGGCCTACACGCCGTCGCGCGAGGAGCAGGCCGAGAACCCCGGGCTCTGGACCGCCTGAGATCGGTTCGCCGGACGTCGCGCGGGAGCGCGACCAGCCAACCGGCGCCGGTTTTGTCACCGGATGCGCAAAATGAGTCGTCAAGCGCACACTCGTCGAGCGAGAACGCGCACGCGACATTGAATATCGTCCGGATGGACAGCGTGGGGCGCCCGTTCCCACGTGAACCTCGACCGAAAGGCGCCGCTTCATGCGCCAGGGCGACACGCTCGCCGAGCCGGCCGCACGGCGGCGGCTCCTCGATCTCGCCGGGGTCTTGACGACGCCACTGCTCCCCGACGACTACCTCACTGCGGTCAACCCGTTGTGGGCGTTCAGCGAACTGCGCGGTCGGATCGAGCAGATCATCCCGCGCACGCCGGATGCGGCCACGATTGTGATCCGCCCAGGGCGGCGCTGGCCTGGGCATCGCGCCGGCCAGCATCTCGCGCTCGGCGTCGATGTCGAAGGCGTCCGTCACTGGCGCTCGTACTCGCTCACTTCCGACCCGGGGCGCGCGGACGGCTGCATCAGCGTCACCATCAAGGTCGTCGATGGGGGCGTCGTCTCCACGCACCTGGTGCGCCACGCCGCGATCGGCGAATTGGTCCGGCTTGGGCCGCCGGAGGGCGAGTTCGTACTCCCAAGCGATGCCTCGTCCCGCAAACTGCTGCTGATTACCGCCGGCAGCGGCATCACGCCGGTGATGTCGATGTTGCGCGAACTGGAATCGACTGGTGGCATCCACGATGTCGTCCACCTGCATAGCGAGCGCGCTGAAGATCGCGTGATCTTCGGCGCGGAACTGCGCCAACTCGCTCGCCAGCATCCCGGCGTGACGCGCCACGAGCGCCTCACTGCGGTCGCGCCGCGACTCCAGCCGGCGGAATTCGACGAGCTCTGTCCCGACTGGCGCGAGCGCACTGCCTTTGCCTGCGGTCCGATCGGCCTGCTTGATGCCGTCGAGCAGCACTATGCGACGGCCGGTCAGCTCGACCAGTTGACGATCGAGCGTTTCCAGATCGCGCTGATCGGTCCCGATCCCGGCGACGGCGGCACCGTGACGCTCAACCACGCGACCTTCGACGCGCCGCCCGGCACGCCGCTGCTGGTCGCCGGCGAAGATGCTGGCCTGGCGTTGCGCAGCGGCTGCCGGATGGGCATCTGCCACCGCTGCGTCTGCACGCTCGTCGATGGCCAGGCACGTGACCTTCGGACCGGTGAACTGATTACCGAACCTGGTGCCGATGTTCAGATCTGCGTTTCTGCGGCTGCCGGCGATCTTCACCTTGAGGTTTAGATGACTGATCTCCAAGCTTCTCTCCACCGTCCCCACCGAACACGAGCGTAGGAATACCGATATGTCCGTCACTCCCGGCGCCCACCTCACGAAGGCCCAGGTCGACGCACTCGGCGCTGAACTCGACGCGCTGTACGACGAAGTGCGTGACGATCTCGGCGCGCGCGACGCTGCGTACATTCGCAAAGTCGTCGACGCCCAGCACAAGCTCGAACTCGGCGGACGCCTCACCGGCCTTGCTTCGATCCTGCCGCCGTTCTGGTTGGCTAGCGTGACGATGCTCTCCAGCGCGAAGATCATCGCCGACATGGAGATCGGGCACAACGTGATGCACGGTCAGTGGGACTGGATGCGCGACCCGTCGCTGCACTCCTCAAGCTTCGAATGGGACACCGTCTCCACCGCCGAGCACTGGAAGCACACCCACAACTACCTGCACCACACGTACACCAACGTGATCGGCAAGGATCGCGACCTCGGGTATACGATCATGCGCGTCAGCGGCGACCAGAAATGGAAGCCGATCTACCTCGCGCAGCCGTTCTACAACGTCGCGCTTGCGCTGACGTTCGAGTACGCGATCGCGCTGTACGACCTGGAATTCGAGAAGCTCGTCAGCGGTGAACTCGGCGTCCGCGAATACACGGCGCGCTTCATGCAGATGAGCCAGAAGATGGCCAGCCAAGCGCTGAAGGACTACGTGGTCTGGCCACTGCTCTCTGGGATCTCCGCGCCGACCACGCTCGCGGCGAACTTCACCGCGAACATCGTCCGCAACGTCTGGGCGCACACGATCATCTTCTGCGGCCACTTCCCCGACGGCGGCGGCACCTTCACCGAGGAGGACATCGCCGGTGAGTCGCGCGGCGAGTGGTACCTGCGGCAGATGGAGGGCTCCTGCAACATCTCCGGCGGCGAGTTGCTGCACCTGATGAGCGGGAACCTCAGCTACCAGATCGAGCACCACATCTTCCCCGACCTTCCAAGCAACCGGTACAAGGAGATCGCCCCGCGCGTGCAGGAGATCTGCGACCGCTACGGGATCGAGTATTCGACCGGCCCCCTGTGGAAGCAGTACGGGCAGGTGCTGCGGCGGATCACCCGCTTCGCCTTCCCCGGCGGTGCCAAGAGCGAAGAGCGCGAGATCGATCCGGCGCGCACCTCTCAGCGCAACCCGCGTGTTGCGGAGGCCGCCGATGCCGGAGACCGCCGCAAGGCACGCGGCGTGCGGTCGGCCGGCGCCCGCCAGGCACCGCTGAAGGTCGCTGCGGCCGAGGACCGGTCGCGCACCGCGACCATCTCAGAGCGCAGCTGAGGATCGCTGCGGCGTCCGGCTGACAGCGGCCGCGTCTTCGCCGCCAGCTCGGAAATCTGCCGACCGGGGGTGGTCAGAGCCGCTCCGTGGGAGGATTCTGCGAACGCCCGCCCGGACCGGGGCTAGTAGCCTGCACAAGCAGGACAACCCCCTCATCGCGAGAAAGTCACGCCCCACATGAGCCCAATGGTCCCCATGGTCGTCGAGCAGACGTCACGCGGTGAACGCGCCTTCGACATCTACTCGCGCCTCCTCAACGAGCGCGTCATCTTCCTCGGCACTCCGGTCGACGATCAGATCGCAAACCTGATCGTTGCGCAGCTGCTGCACCTCGAGAGCGAGGATCCCGACAAGGACATTTCGATCTACATCAACTCGCCCGGTGGCTCGGTGTACGCGGGCCTGGCGATCTACGACACGATGCAGTTCATCAAGCCCGACGTGGCGACGATGTGCGTGGGGATGGCGATGTCGATGGGAGCGGTGCTGCTCGCCGGCGGCGCGAAGGGCAAGCGCATGGCGCTGCCGAACAGCAAGATCATGATCCACCAGGTCAGCTCAGGCTTTCAGGGGCAAGCGACCGATATCGAGATCCACGCCAAGGAGATCATCGATGTCCGCCACCGGCTCGACGCGATCCTCGCCGAGCATACCGGCCAGGAGTACGAGAAGGTTCGCAAGGACACCGAGCGGGACTACTTCCTCTCCGCCGAGGAGGCCAAGGACTACGGGCTGATCGACGCCGTGCGGGTCAGTCGCTAAAGACCGGCGTCAGCGGACCCGACTCAGAGAACAACGATGGATCGCACGACCGACACCGACAAGCAGGTCCTCTGTAGCTTCTGCGGGCGCTCGCAGCGGCAGGTCAAGAAGATGATTACCGGAAACGGGGTCTTCATCTGCGACGTGTGCATCGACATCTGTGGGGAGTTGATCGACGACGAGCTGGCGGCGGTGCCGGCCGTCGATCTCGGGTCGCTCCCCAAGCCGCGCGAAATCAACGCAGTGCTCGACGACTACGTGATCGGTCAGGAGAGCGCCAAACGCTCGTTGTCGGTTGCCGTGTACAACCATTACAAGCGCGTGCAACTGCTCCAAGGCGGTGAACAGGACGTTGAACTCCAGAAGAGCAACATCCTGATGTTGGGGCCGACCGGCTCGGGCAAGACGCTGCTCGTGCAGACGCTCGCACGGATGCTCAACGTGCCCTTCGCAATCGCCGACGCCACGGCGTTGACGGAAGCTGGCTACGTCGGCGAGGATGTCGAAAACATCCTCCTGAAGCTGATCCAGGCCGCCGATTACGACGTCAAAAAGGCCGAGACGGGGATCATCTACATCGACGAGGTTGACAAGATCGCCCGCAAGAGCGAGAACCCGTCGATCACGCGCGATGTCTCCGGAGAGGGCGTGCAGCAGGCGCTGCTGAAGATCCTCGAAGGCACGCAAAGCTCGGTGCCGCCGCAGGGCGGGCGTAAGCATCCCCACCAGGAATACCTGACGATCGACACCACGAACGTGCTCTTCATCTGCGGCGGCGCGTTCCAGGGGCTCGACGACATCATCGCCCGCCGGGTTGGCAAGGGGGGTGTCGGCTTCGGTGCCGAGGTCAGCGGGAAGTCCGACCACGACGCAGGCCGGATGTTCCAGCAGGTGCTGCCGGAAGATCTCGTCGCATACGGGCTGATCCCAGAGTTCATCGGCCGTCTCCCGGTCGTTACCGCCGTCAATCAGCTGCGCCAAGAAGATCTCGTGCACATCCTCACCGAGCCGCGCAACGCCCTGGTCAAACAGTTCCAGCGCTCGTTCGAGTTCGACGGGATCGAGCTGCGGTTCCAGCAGGGCGCGCTCGAAGCGATCGCCGATCGTGCCCTCGCGCGCGAGACCGGTGCTCGCGGGCTGCGTTCGATCGTCGAAGAGATCTTGCTCGACGTGCAGTTCGATCTGCCGTCGCGCCCGGATGTGCAGACCTGCTTGGTGACGCGCGAAACGGTCGATCAAGGGCGCCAACCGACGCTCGTGACGACGACCTCGTCCGGCGACGACGCTGCCGAGGATCAAAAGCTCGCGTAGCTCGCGTTCGCGTCGTGGAAGAGCGGTGATGGCCGAGCAAGTGCCAGCCGTTTGCGGCTTGCTGACGGCGATTGAAGCGCGTGATTGGGCGGCGGTCGAGCGCCAGCTCGATGCGCAGGTACGCTGGACGACCTCGATCGAGGAAGAGCTGATCGGCCCGGGGCAGGTGATCGCGATGCTTCGGCACGACCCGCCGCCAGCCCCGCCGTCGTACCACGAGACGGCTGCCGGCCGAATCACCCGCTGGATCGACTGCCCCGGCTGACGGGTCATCGTGCCGTCGGCGAGACGCCGTGCGACGAGCCGCGCCCAGCCGGAGAAACTCCGCTGGTATTTTCCGCCAGAGTTGCCGATACTGTGGACACGCGCTCGATGGACTGCTCTCCGGAGAGTCGCGTTATTCATGGCCGGGCGGCGACGCCCGGCGCCGTTCAATCGCGCGGCCGGGCTGCATCGGCCGCGCCTCATCCCGACTCCAGGATGGCTCTCGTCATGGCTCGGACTACCCGCCACGCTCGCACCCGCACCCGTACCCGCAATCACCGCGGCGCCGCCGCGCCACGCCCGCTGCCGTGGGTGCTGTTGGCCGACGCTACGCAGCTGCTGCGAGAGCGCCCGCTCGACCTCGCGCCGAGGGATCGCGCGCGCTTGCGCGACCTCGTGCTGCGCGCCGGAGGGCGTGGGATCAACCTCTCGCTGCGGGAGCGCGCGGAGCTGACGCTGATCGTCGATCGCGCCAACGTTCCACAGCGCACCACACCGGTGCCGCTGGTCAAGCAGCGCGCCGCTGCGCCGGGCGCGCGGCGCTAGTCACTGCCGGGGGCTCATCGCGCGAGCGATGAGTACCCCGCAAGCGTTCTTGCGGTGCGCCGCTCGCAACCGCCCAGCGCGGTTGCGAGCGGCACGCCGTTGCGGGCGGCCCGCGACCGCTGCCGCGTCGCAGCAGCCACACGTACACTGGACCGACCGATGCCCGCAGCTGACCTGAGTACCCGCACGCGCTACGAACCGAGCGAGGCCGAGCCAGAGATCCAGCGTCGCTGGCTTGCGTCCGGCGCGTTTGAGCCGGGCCCGGCCGTTGACGGGCAGGACACCTACACGATCGCGATCCCGCCGCCGAACGTCACCGGCGCACTGCACATGGGCCACGCGCTCAACGGCTCGATCCAAGACAGCCTGATTCGTCTCGCCCGGATGCGAGGCAAGCGCACCCGCTGGATCGTCGGGACCGATCACGCCGGCATCGCGACGCAAACGCAGGTCGAGAAGAAGCTCGCCAGCGAGGGCACCAGCCGCAAGGAGATCGGACGCGAAGCGTTCATCGCCGAAACGCAGGCGTGGCGCCGCGAATACGGTGGCACGATCATTGGGCAGTTCAAGCGGCTCGGCGCCTCCTGCGACTACGACGACGAGCGCTTCACGATGGACGAAGGCTACGTCCACGCCGTGCAGAAGGTGTTCGTCGAGCTGTACGAACAGGGCCTGATCTACCGCGACCACTACCTCGTCAACTGGGATCCGGGCAGCGGCTCGGCGATCTCCGATCTGGAGGTCGAAGAGCGCGAAGGGGTGGAGGACACGCTCTACTCGATCGCCTACCCGTACGCGGATGGCAGCGGCGAAATCGTCGTCGCGACCGTTCGCCCCGAAACGATGTTCGGCGACGTGGCGGTCGCCGTCAACCCGGCCGACGAGCGCTACGCGGACGCGATCGGCAAAACGGTCGTCCTGCCGCTCTCCGGCGGCAGGGAGATCCCGGTGATCGCCGATGAGCACGTCAAGCTTGACTTTGGCTCAGGCGCGCTGAAGATCACACCGGGGCACGACCCGAACGACTTCGAGATCGGCCGCCGCCACGGCCTGCCCGCGCCCTCGGCAATCGGAGAGGATGGCCGGCTCACGGCGCTCTGCGGGGCGTTCGCGGGGCAGACCGCCGAAGCGGCGAAGACGACCGTCACCGATGCGCTGCGCGCCGAAGGGCTGCTGCGCGGCGAGGAACCGTACCTCCACACGGTGCCGTACAGCCACCGTTCCGGCGCCCGGATCGAACCGCTCATCAGCTTGCAGTGGTTCATGCGGATGCAGGAGCTAGCCGGCCCGGCGATCGACGCGGTGCAAGACGGCCGCGTCACGATCCATCCGCCGGTGCAGTCGCGCCGCTACATCGAGTGGTTGCAAGAGATCCGCCCGTGGTGCGTGAGCCGGCAACTCTGGTGGGGACACCAGCTGCCGGTCTGGTACCGCCCCGGCGACGGCGACCCGCAGACGAGCGAGGCAGCCGAAACGTACGTCGGGATCGAGCCGCCGGCCGGCGATGGATGGGTACGGGACCAGGACGTGCTCGACACCTGGTTTTCGTCGGCGCTGTGGCCGTTTGCGACGCTCGGCTGGCCGGACGACCTCACCGACCTCGAAGCGTTCTACCCGACCGACGTGCTCTCGACCGCCCGCGACATCCTCTTCCTCTGGGTGGCGCGCATGGTGATGCTCGGCCTGCGGTTCGCGGGCGACGTGCCGTTCAAGGACGTGTACGTACACTCGGTCATCCAGGCGCCCGACGGTCGTCGCATGAGCAAGTCACTGGGCACCGGCATCAACCCGCTGGACGTGATCGACGGCGGACCGCGTCCGCCCGTGTTCAAGCAGGGCGGCGACTTTCCCGCGTATGGCGCTGACGCGGTGCGCTTCGGACTGCTGGCGATCTCGACCACGCAGGACGTGCGCTTCAGCGAAGACAAGGTGCAGCAGGGGCAGCAGCTCGCCAACAAGCTGTTCAACGCGACCCGCTTCGTGCTCCTGCGACTTGGCGAGCTTGGGCTGACCGACGAGGCCGCCGGTGAGCCGCAGCCGCGTACCGACGCCGACCGCTGGCTGCTGTCGCGGCTGGAGCGCGTCACCCGTGCGACGGCCGACGCGCTCGATCGCTTCGAGTTTGCGAAGGCGGTGCTCGGCCTCTACGACTTCGTCTACGGCGAACTGTGCGACTGGTACGTCGAGCTCGCCAAGCCGCGCCTGCGCGACGGCACCGACGACGAGCAGCGCGCGCTCGCCGCGACGCTGCTCTACGCGATCGACCGCACGCTGCGCGTCGCGCATCCGGTGATCCCGTTCGTCACCGAGGAGCTGTGGCGGCACCTGCCCGGTGATCGCGGCCTGCTGGCGCTCGCCGCCTGGCCGGTCGCCGATGACGGCGCGATCGACGAGCCTGCCGAAACTCGGATTGCCCAGCTGATCGGCGCCGTGACCGCCGTCCGCGCCTGGCGGGAGCGTGTCGGAGTCAAGCCGAGCGCGATCCTCCCGGCACGCCTGCGCGAACCGCTTGGGGCCGAACGCGAAGCGTCGCTGCAAGCACTCGCTCGGCTTGATCTGACCGCCGGGACCGGCGCGCCGGTGGCGACGGTGACGACCGCCGGAGTTGTCGTCGACCTCCTTGCCGACGAGCACATCGATCTCGGAGCGGCCGAACGGCGCCTCGCGGCGCGCCGCGCCGAGCTCGAAGCGGAAATCTTGCGTGTCGAAGGCAAGCTCGGTAACGCGAAATTCGTCGAACGGGCGCCGGCTCACGTCGTGCAGGTCGAGCGCGACAAACTTGCCGCACTCAAGGAGCAACTGGCCGCGTTGTGAGCGAGGACCAGCAGCCAACACCGCACAACGGGCTGCGAGTCGTCGATGGTGGCGACCGTCGCCGCGCACCGTACGATCCGCTGCCGCCCGCCGCCGAACGCCGCATCCAGGTCGCGCCAAGCGCGGCGCCGCGAGTGCTCGATCCGGTCAGCGAACCGGTGCCCATGCTGCCGTCGCCCGGACAGGTGTGGAGCGAACCGCAGGCTGATGCCTGGTTGGCGGCGCGCGACCTCGTCGGCTGGCGCTTTGCGCTTGATCGGATCGAGCGGCTGCTCGACGAGCTCGGTGCGCCGCACCAGTGTGCCCCAGCGATCCACGTTGTCGGCACCAACGGCAAATCATCGACGACACGCATGATCGCGGCACTGCTACGCGCCCACGGACACCATCCCGGCGCTTTCCTCTCGCCGCACCTCGCGCATCTCCGCGAGCGCATCGAAGTCGACGGCCGGCCGATCGACGAAGCGGCACACGCGCACGCCGTGACCGCCGTCGCGCGGGCAGCGACCCGCGTAGACCAGCCCGGCGACCCCGTCACCCAGTTCGAGGCGCATACGGCGAGCGCCTTCGTGGCGCTCTCGCAGGCCAACTGCGACGTGCTGGTGATCGAAGCGGGACTCGGTGGCCGGCTCGACGCCACCAACGTGCTCGGGGCGCCGGTCGTCGCGTTGACATCGATCGATCTCGAACACACCGCGCTGCTTGGCGCGACGGTCGAGGAGATCACGACCGAGAAGGTTGCGGTGGTGACCGCCGGCGCGACGTTGATCCTCGGCCCGGGGCTGCGCGATGAGGCGGTGATCGTCGCCCGTGACCGGGCTGCCCAGGTCGGTGCGCAGGTGGTGTCGGCGCGTCCGGCGCCGATCGACCGCGCGATCGGCCCCGGCTACCAGCAACGCAATTTCGCGACGGCGCGCGCCGTCGTCGAGGCGTATCTGGGCGTGACCGACCCGCGGGCGGTGCGCGAAGTGGCCGAGCACTTCGCGATGCCGGCGCGCTTTGAGCGGATCGCCGATGAGCCGGCAACGATCCTCGACGGCGCACACAATCCCGCCGGCGCACGCGCGCTCGCCGATGCGCTAGCCGAAGCGGGGCACTTCGACGGCGGCGTCGCGGTGATGAGCGTGCTCGCCGACAAAGACGCGGCGGGGATGGCGCGGGCGCTCGCCGGTCACGTCGGCCGCTTCGTCGTCTGCGACTGCGGGTCGCCGCGCGTGATGCCTCCGGCCGAGTTGGCTGCGACGATCAACGAGGCGCTGCCCGGGATCGCGACGACCGTCGTCGACGATCCGGCGACCGCCCTCGCAACCGCCCGGATCGCCGCCGGCCCCGGCGGGTACGTCGTGATCTGCGGCACGTTGGCGTTGGCGCAGGCGCTGCGTCCGCAGACGGCGGGGGGCTCCCCGACGCCGACTACGCCGTCACGCGGCCCGCAGGCGCCGCCGCCGTGGCCGCCACCGGGCGGTGCGGCGTGAAGGCGCGCCACGCAGGCCGCAGGCGTGCCGCCACCGGTGCTCCGGCGCCGCCGTCGAGCGTTCGCCAGAACCCGTCGGCAATCAAGCTGATCACGGCGGTGGCGCTGATCGTTGCGCTCGACATTCTGCTGTTTTTTGCGATCGGCTACGCAGCTGGGAAAGCGCTGCTATAGCGGGCGCGAGGTCGTTCCCCCGGCGGCTGCAATACGCTTGCGCGCGTGCTCGCCGTTCTCGGTCTTGACTCCGGATTTCTTTCGTACGCGGTCACCCTGCTCGGACTGGGGTTGATCTGCCTCGATCTCGCGCTCGTGTACTGGGTGTTCCGCGACGCACGCCACCGCGTGGATGACGCGTTGCTTGTCGCCTGTGCAGTGATCGCCGCGCTGATCTTCCCGTTCATCGGCACGCTGATCTACGCGATCGTGCGACCTCCGGAGTTCTTGGAGGATGCGTACGAACGTGAGGTGTCGATTCAGGCGAACGAGGCACTCGTCAAAACGCTCGGCGAACTGGCGCGCAGCAATCGCGAGCTGTCGGCGCAGGTCACCCGGCTTGAACAGCTGATCGTCGTGCGGCGCAAGCAGGCGCAGGGAGGCAGCAGCGCGACGCGCGCCGCAGCCGACCCCGGTAGCGTTCAGCCTCCTCAGCGCCCCGCGCGCTGAGGCCCGCGCCGCAGCGGCGCGGGAACGACATGTCGGCCGGGCACATGCGCCGGGCTGAGCATCCCCGTTCTTTCTTAGGAGCCACGCCATGGCGCGCACTCTCATCCTCGTCAAGCCGGACGCCTTCGCCCGCGGACTGACCGGCGAGATCCTTCGCCGTTTTGAAGCGAAGGGGCTGAAGATCGCCGCGCTCAACGCGACGACGCTGACCGAAGAGATCGCTAAGCAGCACTACGCTGAGCATGCCGAGCGCCCGTTCTTCGGGGAATTGGTGGAGTTCATCACCTCCGGTCCGCTCGTCTCGCTGGTGCTCGAAGGCGATGAGAACACGGTCGCGGCCGCCCGTCAGATCATCGGCTCGACCAATCCGCTGGAGGCGACGCCGGGCACGATTCGCGGCGACTTCGCGACCTCGGTCGGCGAGAATATGGTGCACGGCTCGGACTCCGACGAATCGGCCGAGCGCGAAATCGCGATCTTCTTCCCGGGGCTGTAGCCCCGGCCATGTCGTCCGAGCCTGCCGGCGAGCCGGCGCGCAGTCACTTCGCGCAGCCTGCGGGCGTGCGGAGCGCGCCGATTCTCGCCAGCGCCTCGCCGCAGCGCACGGCGATCCTCACGCAGCTCGGGATCGCACATCGCGTCGTCGTCGCTGACGTCGACGAACGGATGCACGGCAACCCGGAGGAGGTCGCCGAACAGAACGCCCGCGCCAAAGCGCATGCCGTCGCGCAGCTGCATCCGGCGGCGACGGTGATCGGCTCGGACACGATCGTGCTGACCGATGACGGCGCGCTGCTCGGCAAACCGGCCGGCCTCGATGAAGCGCGGGCCATGCTCGGGCGGCTGCTCGGGCGCACGCATACCGTCGTCAGCGGACTCGCGATTGCCGGCCCCGGCCGCACGGCGACGCGCAGCGGCGTCGACCGGACGATCGTGCAAATGCGACAGCTCAGCGCAGCCGCACTCGCACGGCACCTCGCGCACGGCGAGTGGCAGGGGCGCGCCGGGGCGTACGCGATCCAGGGGCGCGGCGCCGGTCTGGTGCAGCGCATCGACGGCGACTACCTGAACGTCGTCGGCCTGCCGGTCGCGCTGCTGGCCCGGCTCGCTCCGGAGCTGCTCGACGGTGCGCCGCAAGGAAACGTCCGCCCAGGTCGGTAAGGGGCAGTAGACTGCCGCCTTCCGGTCGCGTGGCCCAGTACCCATCACGCCGCGCTCGTACCGGACGCAGCGCATGGGACTCTTCGACAACCTCACGGGCTTCGGCGGCCGGGACATGGCCGTCGACCTTGGTACCGCTAACACGCTCGTTTACGTTCGCGGACGTGGCATCGTGCTCTCCGAACCGTCGGTCGTCGCGATTGATTCGCGCTCCGGCGAGGTTCACGCCGTCGGGATCGAAGCCAAACGGATGCTGGGGCGCACGCCCGGCACGATCCAAGCGATCCGGCCGCTGAAGGATGGCGTGATCGCGGACTTCGATGTCACGGAAGAGATGCTGCGCCACTTCATCCAGAAGGTCCACCAAAATCGCTGGGCGCATCCGCGCGTCGTCGTTTGTGTGCCGTCCGGCGTGACCGGCGTGGAGAAGCGCGCGGTCGAGGAAGCGACCCTCTCGGCCGGTGCGCGCCAGGCCTACCTGATCGAAGAGCCGATGGCGGCGGCGATCGGCGCCGGGCTTCCGGTCGGCGAGCCGACCGGGTCGATGATCGTCGACATTGGCGGCGGCACGAGCGAGGTCGCGGTGATCTCGCTCGGCGGGATCGTCGTCAGCCAATCGATTCGCGTTGGCGGCGATGAACTCGATGAAGCGATCATCAACTACGCCAAGCGCGAGTACAAACTGCTGATCGGCCAGCAAACCGCTGAGGAACTCAAGCTTGAAATCGGCTCTGCCTACCCGATGGAGGAGGAGCTGCAAGCCGAGATTCGCGGCCGCGACATGGTCACCGGCCTGCCGAAGACGATCGTGCTGACCAGCGAGGAGATCCGCCGCGCGATCGACGAGCCGCTCTCGCAAATTCTCGGCGCGGTGCGTGAGACGCTCGACCGCACCCCGCCGGAGCTGGCGTCCGACATCATGGATCGTGGCATCATGCTGGCAGGCGGTGGAGCGCTGCTTCACGGCTTGGATGAGCGGCTGCGGCAAGAGACGCAGATGCCGGCTCACCTCGCCGAAAGCCCGCTCACATGCGTCGCGGTCGGCTCCGGCCGGTCGCTGGAGGAGTTCGAGGTGATCCACCGCACGAACCGTCCGAACACGCGCGGCGGCCGTCGTCGCCGCTACTAGCTCAAGGCCGAGGCCGCGCCTCATGGCCGCCGCCCACCTTCAGCCCGACCCCCGCACCACCACTTCGTGCCTGACGAGAAGACATTCCGCCGGCGTCGCGCCGTCTTTTTGCTACTCGTTTTCGGCGCGCTTGTGCTGCTGACCGGGTCGTTCGTCGGCGCGTTCGGCGGCACCGAGCGTGGCTTCGCCGGGATCTTCTCGCCGCTGCAAGAGGGGGTTGCCAAGGTCGCCAAGCCGGGGCGCGATCTCGTCAACTGGGTCGGCGACACCTTTCGTGCCAAGCAGGACCTTGCGAAGATCACCGATGAGCGCGACGCGCTGCGGCTCAAGCTCGGCCAGGTGCAAGGGCAGCTCTCCGACGCCGACCAGCTCAACCGCTTCGCACAGTCTTCCCAATCGTACGGTCCGCTCGATCAGTACGGCCCGAAAACGGCCCATGTGATCGGGCAGACGAGCAACGCCTGGTATCGCCACGTGATCATCGACGTTGGTACCGGAGATGGTGTTGCCGTCAAGAACGCGGTCGTCGGGCCCGACGGGCTCGTTGGCACGGTGATCCGAGCGTCAGGTGGTACGGCGGTCGTACGGCTGATCACCGATCCCCAGAGCGGTGTGACGGCGAAGGTCGTCAACGGGCGTGATCGCCGGGGGCTGCGCGGGCCGCTGGTGCCGTCGAAGATCGGCGCGCCGGGCGACCTGCTCTTGCAGATCGCCAAAACCGAGTTGCATCGTCGCGGCGACCAAGTCCTGACGGCCGGGGTGATTTCGCAGCGCCTAGAGGGGCGCTTTCCGCCGAACATCCCGATTGGCGTGGTGTCGCGGATCGATGATCCCGGCACCGACAGCCAGGTTGTTCACGTCAAAGCGTTCGCGGATATGCGCCGGCTCGATCGCGTGTGGGTGCTGACCGCCAGCGGGTCGCGCGCCTCGTGAGCGGCTCGACCCGCAGCATGTTGCGAGCCCCCCGCGCGGTTCGCGGGGAAGGCGAAGCACGTCTCGCTAGCCGGCTGCTGCTCGTCGGCACGCTCGCGACGCTGCTTCAGGTTGGCTTCTTCTCGCAGCTGCGGCTCTTCGGCGGACAGATCGACATTCTGCCGCTCGTTGCGCTCGCCACCGGGTTCCTGACCGGCCCGACTGGCGGTGCGGCCACCGGCTTCGGGATGGGACTGCTCTGTGATCTGATCGTCGGGATGCCGCTCGGGCTCAGTTCTCTGCTCCTGCTGATCATCGGCGAGATCGGCGGCCGCGTCGGCAACGCGCGTGATCCAGAAGGGCTGTTCGTGCCGATGCTCACCGGCGCGGTGGTGACCTTCGGCGCACTGGTCGCCAGCGGCGTGGTGCAAGTACTGCTGGGCGCGCCGTCGGCCGCATCGATCCATCTGGTGCGCGGGATCGTCACTACCTCGTTGCTGGGCGGGCTGATCGCGCCGCTGATCTACCGGGCAACGCGCCGTGGCTTGATCGGCGCGCTCCCGCGCGATCCGCGTCGTCGACGGCGACGCGCCACCACGACGCGCCTCTCGCCGCTCTCGACGAGTCGCGGGCAGACGGTGCATCGCGGGCGCTCGGTCAGCCGCTCCGGTCGCGCGGGCGGCTCTTCGGCGCTCTCTGGCGGGACGCGCCGCCGGCGTGGGCGCAGTGGAGGCCGGCGATGATCGGCCCGCTCGATCCTGGCCAACTGCATCGTGGTGGCACGCCGAGCCCTGGGCAAAGCCAGGTGATCGCGTTGCGGGTCGCGGTGATTGGTGCCGTGCTGCTTGGGCTGTTCGCGATCGTGTTCTTCCGGCTCTGGTACCTGCAAGTGCTCTCGGGCAACTCGCTGGCAGCGCAGGCCGCCTCGAACCGCAAACGCACGCAGCCGATCACCGCGCCGCGCGGCGAGATTCTCGACCGCGAAGGCAAAGTACTGGTGCGCAACCGGCGCGCACAAATCGTCGAATTGGCTCCGAACACGCTGCCGTCGCAGGAACACGTGATCGCCGCAGAATACGGCCAGCGGCTGACCAAGTGGAGCGCCGCGATCAGCGACAAGTACTCCGCGAAGAACTTTGAGCGGTGGAACGCCAAAGGCTTCCCGAAGCAGGTGCTGCGGCAGTTCCCCAAGCCGACGATCCCCGCGCTCACCGACGCCGAAGTGCTGCGTGCCTACTCGGAGGAGGGGGAGCAGGTGCAGCTCACGCAGTTGCGTCAGCGCTACAGCCGTCTCGGGCGCGTGCTGCAACTCCAGCCGTCAGAAGTGCGCCGGCGCGTCATCAACAGCCTCTTCCTCGTGCCGTACGCGCAGATTCCGCTGGTCAAGCAGGCGCCCGATGAGGTGGTGGAGTACATCGCCGAGAATGCCGAGCTGTTTCCCGGTGTGAGCACCAGCCAGCGGTACGTGCGGTCGTATCCGCGCAGCGAAACGGCAGCGCAGATCTTCGGGCAGGTCGGTGCGAACCCGATCGATGAGCACACTGGTAAGCCAAGCTACCGGCAATACCGCCAGCTGCCCGCCAACGCGCAGGTGGGGCTCGGCGGCCTTGAACAGCAGTACGACAGCTACCTCCGCGGCCAAGATGGTGAGGTGCAATCGACGGTCGATGCGGCCGGCAACGTGATCGGCGAGCCGAAGCTTGTCGAGCCGAAAGCCGGCGACAAATTGCAGCTCACGCTCGATCTTGGCCTGACCGAGCAGGCGATGCGGTCGATCTCCGCGAACTCGAAGTTCAATCCCGGCGGGTTGCCGGCGGCGGCCGTCGCGCTTGACCCACGCAACGGCGCGGTGCTTGCGATGGCCAGCAACCCGTCGTTCAACCCGGCGGAGTTCGTGCGCGGCGTCTCTGAGCAACGCTATCTCGACTTCATCAACGAGAGCGGCGGAAAGCCGCTGTTTAACCGCGTCATCCAGGGCGGCTACGCCTCCGGTTCGACGTTCAAACCGGTGACCGCCTTCGCCGCGCTGGCGAACGGAAAGGTCACGACGACCGAATCGGTCGGCGATCAGGGCGGCTACATCGAGCTCTCCGGCCAGAAGTTCTGGAACGCCGGACACGAAAACTACGGGCCGGTCGACTTGCAGCGCGCGCTGCAGGTCTCGTCGGACACCTACTTCTACACGCTAGGTGCCAGGCTCAACTCGCGCAAAGCGCCGCAGCCGCTCCAGCAGTGGGCGCGCAAGCTCGGCTTCGGTGCGCCGACCGGGATCGATCTGCCCGGCGAGGCCAGCGGCACGATCCCCGATGTCGCGTGGCGTGCGGCGCTCTCCGAGGAGGAGGCGGAATGCCGCAGGAAGGCCAAGCCGCCGATCCCGCTCGGCCCGAGCTACGACGTGTATGCGGCCGCCGCACGCGGCTGTGGCAAGAGCGACATGCGCAGCTGGTCGATCGGCGACAACGTGCAGTTGGCGATCGGTCAGGGCGACGTGAACGTCACGCCGCTGCAGCTCGCGGTGCTGTACGCCGCGATCGAGAATGGCGGCAAGATCGTGCGCCCGCACCTGGCCGGTGCGATCCTCGACCGCAGCGGCGGCACCAGTCAGACCTTCAGCTTCGCGGCACGCCGCACCGTCGATCTTGCGTCAACGGGGGGCCTGGATGCCATTCGCAGCGGGCTGTTCGCGGCCGCCAACGAAGCGGGCGGCACCTCGGCCGGCGTGTTCGGTAACTGGCCGCAGGATCGTCACCCGATCTTCGGCAAGACCGGCACTGCGGAGAAGCAGAATGCGCAGGGCGGGATGGACGATTACTCGTGGTATGCCGCGTACGTGCCGGATGCCGCACGTCCGATCGTTGTCGCAGTCGTCGTGGAGAAGGGTGGCTTCGGCGCGGAGAAGGCGGCGCCGATCGCCGGTCAGATGCTCGCCCAATGGTTCCACCTCACCGGCAAGGTCGAGATCGTCGCCGGAAAGAGCTCGACGCGATGATCGGCGGGGCGATCCGCCGGTTCGATCCGCTGTTGCTGCTCGCGACGCTCGGGTTGTGCGCCGCCTCGTACTTCGCGGTCGGCGTCAGCGCGCACCCCGATTACGCGGTCCGCCAGGCGGTCTTCATCGTGATCGGCCTGGTGGCGATGGCTGCGGTGTCGAGCGTTGACGTGTTGCGGTTGCGCGAACTCAAGTACGGGCACTACGGCCTGATCATCGTCGGCCTGATCCTCGTGCTGCTCTTTGGTGCGGTCACGAACGGCTCTCGTTTGGCGGTCGTGATCGGTCCCATCCAGATCCAGTGGTCGGAGATCGGGAAAGTGCTCTTCGCGCTCGCGATCGCCGCCGAGATGGCCGACCGCCAGCGCCACGTGGGGGAGTGGATGACGACCGTGCGCGTTCTGGCGCTCACCGCGCCGGTGTTGCTGCTCCTGCTGGCCGAACCGGATCTCGGCTCGGCGCTGGTGTACGTCACGATGCTGGTGTTGATGCTGGCCGTCTCCGGCGCCCCAGGTCGCCACCTGCAAGTGCTCACCGCCGCCGGTCTGGCGACGATCGCGCTCGTGCTCGTGGTATTGCCGGCCGGCGGCATCCACCTCCTCAAGCCATACCAAAGCGATCGTCTCACCTCGTTTCTGCATCCCGACGAAGCGAGCAGTGGCTCCAGTGGCTACCAGCAGCAGCAGGCGATGATCGGCATCGGCAACGGCGGCCGGCTTGGCGCTGGCTCAGACTCCTCGCAGGCGACGAGCGGCTTCATCCCCGAGAACCAGACCGACTTCATCTTCGCCGTCATGGGCGAACGGTGGGGGTTCGTCGGCGCCGGGTTGATGCTTTCGCTCTACGCGCTGCTGCTCTGGCGCGTCCTACGCATCATGATGGAGGCGCGCAGTAGCTACGAAGCGATGGTGTTGTCCGGCATTATCGGCATGCTGTCTTTTCAGATCTTCGAGAACGTCGGAATGAACCTCGGCATCATGCCGATCACCGGTGTGACCCTTCCCCTTTTGTCTTACGGCGGATCGTCCGTCATCGCGACCCTGATTGCCCTGGGCTTGGCGCACGCCGTGCATGCCCACGCGCGCATCGCTCGTGATCCACGCGTCCGCCTTTCCACCCACCTCACGTGAAACGGACCTCCTATGAAAAAGCAGGTGCTGGTCAGCGCCGACCGCGGCGAGACCCGCGTCGCGCTACTGGAGCGCACGCCCAACGCTCCCAAGCGGCGGCGTAAGAACGACCCCGCTGAGGGGTTCCAGGTCGCCGAGCTGTACTTCGAGCGGCGCGGCGCGCGCTCGATCGTCGGCAACGTCTACAAGGGCAAGGTCGACAATGTTCTGCCGGGGCTCGAAGCGGCCTTCGTCGACATCGGCTTGGAGAAGAACGGCTTTTTGCATGTCGACGAGATCGTGCTGCCCGGCGTTGAGACGCCCAAACGCGGCCGGGGAACCGGGAGCGGACCGAAGATCACCGATCTGCTCAAGCCTGGTCAGGAGATCGTGGTGCAGGTCATCAAAGACCCGCTCAAGAGCAAGGGTGCGCGCCTCTCGATGGAGCTGACGATTGCCGGGCGTTTCCTGGTGTATGCGCCGACCGGCGAAGGGACCGGCGTCAGCAAGCGGCTCGAAGATAAAGAGCGCGAACGGCTGCGCAAGGAGATCAAGGGGATCGACACCGGTGGGGGCGGCGTGATCGTGCGCACCGCCGCGCACGGCGCCACACGAGATGGATTCGAACGCGAAATCCTGTACCTGCAAAAGCTGCACGAGGTGCTTCAGCGGCGAGTCGAGTCGACGACTGCGCCGGCGCTCGTGTTCCAGGAGGCCGACCTCGCGGTGCGCGTCGTGCGCGACATCTTCGCCGACGACTTCGAACGGGCGCTGATCGACGACGAAGCGCAATACGAGCGGTTGCGCGGATTTTTGCAGCGTACGGCGCCCGAACTCGTCGACAAGGTCGAGCGGTACACGGGGCGGCGTCCGCTGCTGGAGGAGTACAGCGTCGATCAGGAGATCGACTCGCTGCTTGAGCGGCGCGTCGACCTGCCATCCGGCGGCTATCTGATCATCGACTACGCCGAAGCGTTGACGGTGATCGACGTCAACTCCGGCTCTTTCGTCGGCAAAGGCAAGCAAGCCCGCCTGGAAGACACGATCACGAAGATCAATCTCGAAGCGGCTGAGGAGGTGGTGCGCCAACTGCGGCTGCGTGACATCGGCGGCATCATCGTGATCGATTTCATCGACATGGCGCGCGCGAAGAACCGCGACGCGGTGCTCAAGACGCTGCGCGGCGCCCTTGAACAGGACCGCACGAAGACCTACACGGCCGAGCTGAGCAAGCTCGGACTCGTCGAGATGACGCGCCAGAACGTGACCGAGGGGGTGCGGGAGATCATCACCAAGGCCTGCCCGACCTGCCACGGCGAAGGCGTCGTTCGGTCCGAGGAGACGATCGCGCTCGACCACGAACGCGCGCTGCGCGAAATCGCCCGCAAGGCCCGCAAAGCCGATGAGGCGTTCCTCGTGCAGATGAACCCGCGCGTCAGTCAGATCTTCACCGGCGAGGGCGGCCACGTGTTGCGCGCGCTGGAAGAGCACACCGGCAAGCGCTTCCACTTCGAGGGCTCCGAAGGGCTGCCGCTTTCGCACTTGGAGGTGCTGATGACCGGCTCCAAGGATGCGGTGGGCGAGCGGGCGATCCCGTTCCACGAAGGCGACGAAGTGCTCGTGCATATCGTCGAGCCGCACATGTACGACATGGATCGTGCCGTCGCGAAGATCGACGGGTACATCGTGTCGGTTGCCGGTGCGGGCCAGCTGATCGGTGAGAAGCGGCTCGTGCGGATCGAGTCGGCGGGGCGCACGAGTGCCGATGCGGTGCTCGCCGATGGGCCGGAGGCCGAAGCGTCGGCGGCAGCCAGCGCGGCGCGTCGTGCGCGCAAGGCGCTGCAAGATCCGCCGGTTCGTGGCCAAGGCGCCGCTGAGGTGACCGGTTCGCGGCGTCCCAGTGCGGCGTTGGCGAGAGCGAAGGCGACGGCCAAAGCCGAGCTTGCGTCTGCCGAGCCGGCTGCCTCGGCTGAGCCCGGTAGCTCGGCGCCGGCGGCGACGCCCGCCGAGCCGGTGGTGGCGCCGCAGGAGCCTGCCGC
>JASGGQ010000026.1:0-23460 GCA_047604965.1 Patulibacter sp. | reverse complement strand
GGCTTCTAAGAGCACACGGGCTGGTGCCCCGCGAACCTCGGAAACGGCCGCCGTTGCCCGAACGACTCGCTCCCGGGGCTGCGATACTGCGGTCTCAAGGCCCACCAGGCGCTCGCGCGGGTTTCGACCGATCTCGTGGCCGCGCTTGCGCCGCTCTCGATCGACGAGGTTGAGGCGCTGGCCGACCCGACCGTGCCCGACGAGGAGGTCGTCGACGCGATCAACGCTGTCGAAGCCGAGGCCGAAGAGCTCGAAGCGCAGTTCGCTGAGGAGGCGGCTGCCGAACCGGCCGCGATCGATGAAGAAACATTGGCCGAGGTCGACGCAGAAGCGTCGCCGCTCGACCCCGATGAGGAAGAGGCGGAGCGGTAACGCCCCCGCACATTCCCACCAGGCGCTGCGCCGGCTGCGGCCGGCGCGCACCCCAGGGCGACCTGCTGCGGATCGCAGCGGTGGATGGCGTCGCCCGGATTGACCCAGGCCGGATATTCCCCGGCCGCGGGACGTACGCCTGCTGCCCGGCCTGCTTGGAACGCCTCCAAGATCGCCGGGCGCTCTCCCGCGCACTGCGTGGCGGCGTTACCCCGCCAGCCGACGGTGGCCTCTTGTGGCCGCCTCGGCGCGGCGGCCTCTAGACTGAAGGCAGAACATGGCGAAGAAACGCATCAAAGAGCTCGCACGCGAGCACGACATGCCTGCGAAGGAGGTCATTGACCGCCTCGTAAGTGCAGGCCTTGAGGTCAAGGGCCCGGCGTCGGCCGTCGACGAGGACCAAGCGAAACGCGCGCTGGCCGGACTGCCGATCGAGCAGAAGGCGCGCAAAGAGGTCAAGCGTCCGGCGGTGCAGCAGCGCATCGTGCGCCCGTCGGTCGCCGCTCGCGCCAGCGCCGAGGCCGCTGAACGCGAACGCGCCCGCAAGGAAGCTGCGGCGCGGCCCGCGACCGGTCAGCGTTCGCTCGATCCGCGTCGCCCCACCCGCTCATCGCTCTCCTCCGACCGTGCGCCCGGCCAAGCCGGTGCTGGTGGCCGTCGGCGCGTCGTCATCGACTCGCAGGCCGGTCGTGGCCCGGGGGGTCCGGGCGGTCCCGGTCGCGGCCCCGGCGGTCCGCAGGGTCCGCATCGTCGTCCCCGCCGCGGCGGTGGCCGCCGCCGTCGCGCCGATGTCATCGAAGAGACGGTCGACACGCTCGACACGGCTGCGCACCAGAAGACCGATCTCATTCGGATCGCTTCTGGTTCGACCGTCAAAGACATCTCCGAGTACTTCGGTGTCGGCGTCGCCGAAGTCATCAAGCAGCTGATGCTGCTCGGTGAGATGGCGACGCTCACGCAGACGCTGTCGGACGAGGCCATTCAGGTGCTCGCCGACGCCTTCGAACGTGAGATCGAGATCACCTCGGTCGGCGACGAGGACGCGCAAGCGCCCGAGTTCGAGGACGACGACGACGATCTGGAGATCCGCCCGCCGGTGATCACGATTATGGGTCACGTCGACCACGGCAAGACCTCGCTGCTGGACGCGATCCGTGCCGCCGACGCCGACGTTGCCGCCGGTGAAGCCGGCGGCATCACGCAGCACATCGGCGCTTACCAAGTCCACCACGCCGACAACGTGATCACCTTCCTCGACACGCCGGGCCACGAAGCGTTTACCGCGATGCGTGCCCGTGGCGCCCGCGTCACCGATATCGCGGTGATCGTGGTCGCCGCCGACGATGGCGTCAAGCCGCAAACCATCGAAGCGATCGACCACGCGAAGGCGGCCGGCGTGCCGATCGTCGTCGCCGTCAACAAGGTCGATAAAGAGGGTGCCGATCCGAGCCGCGTGCGCACCGAGATGACGCAGCGCGGGCTCCAGCCGTCGGAGTGGGGCGGCGACACCGAGTTCGTCGACGTTTCCGCAAAGGCCAAGACCGGCATCGAAGATCTCCTCGAAACGTTGCTCGTCGTTGCCGATTTGCAAGACATCCGCGCGAACCCCGAAGCTGAGGCGTCGGGCGTCGTGATCGAGTCCAAGCTCGACCCGGGCCGTGGCCCCGTTGCGACGGTGCTCGTGCAGCGCGGCACGATGATGGTCGGCGACGCACTCGTTGCCGGTGGCCACTGGGGCCGCGTCAAAGCGCTGATCGACTACAACGGCAAGCGCGTCGATGAAGCCGGCCCCGGCGATCCGGTCGAGGTGCTCGGCTTCAACAGCGTGCCGTCGGCCGGCGAGTTCGTGCAAGAGGCCGAGAACGACAAGGAAGCGCGCTCCAAAGCCGAGGAGCGGGCACTGCGCTTGCGCCAGGAGTCGCAGGCGCGCCGTTCGGGGCGCAAGCGTTCGCTGGAGGACCTGTTCTCGGAGATCAGTTCGGGCGATATCAAGGAGCTCACGCTCGTCCTCAAGGGCGACGTGGCCGGCTCGGTCGAAGCGTTCGAAGACGAAATCGCGCGGTTGCCGCAGGACGAGGTGGTCGTCAACATCGTCCACAGCGGCGTCGGTGGCATCACCGAATCCGACATCAACCTCGCCGCCGCATCGAGCGCGATCGTGATCGGCTTCAACGTCCGGCCGGTCGGCGAAGCCCGTCAGCTGGCCGAACGCGAAGACGTCGAGATCCGCACCTACTCGATCATCTACCGCGCCCTGGAGGACATCAAGCAGGCCATGACCGGGCTGCTGGAGCCCGAAGAGGTCGAGGATGCGATCGGCACCGTGGAGATCCGCCAGATCTTCAAGGCGAGCAAGATCGGCACGATCGCCGGTTCGTACGTCACCGACGGCCGCGTGCTGCGCGGCTCGAAGGTGCGCGTGGTGCGCGACGCGATGGTCATCCACGAAGGCGAGATCGAGTCGCTGCGCCGCTTCAACGACGACGCCCGCGAAGTGGCCTCCGGCTACGAGTGCGGCATCGTGTTGAAGAACTTCCAGGATCTGCGCGAAGGCGACATCCTTGAGGTGTTCACGACGCGCAAGGTCGAGCGCGAGCTCGCGGCTCGCTAGCCGAGAACGGAGCCGTCGATGGCGTCGCAGCGGATGCGGAGAGTCGACGGCTCTCTTCGAGAGGTGCTGGCCGCTGCGATCGCCGATGAGGTCACCGATCCCGGCGTGGGATTCGTGACCGTCACCTCGGTCGAAACCAGCGGCGACCTGCGCCACGCGAAGGTGTACGTCAGCGCGCTCGGCGATCACGCCGAGCAGCAGGCGACGCTCGACGCGCTCAATCGTGCCAAACGGCTGCTGCAATCGAGCATCGCCCGGTCACTACGGCTCAAGTACACGCCGGTGCTCGAATTCCAGCTCGATGATTCCGCGCGGCGTGCCGTGCGGCTCGACGCGCTGCTGCGCAGGGAGCAGGCGCCGACGCCACCACAGGAGCCGCAGGAGTGAGCGCCGACGCCGCCGATGCGGTGGTGGCTGCACTGCGCAGCGCCGGCCGCATCCTGCTCGTGACGCACACGCATCCCGACGGCGACGCGCTCGGTTCCCTGACGGCGCTGCGCCTCGCGCTGGAGCATCTCGGACGCCCGGTCGAAGTGTTTCAATCCACGCAAGATGCGGTGCTGCCCGACGAGCTTGAGCCCTTCCGCGTAGCCGGCGCGCTCGACGAGCGGTCGGTGTCGCTCACCGGCCGGGTTGTCGTGTTCCTCGATTGCGGCAACGCCCTCCGCTCACCGCTTGGCGCGCGCCTGGCGGAGATGACGACCGTCATCAATATCGACCACCACCACGACAACACCGGCTTTGGGACCGTCAACTGGCTCGACCCCGGCGCGTCGAGCACTGCGGAAGTGGTGTGGGAGCTTGTGCGCCGCCTCGGCGTGCCGCTCACCACCGATATCGCCGAGGCGCTGTACGTCGGGCTGATCACCGACACCGGACGATTCTCCTACGAGAACACGACCCCGCGCGCCCACCAGATGGCGGCCGAACTCCTGGCCGCCGGGATCGACGTGACCGCGATCCGTCGGCGGCTGTACGAGAATATCGGCCCCGGCAAGCTGCATCTGCTGCGATACGCGCTCGATTCGTTCGTGCTACACGGCGATGGCAGCGTGATCTCCGCGCGGATCACCACCAAGGACTTCGCAGCGGCCGGTGCGACCGAAGCGCAGTCCGAGGGCATCATCGACGTGATCCGGGGTGTGCGGGGCGTGCGCATCGCGGCGCTCGCCCGCGAGCTTGAGCATCGCCCCGGCGTGTTCAAAGTGTCGCTGCGGGCCGCCGACCCGACGATCGACGTGTCGGCGATCGCCCGCGCCAGCGGTGGCGGGGGACACCCGCAGGCCGCCGGTTTTACGACCGAACGGTCCGACGCCGAACTCGCAAGCTTTCTGCTGGAGCAGCTCGCCGTTCAGCATGCCGCCATCCACTCGACCTGAGGTGCTCGGGCAGGCTCGCGCGGTCGCGCTCGACGGGATCCTGCTCGTCGATAAGCCCGCGGGCCCGAGCTCGCATGCGATTGTCGCTGCGGTGCGGCGGACCGTCGGGCGCGGCGTCAAAGTCGGACATGCCGGCACGCTCGATCCGTTCGCGTCGGGCCTGATGGTGATCCTGCTGGGGCGTGGCACGCGCGCGTCGCAGTTCCTGCTTGGCCTCAGCAAACGCTACGAAACGCTTGCCCAACTCGGCGCACTCTCGACGACCGGCGACCCCGAAGGGGAGATCACCGTGACCGGACGCATTCCGGCATCGCCGCTGACACTTCCGACCGGCATGGTTCGCCAGCGCCCGCCGGTCTATTCGGCGATCAAGATCGAGGGCGAACGGGCGTACAAGCGGGCGCGGCGTGGGGAGGTGGTGGAGATGCCGGAGCGCACCGTAGAGATCTACGACTTCCAGGAACTCGGACGCGACGGCGATCGCGTGCGGCTCGCGCTGCACTGTTCGAGCGGCACCTACGTGCGCAGCCTCGTCACCGCGCTCGGCGACGGCTACTGCTTGGAGCTACGCCGCACCGCGATCGGGGCGTTCACGCTCGACCAGGCGGTGACGCTCGACGCGCTTGCCGATCCCACGGCGGTCGCGCAGGCCCGGCTGCCGCTCGAACGCGCGCTCGCGTTCTTGCCGACCGTGACGCTCAACGTCGCCCAAAGCCAAGCGATCCGGCACGGAAAACGGCTCGACGTGACCGAACTGGCCGCCGCCGAGCTGCCGGTCAACACCCCGATCCTGCTGGTCGATGCGCTCGGTGCGGTGGCAGTCGGGCAGTCGGACGGCGCGCAACTCAAGACGGCCGTAGGCTTTCGGGCATGAAGCTGACCTGGCTGCCCGACGCGGAGCGTCGCCCCCGGCGAATCGCGATCGGCACCTTCGACGGCGTACACCTCGGTCACCGGGAAGTCATCGCCGGTGCCGACACCGTCCTGACCTTCGATCCGCACCCCACGCAGGTCGTCCATCCGGAGTCGGCGCCACAACTGCTGACATCGCTGGGTCGCAAGGCGGAACTGATCGCGCAGCTCGGTGTCCAAGAACTGGTCGTGATCCCGTTCGACGGTGCCTTCGCTGCGCAGAGCGCCGACGAGTTCGTCGAGCATGTGCTGATCGAACGGCTCGGCGCCCAGCAGGTTGCGGTTGGCGACAACTTCCACTTCGGTGCGAAAGCCAAAGGCACGGCGACGATGCTCGCGAGCGATCCGCGCTTCGACGCACGGATCTGCGAGCTGCTTGAAGTCGACGGCGCGCCGGTCTCCTCGACACGCATCCGCCGACTGATCGCCGACGATGGCGACGTTGGCGGCGCCGCGCGGCTGCTCGGCGCGCCATTTAAGCTGACCGGGACAGTTGTCCACGGCGATAAGCGCGGCCGGGAACTGGGCTATCCGACCGCGAATCTCGTTCCGGACGACCGCTTCGTGACCCCGGCGCACGGCATCTACGCGTGCCGCACGGCAGAGGGCCGCGCCGCCGCCGTTTCGATCGGCGTGCGCCCGACCTTCCAGACTGGGCGCGGCGTGCTCATCGAGGCATACGTGCTTGATTACGCCGGTGATCTCTACGGTCGCGAGATCTCACTGAGCTTTGTGCAGCGGCTCCGCGGCGAAGCGCGGTTCGATGGCATCGAGGCGCTGATCGCGCAGATGCAGCGCGACGTGGTGGCCACCCGCGCGGCGGTACCGGCCACTGCGCAGTAGCCGCCGGCTGATCGGCGAAACGAACTCGTGTCCCGGCTGGGCTGAGGATCATTTCGGCGCGCACGCTGCTATTCTGCGCCGTCGCATGCAGCTCACCACCGACCAGAAGCTCGACATCGTCCGCCGATTCGGCGCCAACGAGCAGGACACCGGCAACATTCGCGTCCAGATCGCGATCCTGACCGAGCGCATCAACGGCCTGACCGAGCACCTTCGTACCCACAAGAAGGACCACAGCTCGCGCCGTGGTCTGCTGATGCTCGTCGGTCAGCGTCGCCGCAAACTGCGGTACTTCGAGAAAAACGACCTCGACGGGTACCGCCAGCTCATCAAAGATCTCGGCCTCCGCCGCTAGCGCGCTATGGCCGTCCTTCCGGCCGGAAGTCCGGTACCGCGCTTTCACCTTCAGACTGCTGAGGGCGGCGCCTTCACGCAAGACGCGGTGACCGGCGAACGGACGCTGCTGGTCTTCTACCCGTTCACGTTCAGCCCCGTCTGCACCGATCAGCTGCAACTGCTCGAACAGGTGCAGCCGGAGTTGCAGGCGCATCGCATCTCGATCGTCGGCGTTTCCTGCGACCCGCCCTTCGCGCAGACCGCGTTCGCCGACAAGCTCGGTGTGACGATCCGTCAGCTCTCGGACTTCGAACCCAAAGGGGAGACGAGCCGGGCCTTCGGGGTGTACTTCGAGCCCGGCGGGATGGCGACTCGCGCGCTGGTGCTGACCGGTGGCGATGGCACCATCGCCTGGTCGTGGGAGGGCGAGCACCCCGGCGTGCTCCCGCCGGTGTCGCTGGTGCTCGACGCGATCGGCGAGCTCGGCTGGTAGCCGCGCCAACCGCTGCGCCACAGCACGGTGGCGCGCTACGATGCGCCGGTCCAAACGCTAGGAACCCAGCAGCGCCGCGCGTCACGCACGCGGTCATTGTTCCGCCGCCTTCAGAGCCGAGGAATCCGCACGATCTTCGCGACCGCGCTGTTCGTCGGACTTTCCGGAGTTGCGGCGCCCGCTTACGCCGCAGCAGCGCCGGCAGGTTCGGTCCTGTTCGATGGGTATGAGACGGCCGGCGCGGTGCCGACCGGCTTGCACGTCCGCGTCAACGTCGCCGACGATGACAGCGGCCTGCCCCCGCTGCTGCGGCGCGTCGATCTCGATTTGCCCGCCGGGTTCCAGCTCGGTCCGCAGGCCGCCAGCCGACCCGGTGGTCTGACGTTCTGCACGGCCGCTCAATTCGCGGCAGCTGCGGCATCGCACGCCGAATGCGCCGCCGACACACAAGTGGGTGTGGCGCAACTCGACGCTCCGGAGCTGACCGCTCCGCACACCGGGCGAATCTACCTCGGGTCGCCGACCGCGACCGGTGGCCTGCCGACGGTCAACATCGAAGTCAGCGACGGCGGTTCGGACGCCGCCGACGCGCGGCGCGAGAAGCTCGTTGGACAGCTGCGCGGCGATGCCAGTGGCCGTTTGACGGTCAGCTTCGACCAGATCCCACAGGTGGCATTCAGCGACCTCGATCTCACGCTCGACGGCGGGCCATCGGCGTTGCTCGTGACACCCGGCGCCTGCGGCGCGGCAGCCGGACTCGTCACCTTCACCTCGGCCGTCGACGGGAGCACCGGCTCGGCGGCGGGCGCGACCACGATCGGCCCGGACTGTGGCTCGTCGCAGATCGACGCCTCGTTGACGCTTTCCTCCGACAATCCCGCTGCCGGCTCAGAATCGGCGGTACGCGGCACACTCTCGCTGGCAGACCGCGGCCCGGCACTGACCGGAGCCACGATCCACCTGCCACCCGGCCTGCTCGCACACATCGGCGATGTCGCGGAATGTTCACTGGCGGTCGCTGCGGCCGGACAATGTGGGAGCGACTCGCGCATCGGCACGATCAGTGCCGTCGTCGGTGCAGGCCCATCGCCGATCACCGTCGGCGGGACGATCTACATCGTGCCGCGTAGCCCCGGTGCTGTGGCCGGGATCGCCGCCGTGATCGATGCTCGCCTCGGCGACCTCGACCTCGGACGGCTCGTGCTCGGCGGCGATTTCATCCTGCGGCCGACCGACGCCGGCCTGAACTTGCAAATGTCGGCCCCGACGACGTACGCCGGCGTCGGGCTCTTCGTGCGCGCGGTGACGCTCGCGATTGATCGCGACGGCTTCGCCGTCAATCCATCGACCTGCGGACCGCTCGGCTACGACGGCGCGATTACCGCGACCGGCGGCGCGACCACCACCGTTTCCAACGAAATTTCGTATGCCGGCTGCGCCGCGCTGCCATTCGCTCCAACGCTCACCGCCGCGCTGGGCGGGGAGACGGCGCCACTGGGACACCCAAACATCACGGTCGGCCTCAACGCACGAGCCGGCGATTCGAACTTGCAGGCCGCCACCGTCACCTTGCCCAGCGGCATCGGCGCCGACCCCGCGAACTTGCAGAACGCTTGCGATCGTTCGGTCTTTGACGCCGGCGCCTGCTCGGCAACGGCCCGCGTCGGCACTGCCACCGCTCGCGTCGGTCTGACACCGGAGCCGGTGCCAGGCGACGTGTACCTCGTCAAGATCCCCGGCAGCCAGCTCCCCGGCCTCGGCTTGAGCTTCACCGGCCGGTACACGCAGCGGGTGCTCGCGTCGATCAAAGTCGATAGCGGCCAGCGGCTGGTGGTGAAGTTCGACCCGATTCCAGATCTTCCGTTGCGGCGGCTGGATCTGACGATCATCGGCGGCTCGCAAGGGCCAATCCGCGTCGCCGCCGGGAAGTGCGTCGATGGCGGCGTGTGGGACGCCTCGTTCCGGGGCCAGGGAGGACAGATCTCCAGCCACACGATTCCAGCGCCGTGCCCGCCGACCGCTGCCAAACGTGCCTCTGTCACGCTCTCCTCCAAGCGCGGGCTCAGTGTGCGGCTCACCGATCTCGGAGGCCGCAGCCTGCATTCGATGAAGGTGACGTTGCCGTCCGGGTACAGCTTCAACAAAGGTCGCGCCGGCAACGCCCACTTCCGGTCGCTCGCAACCAACGGCGGCAAGGCGACGATCAAGACGACCACCCGCACCGTCCAGGTTTTCCCGAAGACGAAGACCACCACCAAATTGACGCTGAAGCTGCGCCAAGGCACGGTGCTGCGCGCCGCCCGGCTTGGCACGAAGGCTCGCACCGCGATCGTTGAGGTACGGCTGGCCTTCACCGACGGCACGGTGCAGCGGCAGCGCATCCGCCTACGCGCCTCATAGCGCGTCAGCACGCTTTGCCTGCGCGTTCGCTGGGGGCAGTACGCTCGCAGCGTGTCGGCCACGCCACATCCCGCCTGGAGTCCCCGGATCGACGGCCCGGCCGATGCTCCCCTGCTGGTGATGCACGCCGACCTCTCCTGCCCGGATTGCGCATTGGCGATGCGGCGCCTGCACAACATCCCGCTGCGCATTGACTTGCGGCATTTCGTGCTGCGGGCACGCGGTATTCCGGCCCAACGCGCCGCCGAGGCTGCCGAGGCCGCCGGCGCACAAGGCGCATTCTGGCCGTTCGCGCGGGCCCTGCTGCACAGCCAGGGACGCCAGGAACTCCCCGACCTGTGGGCGCTGGCACAGCGGCACCAGCTCGATGTCGACCGTTTCGACGCCGATCGCCGGTCGGGTGTCGGCCAAGCCCGGATCGCCGCCGAGACGACGGCCGCATTGCGGGGCGGGGCGACCGGGGTGCCGGCGTTGTTCGCCACACGCGCCGTTGCCGCGTACCTTGCAGCCCACGGATTCGACGGCCCGGGAGTGGTGATCGGCGAGCATGCGCCGGCCTACTGAGCGATCGGAAGGCGGCGCCACGGCGGAACGATCAATCGACCGGCGCGGGCATCAGGCGCCTGCTGCGGCGAAGCCGCTCCGCAGTTTTCCGCGCGGATTTCGGCCTTCGCCCGCCGGAGCGGCTACGATGGCACGGTTCGGATCAAGAAGAAGAAGCAAGTAACGCCCGCGACGCGCTCCGCATCCGACATACCGCGCGTCGTTGCAGAGGGACCCCTCACCACATGACTCCCAACCCGACCGTCGTCTCGGTCACCATCGCCGGCAGCGAAATCACCTTCGAGACCGGCCGTTTCGCCCGTCAGGCCGGCGGCTCCGTCGTCGTCCGCCAAGGTGACACGCAGGTTCTGGCGACCGCCACCGCCGGCGGCGAGCGCGATATCGATTTCCTGCCGCTGACCGTTGAGGTCGAAGAGCGGATGTACTCCGCCGGCAAAATCCCCGGTTCGTTCTTCAAGCGTGAAGGACGCGCCTCGGAAAAAGCGACGCTCGTCGCTCGCATGATCGACCGCCCGATCCGACCGCTGTTCCCGAAGAACTGGCGTCGCGAAACGCAGCTCGTCGCGGTCACACTGTCGATCGACCCGGAGAACCCGTACGACATCCTCGCGATGAACGGGGCCTCCGCCGCGCTGCAACTCTCCGATGTGCCGGTTTTCGAGCCGGTCGGCGCGGTGCGCATCGGCAAGGTTGACGGCAACTTCGTCGTCAACCCGTCCGAGGAGCAGATCCTCGAAACCAGCGAACTTGACCTGGTCGTCGCCGGCACCGAAGAGGCGATCCTGATGGTCGAAGCTGGTGCCAGCGAAGTCAGCGAAGCCGAAGTGCTCGACGCACTCGACATCGCGCACTCCGCGATCAAGCAGCTCTGCGGCGCGCAACGCCAGCTTCGCGAGCAGCTCGGTAAGCCGAAGGTCGAACTCGAAGCTCCGTTTGTCGACGACGAACTGATCGCGCAGATCAAGGCGTCGCACGGCGCCGACCTCGACAAGGCCCTGGAGACGCGCGGCAAGTTGGAGACGGCCGCCGCGATCGATGCCGTGAAGGATGCCGTTGTCGCCCAGTACGCTGGCAGCCCGGAGGCCGACGACTACGCCGTCAAAGCCGCCGGAGCGAAGAAGGCGTTCGCCGCACTGGAGAAGCAGGTGATCCGCGAGCGGATCGCGGTGCAGAAGCTCCGTCCGGATGGCCGCGCGACCACCGAGATCCGCCCGATCACGATCGAAGTCGGTGTCGGCGCCCGCACCCACGGCTCGACGCTCTTTACGCGCGGCGAGACGCAGGCCTTCTCCGTTGCTGCGCTCGGCACGCTCAAGGAGGAGATGCGAATCGACACGCTCGGCCTCCAGACCCAGAAGTTCTACTGGCACCACTACAACTTCCCGCCGTTCTCGGTCGGCGAAGCGGGGCGGATGGGCGGCCCCAAGCGCCGCGACATCGGTCACGGCGCGCTCGCCGAGCGGGCGCTGGTGCCGGTGATCCCGACCACCGAAGAGTTCCCGTACACGATCCGCGTCGTCAGCGACATCTTCGAATCCAACGGGTCGTCGTCGATGGCGTCGGTCTGCGGCTCGTCGCTGTCGTTGATGGATGCCGGCGTGCCGATCAAGGCGCCGGTCGCCGGCATCGCCATGGGGCTCATCAAGGAAGGCGATGACTACGTCGTGCTGACCGATATCGCCGGCGTCGAGGATCACCTCGGCGACATGGACTTCAAAGTCGCCGGCACCGCGAACGGCATCACCGCATTGCAGATGGACATCAAGATCAAGGGCGTCACCTTCGACATCCTGCGCGATGCCCTCGCCCAAGCTAACGATGCCCGCCAGAACATCCTCGGCCAGATGAAGGCCGTGATCGACGGACCGCGTGAGGAGCTGTCGACCTTCGCGCCGCGTATCGTCAGCCTCAAGATCGACCCGGACAAGATCGGCCTGCTGATCGGCAAGGGCGGCGAGACGATCCGTGGCTTGCAGGAGGAGTTCGAAGCGCAGATCGACGTCAACGACGAGGGCCAGGTCAACATCTACGCGACCCGCGGCGAGCTCGCCGAGGCGCTCAAGGAGCGGATCTCCGGCATGACCAAGGAGGTCGAGCTCGGCGACGAATACACCGGCAAGGTCGTCAAGACCACGACCTTCGGTGCGTTCGTGGAGTTGGCCAAGGGGACCGACGGCCTGATTCACATCAGCAACGTCTCGCCCGGCAACCGCGTCGATACCGTCGAAGATGTGCTGAGCAAGGGCGACGAGGTGCGCGTGCGCGTTGCTGAAGTCGACAAGGAGCGCGGCCGGATCGGTTTGCGCCTTGCGGACGACCCGGAGATCGCCGGGAAGAGCGCCGACGAACTCAAGGCGCTCGCGACGACCGGAGCTGCCAGTGGCGGCGGCCGGCCGCGCGGCGAGCGCGGCGGTCGTGAACGCGGTGACCGTGGTGGTCGTGAACGTAGCGGTCGCAGCGGTCGCGGTGGTAGCCGCCGCGAGGGCCGAGTCGACCGCGACCCCGGCCACGACGCGTAAGGCGCTTCGGGCCCCGTGTCCCAGGGCTCTCTCGCAGGAGCGGACGGGGCCGGCCTGACGGCCGGACCGGTTCGCGTTACCTCGGTCGCGCCAGGTGTGCTGGTCGCGACCGAGGTGTTGCCGTGGGCGCGCGCTGTCGCGCTCAGCGCCACCGTCGTCGCCGGGTCGATCGATGAGCCGGCGCCGATCGCGGGCGCGGCGCATCTGATCGAGCACCTGCTGTTCCGGGGCAGTTCGCGCTACGGCGCCGGTGAGGTCGATCATCTGTTCGACGATCTCGGCGCTGATCTGACCGCCAGCACCGATCGCTGTCAAACCCAGTTGGCGACGTGGGTGATGGCTGAGCATGTGCGTGCCGCCGTCGATGCGATGTCGGACGTGATGTGGCGGCCGTCACTGACCGACGACGATGTCGCACATGAACGCGAGATCGTGCTCGAAGAGCTCGCGATGATCGAAGATTCGCCGGAGGAGCTGACGTTCGAGCTGCTCGGCGACGCGCTGTACCCCGATTCGCCGCTCGGCCGGCCGGTGATCGGCCGCCGCGAAACGATCGATGCGCTCGATGCCGAAGCGCTTGGCGCGTTCCACCGAGACCGCTATTCGGTCGCGCCGGTGGTGTGGGTTGGCGTCGGCGCCGTCGATCATGACGCACTGTGTGAGCAGATCAGTGCCGATCTCCCCGACTGGCGCTCCCCGCAGGCGAGCGCCCCGGTCGATCAGCGGCGTGGTGCGGTCGGCGGGCCGCCGACCAGGATCATTGCCGCCCGCCAAACCGAGCAGCTCCACGTCGCGCTGGCGGTGCCGCTCGATGGCGCGCGCGGACCGCGCCGTGCGGCGCTCCAGGTGCTCGACGCGTTGATCGGCGGGCCGCCTTCGTCGCGGCTCTTCCAGGAGATTCGCGAGCGGCGTGGCCTGGCCTATTCGGTGGGGAGCTTTTTGGAGCTTCAGCAGGGCTTCGGCGCATTCGGCGCCTATCTCGGCACCCGGCCGGAGCGGGCCGAGACGGCGGTCGGCGTGCTCGCCGGCGAACTGCGCCGCGTTGCCGGCGGCGAGCTGGCCGAACGCGAACTTGCGTGGGCGCGCCGGCATGTCGCCGGTCGGATGGGATTGTCGCTGGAAACTGCTGGTGGGCGCGCGGCGCAGATCGCAGGCCGCCTCGCCGCCGGCCAGCCGATCGTCGACCCCAGCACGCTGGCCGCCGAGGTCGCCGCGATCGACGTTGCGACGCTAACCCAGCTGGCCCGAGAGGTCCTCGGGCAGCTTGACCGTAGCGCCGTGGCCTGCGTCGCCCCGGATATCGGCGTGGCCGCCGATGCGCTCGACGCTGCGGGATTGGCGACCGGCGCGAGCGCGGTCGCGGCGCGGTGAGGATCCGCTGATCCATTGTTGGCTGCGCGGGCAGCTCGTGGCCAGGACGAAGCGTGTCGCTGGCTGGGGCGCGACGCACCGCCGCCACGCCCGGCATGATGTGACGACGCGCACGAGCGCACAGCGCGCCGCTGCCTCATCACGCACCCGTTCTCCGATCTCAAGAGCACTGTCCCATGTCTACGAACGACCAGAAGCAGCAGGCGCGCGCCAAGCGTGAGCAGGCACAAGCGGCCGCTGAAGCGGCGGCGAAGCGCAACCGCAACCTCCAAATCCTCGCGGGGTTGGTCTTCGCCGCCGTGCTGGTTGTCGTGGCCGTGGTGATCATCGGTGGCAGCGGTAACAAGCAGCAGGGGACCGGGGGCGCCGCGCACGGCGACAGCGTGCAGGGCATTGCCGAGACGAAGTCGCTGCTGGCCGGCATCGAGCAGGATGGCTTGACGCTTGGCGATCCGAAGGCGCCGGTCACGATCCTTGAGTTCCTCGACGTGCAATGCCCGTACTGCCGTCAGCACCAGCTCGACGAGCAGCCGAAGGTGATCTCGCAGCTTGTGAAAACGGGCAAGGCGCGGCTGACGGTTCAGCCGATTGCGTTGCCGCAGATGGGGGAGGACTCCGAAGCTGGCCGAACGGTCGCGCTGCGGCTCTCCAAACAGAACGTCGCCTGGAACTTCCTGAACCTCTTCTACTGGAACCAGGGTGACGAGCAGACTGGCTACGTGACCGACGACTACCTCAAGAACCTCGTCGCGGCCGTCTCCAAGACGACGACCGGCGTGAAGACGACCGACGCCGATGCAGCTCGCGACCCCGACGACGCGATCAAGGTGTCGTTGACGAAGATCGACGATCTCTCCACGAAGCTCGGTGTGAGCGCCACACCGTCGTTCGCGATCGGCAAAACCGGGCGCGCGGCGTCGACCTACAAGTTGCTCCAGCTCAACGGGACCGAATCGACCGCTTCGCAGCTCGCCGCTGCCGTCGCCGACTTCGAGGGCTAGCGCGCGTCGCATTCCGATGACCGTCAACGACGATCAGAAGCAGCAGGCCCGCGCCAAGCGCGAGGACGCGCAGGCCGCGGCTGCGACGGCGGCGAAGCGCAATCGCAACCTTCAGGTTCTCGCCGGCCTGGTGTTCGCCGCGATCGTCGTCGTGGTGCTCGTGGTGATCGTTGGCGGCGCAGGCAACGAGAAGTCGGGGACTGGCGGCGCAGCCAAAGGCGATGCGGTGCAAGGCGTCGCGGCGACCAAGGAGCTGTTGGCCGGCGTGGAGCAGAACGGGCTGGTTCTCGGTGATCCCAAAGCTCCAATCACGATGCTCGAGTTCCTCGACGTGCAGTGCCCGTACTGCCGCCAGCATCAGCTCGATCACCAGCCTGAAGTGATCAAGAACCTCGTGCGGACCGGACGCATCCAGTTGAAGGTGCAGCCGATCGCGCTGCCGCAGATGGGCGAAGACTCCGAAGCCGGACGCGCCGTCGCGCTACGCCTCTCGCACGTCAACCATACGTGGGACTTTCTCAACCTCTTTTATTGGAACCAAGGCGACGAAGGCACCGGCTACGTGACGCCGACATACCTGCAGGCGCTGCTGAAAGCGATTCCCGGTGCGCCGGACGACGTGACGCGCACGCTCGACGAACGCGACCAGCGCCTGGCGAGCGACATCGACGACGCGTCCAAAGTCATCGCTGAGAAGTACGCCTCGGCTGGCGAGAGGTTCGGCACGCCGGCGTTCGCGATCGCGAAGAGCGGCAGCGGCATCAACGCGTTCGCGCCGGTGTTCATCAGGTCCGCCGACGCTGCGGCCGATCTTGAGAGTGCCGTCGACAAACTCGAGCGGAAGCTCAACACCAGCAAGTAGGGGTTGGATATGCCCATCCGAGTCGCAGTCGCCGGTGCCGCCGGCAAGATGGGCCTCGCCGTGTGCGAGGCGGTGGAAGCCGCCCACGGCCTCGTGCTCGCGGCTCGTGTCGATCCCGCACTTGGCGTCGAACTGACCGACGTGCTCGGCGAGGTCGACGTGGTTGTCGACTTCACGCGACCCGATGTCGCCCTCGCGAACATCCAGGCGTGCATCGCAGCAGGCGTTCACGCCGTCGTCGGCACCACCGGCTTCGACCTCGCGCAGGTCAAACCAGCGAACGGCGCGAAGGTCCTGATCGCACCGAACTTCGCGATCGGCGCGGTGCTGCTCATGCAGTTCTCCCAGCAGGCAGCAAAGCACATGCCGAAGGTGGAAATCATCGAGCTGCACCACGACCAGAAGCTCGACGCGCCCTCCGGCACCGCCGCGCGCACCGCGCGGATGATTCGCGACGCCGGCGGGCCGGCTGATGTGCCGATCCACTCGGTGCGCCTGCCCGGGATCATCGCCAACCAAGAGGTGATCTTCGGCGAGGTGGGGCAGACGCTCACGATCCGCCACGACACGACCGATCGCCGGTCGTTCATGCCCGGCGTCGTCCTCGCCGTACGCAAGGTCGCGACCATGGAGCAGGATCTCGTCGTCGGACTCGAACACCTGCTCGATTAGATGCGCTGTTCGGCGGCACGCACGCGGCGGCCGGCCGCAGTACGGCTGGCCGCCCTGCGATACTGAACGGCGATGTCCGAGCTTGGAGCGCTTCTCACCGCGATCGTCACGCCGTTCGCCGACCGGGCGTCTGGGGCAGGCGAACGCAAGCCGGCCGTCGATGAGGAAGCCTTCGTTCGGTTGCACCGGCATGTCATCGCACAAGGCTCCGACGGAATCGTCGCCTGCGGCACCACCGGCGAAGCATCAACGCTCGACGACGACGAGCACCTGCGCGTGATCGAGCTCGCCGTGCAGAACAAGCCGGCCGGCAGCACCGTGATCGCCGGGGCCGGCAGCAACGACACCGCGCATGCCGTCTATCTCACCGAGCGCGCCACCGAACTTGGCGCCGACGCGATCCTCAGCGTGACGCCGTACTACAACCGCCCGAACCGGCGCGGCATCATCCGCCACTACGAAGCGGTCGCGAAAGCGACCGACAAGCCGATCCTCCTGTACAACATCCCGAACCGCTCCGCGATCGATCTTCCCAACGAACTGCTCGCCGAACTGGCGCAAATCGACGGAATCACCGGCGTCAAACAGGCCAACAACGCCAACCTCGCACCGATCGACGGGCTCGACCTCTACGCCGGCAACGACGACGTACTCGCCCGCACGCTCGACCTCGGCGGCGTCGGTGGGATCTGCGTCGCTAGCCACGTCGCCGGCCGCCAGATGAAGCAAATGATTCAAGAACCAGCCGCGCGCGCCGCAATCGACGCCGACCTGCAACCGCTCTACCAAGCCCTGTCGGTCGCCCCAGCCTGCATCTCCACCAAAGCCGCGTTGCAGCTACAAGGCGTGCTCGAACGTGAGACCGTCCGGCTGCCAATGGTTGAAGCTGCCCCGGAGGAACGCGCGACGATCCGCGAAACTCTCGCGGCGCTTGGCCTGCTCGAACTGGAGGCGCGCGCGTGAGCGCCGCTGCGGTCCGGGTCCTACCACTCGGTGGGCTCGGCGAAATCGGCAAGAACATGACGGTTGTCGAGCAGGGCGACCACATCGTCGTGATCGACGTCGGCCTGCGCTTCCCGACGCAGGAACAGCACGGCGTCGACCTCGTGCTCCCGGACTTCACCTACCTGCTCGAACGCGCCGCGAAGATCGACGCGCTCGTGATCACGCACGGTCACGAAGACCACCTCGGCGCCCTGCCATTCCTGCTGCGCCAACTCACGCCGCACCGCCCGAAACTGTTCGGCCGGCCACTGACCGTCGAAATGGCGCGCTCGAAACTTGACGAGCACCGCATCAAAGACGCGCCGCTCAAGCGGGTCGAGCCGGGAGAGCGGATCAACGCCGGGCCGTTCGAGATCGAACTGATTCACATGACGCACTCGATCCCGGATGCGTGTGCGGTCGTGATCCACACTGAACACGGGCCGATCCTGTTCACCGGCGACTACAAGTTCGACCAAACGCCGGTCGATGGTGGACCCGCCGACTTCCGCCGGCTCGCCGAACTCGGCCAGGAGGGCGTGCTGCTGCTCTGCGGCGACTCCACCAACGCCGACCGGCCCGGCTGGTCGCTCTCCGAAGCGGTCGTCGGCCCCCGCCTGACGGAGCTCTTCACGCACTGCGACGGACGTATCCTCGTCACCTGCTTCGCCTCGAACATCCACCGCGTCCAGCAGGTGATCGATGCCGCCGCCGCGCACAACCGCAAGGTCTGCCTGATCGGCCGCTCGATGCGCAAGAACACGGCGATCGGCCGCACCCTCGGGCACATCGACATTCCCGAAGGGATGCTCGTCACGCCGCGCGACCTCGAACACCTGCCCGACGAACGGATCGTGATCATCTCGACCGGCTCGCAAGGCGAACCGCTCAGCGCCCTGCGACGCATGGCATACGGCGACCACCAACAGGTGTCGCTGCACTCCGGCGACACCGTCGTCTTCTCCGCCACGCCGATCCCCGGCAATGAGAAGGCCGTCGGCGAAGTGATCGACGCGATCAGCCGGCGCGGCGCGACCGTCATCACCACGAAAGACACGCCGATCCACGCCTCCGGCCACGGCTACCAGGAAGAGCTGAAGCTGATGCTCAACCTGACGCAGCCAAAGTACGTGATGCCGTTCCACGGCGACTACACCCGCCAGCGACTCCACGCCAAGCTCGCCGAAGCGGTCGGCATCCCGAGCGAGCAGATTTTCTGTTGCGACAACGGCGATGTGATCGAGTTCGATGCCAAGGGCGCCCGCCGTGGCAAACCGGAACGCGCCGGCGTGTTCTTCGTCGATGGCATGGAGATCGGCGATGTCGCCGATGTCGCCCTGCGCGATCGGCGGATGCTGTCGGCCGACGGCATCTGCGTCGTCGTCGCGACCGTCTCCGAAGGTACGACGACCTCGGTCGCCGACCCTGAGGTGCTGCTGCGCGGCGTCCCGGCCGAAGCGGAAGCGGAGCTGATCGAGACGCTGCGCGACGCCGTCGATGACGCGCTCGACAATGCAGGGTCACAGGGGATCGATGATCCAGACCGGCTCGAAGAGTTCCTGCACGACGAGTTGGCCGGCGTGGTGTACCGGCGGTTGAAGCGGCGCCCGATGCTGCTTCCAGTCGTCGTCGAAGTCTGAGACCGACTCCGGAGCGGACCGCCCCCTGAACCGGTAGTCCGCTACGCCGGCCGCGTCTGCTGCGCCGCCGGCTCGACCAGCGGCAGTCGCACGTCGATGCGCACGCCGCGCCCGTCTCGCGCTGGCGAGCGCAATTCCACCCACCCGCCATGTGCCTGCGCCGTCGCCCGCACAATCGAAAGTCCCAAGCCAGACGAGACGCCGGTGCCTGAGCGTACGAACCGCTCGAATGCGCGGCCACGCACCCCCGGGGCAAGCCCCGGGCCGTTGTCCTCGACCGAGAGCTGCGCCTGACCGCCGCGTACGCCAACAGTCACCCGCACCGCCGTGCCGGGCGGCGTATGACGGCCCGCATTCTCAAGCAGATTGCGCACGACTCGTTGCAGGTCGTCGCGGTCGCCGGCAACGGACACCGGCTCGACGGCGAGCGTCAGGTCGTGGCCCTCGAGCAGCTCCTCGACTTCGCTGACGGCATCGCCGACGACATCGCCGAGCAGCACTGGCGCGTACCGCCGACCATCCGACGCATCGGAGCGCGCGAGCGTCAACAGGTCGGCGACGAGTCCCCGCATTCGGCGGGCCGACCGCAGCGCGGCGGCAGCCGTCTCCGCCGTTTCCGGGTCGCTGGATTCCTCCAGCATCTCCAAGTTCATGATCACGCTCGTCAGCGGGGTGCGCAGCTCATGCGAGGCGTCGGCGAGAAACTCCCGCTGACCTTCGAGCGTCTTTTCGGTGGTCGTGCGCGCCGCATCGAGCGAATCGAGCATCGAATCGAGCGTCGTGGCGAGCTCTCCGAGTTCATCGCGCCGCGACGGTACCGGCAGACGCAGGCGTCGATCTCCGGTCCGCGCGATCGCGTTGGCCTCCGCCGTCAGCGTCGAGAGCGGCCGTAGCGCGCGTCCCGCGAGCCACGACGCGCCGAGGAGCGCCAGCGCGGTACCACCAACCGTCGCACCGAACAACAGCAGCCTGATGCGCCCGATCGTCGCATCGACTTCCTTCGTGCTGCGCGCGTACTGCACGTACAGCGGCGCGGCGCTGATCTGCGCGTCGGCGCTGATGATCTCACGTGTGACGACGTAGAGATCGCCGACCTGTCGCGCGCCTGGCGTACGAGAGCCGAGCGTGACGCCGGCACGGGTGTTCCGCAACGGCTTGCCGCGTTGCGCGACAACCTGCACGATGCCTCCACCACCGCGTGCGTACGTGCCGAGGTTGATGCCCGCCAGATCGGCTCGCTGGTCGCCATCTGCGGTTTGCGTGATGCTGACGGTAATCCGCTCGGCCAAATCGGCGGCGCTACGCTCCACATTCAGCTGAAAATCGGAGCGTAGCCTCGCAGCGGTCGTCGTGCCGACGATCACCGCGAAGCCGACGAGCACCGCTGTAGTAAGCGTCGCGATCAGCAGCGCCAGGCGCCAGCGAATCGGGATCGCGTTACGCACCGAGCGCGTACCCGCTGCCGCGCACCGTCTTCAACACGCGCGGCTCGCCACCAGCTTCCAGTTTGCGCCGCAGATTCGAGACGAACACCTCGACGGTGTTGGTCGGCTCGGCGGGGTCGTGATGCCACACCTGCTGCAGGAGCTCCTCGCGCGAAACCGGCGTTCCGGCGCGCTGTGCGAGGTACGCCAGCAGTTCGAACTCCAGCGGCGTGACCTGCACGACGCGCGTCCCGCGACGCACCGAGCGTCGCGTCGTGTCGATCACCAGATCGTCGACGGTGATCGTCCCCATGCTGACCGTCGGCGCACTGCGACGCAGCAACGCGCGCAAGCGGGCCAGCAGCTCGGCGCGGTCGAACGGCTTGACGAGATAGTCGTCTGCGCCGGCATCGAGCCCGTTGACTCGCGCATCGATCTCGTCGCGCGCCGTCACAATCATGACCGGCGTGCCGCCGGCCGCACGCAACGAACGCGCGATCTCCAGTCCATCGCCATCCGGCAACCCGAGGTCGAGCAACACGGCATCCCAGTGTTGCCGGCGCGTCATCATCGTCGTCTCGGCGACCGTCGCCGTGCGAGCCGTCTCGTAGCCTTCTCGCGCCAGTGTGCGCGCGATCGCGCTCGCGATCTCGTCGTCGTCCTCGACGATCAGTATGCGCGGACCAGCCACGCCGCACAGTATGGCGGGAGCTCTCGCGCCACTGCCCGCACCGCGCCAACGCGGTGGCAGGAAGGAGCCGCCGGCCGGTTGGCGAAGATACTCGCGAGGTGCCCAAGCAGCCGCCCCGTGCACAGCCCCGCCGTACGCAGAAGCGGCCGACCACCCCTCCAGCGCCAACCCCGCTGCTCGATCAACGCCAACTCGACATCGTCGGCCTGGTGCTGATTGCGTTCGGGGTGCTGATCGCGATTCCACTGTGGTCGGCCGGTGCCGGCGGCATGCTCGGCGAGGCCGTCGCCGATGGTGCGCGGCTTCTGCTCGGAACCGCCGCGCTTGGCGCGCCGCTCCTGGCGCTTACCGCTGGATTGGTCGCGGTCTCGCCGATCAGCGTGTCGACCAGCGTACGCATCGGTGCTGGTGGGCTTGCCGGCTTTGGCGCGGTCGCATTGATTGCCCGCGCCGCCGCCGGCCCGGACCAGATGGCGGTGTGGTCTGCGACGCATTTGCGCGCCGCCGGTGGAGCGTTCGGCGAGCTGCTGTGGTCGCTCTGTCACGCTGCCTTCGGCAGTTTCGGGCCGTATGTCACCGCCGTCGTGCTGATCTTGGTTGCGGCACTGCTCCTCACCGGGGCGCAGGTGGCCTCGGTCGCGCGGGGCACGGGGCGCGGCCTGGCGCGAGCGGTACAGGCACCGGCCAGAATCAGGGAGCAGCGCCGCGCCGATCGCGCGATGCAGCTCGGACCGCACAACCCGGCGGTCGTGCGCGCCGAAGGCGGGCCGCAGTGGGAGGGGCCCGGCTCCTGGCACGCTACGGAACCGTCGGCTACGGCCTCGGCCAGCCGCGTACCGGCGGCCGGCGAACCGGCTCGCAAGCGCGGCCGTCGCCGGGCCGCAACGCCACCACAGGACGACCTCCCGCAGCCGCCAGATGCGCCGCGTACCTGGACATCGCGCGCCGACGATCGATCACGCGCCGGTGATACCGGCAGTTCGCTGGCACCGCTGGCGCCGCCGGAACTGCCCGGTGTCGACCCGGTCGTCCGTCGTGCTGCCCGCCCGGTGCAGCTGATCGACGGCGCGCAGCGTTTCCCCGACCTGTTCGGCCAAGAGGGGCCAGTGTGGATCGGCCCGGAGCTCGACGGCGATCACCCCGCGCCGGCCGCCGACGTGCCCTATCCCGACCCGCTGGCCGAGTTCGAGGCCGAGCTGAGTTCTGCGCGCCACGAGGCCGGGCTTGAGGTCGACGAGCAAGAGCCGGGCGACGAGATCGACCTGCCGCTCGAACGCAACGGCGAGTTCGCCGACGACGAGCCCGAGCGGTACGACCCAACCGACGACGATTTCGGAATCGACGCCGTCCCGTCCGGCGACGATCGGTTTGATGCCGAGGTCGCAGCGGAGGCTGATGTTCCAGGCCGTCCCGCGCCAACCGGCCCGCAGGCGCTCACGCCGATGGGGAGGTACCGCGCCGAGGTGACCGACTCCCCCGAGTTCGAGTGGCGCATTCCACCACGGCGCTTCCTCACGCGCTCGCCGAAAGAACGCGGCGGTCCGAGCCGGATCGATCAACAGCAAACCTCCGAACTGCTCCTGGAGGCGCTCGGCCATTTCGGCGTCAAGGCCGAGCTGGTCGGCTGCGTCGCCGGCCCGCACATCACCCGCTACGAGCTGCGCCTCGCACCGGGCGTGAAGATGAACAAGGTCGCCGGGCTCAAAGACGATCTCGCATACGCACTCGCTGCCGTCGATATCCGCATCCTCGCGCCAATCCCGGGCAAGACGGCGGTCGGCGTTGAGGTTCCGAACCGCAACCGTGCGATGGTTCGGCTCGGCGACGTGTTCGGCGACGCGCCACCGAAGGCATCACCGCTGAACGTCTGGCTCGGCAAGGATGTCGAAGGGGAATCGATCTTCGTCGACCTCGCCAAGATGCCGCACCTGCTCGTTGCAGGCACCACCGGCGCCGGCAAATCGGCCTGCATCAACGGGATGCTGTCGAGCATCCTGCTCTCGGCCAGCCCGCACGACGTGCGGATGGTGCTGGTCGATCCCAAGCAGGTTGAACTGACGCCATACGAGTCGATTCCGCACCTGTTGACGCCGGTCATCACCAGCCCGAAGATGGCCGCGACGGCGCTTCAGAACCTCGTCCGCGAAATGGAGGCGCGCTACTCCACGATGGCGCTGGCGCGCACCCGCAACCTGCCCGAGCTCAACCGGGTGCGCCGTGAGCGCGGCGAGGCGGAGTTCCCGTACATCCTCTGCGTGATCGACGAGCTCGCCGACCTGATGATGGTCGCGCCCGGCGACGTTGAAGATTCGATCATCCGAATTGCGCAGAAGGCGCGCGCCGTCGGCATCCACCTCGTGCTCGCCACGCAGTCGCCGCGCGTCGA